>CALUGU010000094.1 GCA_944320255.1 uncultured Prevotella sp. | reverse complement strand
ACCCAATAATTTTACGTAACTCGCTGATTATCATTGTGCGCTATATGATGGCGCAAAAAAGTGATGAAGTCAGGTGTCGGAGTATTGGTTTACAAGGGTTTTAAGAAAAAGAAGTAAAACCGTATTGAGTAAAAATAAATCCGCCAAATGTACATCAGTGTTTGTACATTTGGCGGATTTGTTTTTTTTGTTATAACGTGTGGTTGTGTAAGTCAAGTCGGTTGTTGGACTTACATCTTGCCGTTGCGCTTAATTTTGTCGAACATATATTTGTAGTAATCCTTCGGTTCCATTCTTTCCGGGAATAGTTTTTCAAGCAAAGCCTTAAGTTCCGATGGCGAATGTTCGCTTGCTATTTTGAGGCATTGCAGGAATTCGTCGGCCCTGCCAAGGTCGTAACAGCAAGCGGCGAAGTATGCGTAACCGTCAGTCATCCCATTGTAATATTCGTACAAGCTCTTGAAAATCTTGTAAGCTAAAGCCAAGTCGCCGCTTTCATATACGGTTATCGCTATTTTCAGGAAGATGTTGGGTGAAAAACCAGAGTTCTTGAGAGCCTTGAAAAAAAGTTCCCTTGCTTCGGTTTTCCGTCCGCTTCCGGCAAGCAGGCTGCCACGGTAGACAAGCATCTCGTTGTGGTCGCAGTCGAGTTTGTCTGTCTTGTCAAGCACTTCCATGCACTCGTCCATCCTTCCGAGGCGGCATAATGCGAACGCCCAGTCTTTATAAACGTCGATGAGACTCGGCGATTGCGGCGGTAACAGCTTCTCGGCTTTTGCGAGATGTTCAATGGCACCGTGGAAGTCTTCGAGCAAGAGGTTGCAAAAACCGATTAGCATTTCGCCGTTTTCATCGTCAGGACACAGCTCGTTGTATCTTTTGTAATATTCCAATGCCTCCTTGTAGTTGCCGAGATTGTACAGTCCGTTGGCCTTGTTGAGCAATGCGGCGGCGTTTTTCGGGTTGATGGCTATTGAATATTCGCTGCTTTGTATGGAGTCTTCGATGTTGTTGCTGAAAAACTGCGACGACGCCAAAGAATTCCAATATTGGGTTGAGAAAGGGTCTTCGTCGATGAGTTCGTTGTAAAGTTTCTTGCTCTTTTCATATTCCCCGTTCTCAAGAGAGATGCGGGCGGCTTGTTCCTTGTAGTCGATCAAGTCGGTGTCTTCGCATCGTTTCAGCCATTTTTCGGCTTTTTTTATCGCTCCATAGTCGATGAACAGGGCGGCGGAGTCGATAGCGAAGTAGTCTTTGTCTTCGTCGTCAATTTCGTCAAACCTATCTTTCAGGTATGTGTCTGCCTCGTCAGCCATGCCTTTATACAGCATGGTTTCAGCTTTCATATAAAAATATTCGGGGTCAGTCTTGTCTTCAATCATCTCTGTGAAGTACTCGGCTTTGGCCGTGTCCTTGTCTTCTATCAAGGCCAGCCGCGCCTGGAACAATAGCGGGGCGGCGCTTCCTGGATACACAGAGAGTGTTCTTTCGATTATTTCTCCGGCCTTGTCAGGCTTGCCGTTGTTGTAGTAATACTCGGCAATGTCTACGAGCTCGTCGGAATCGAGCAAGGCAAACCTTCCTTCGTTCTCGGCTTCCTCGAATTTCTTTAGTATTGCCTTGAAGTCGTTTGACAGGAAATAATCTTCAGAGTTATACGACATTTTCTGTTAGTTTGCGTGTTAATCACGTTGCCAATGAGCCGACTAAAACCTCGTCGGCTCATTGGCGGGCATGACATTGGTGTCTCACTTGTTGATTTTCGACCACGTATCCTTCAGGCCGACGGTCTTGTTGAACACAAGATGACCGTCTGAAGAGTCAAGGTCGGCCATGAAATAACCTATGCGTTGGAACTGCAAGTATTCGCCGGGCTTTCTGTCGGCGGCATAGTCTTCAACGTAACAGTTGTCAATGACTGTGAGCGAGTCGGGATTGAGAAGTTCCCTGAAGTCTCGTTCGTCAGCCGACGGGTTCTCGACGTTGAACAAGCGGTCGTAAATCCTTACCTCCGCCTTCTTGCAATGGTCGGCGCTCACCCAGTGGAGCGTGCCCTTGACCTTGCGGTTGGCGCCTTCCATTCCGCTCTTGCTTGTCGGGTCATATTCCGCCTGGATTTCTATTACGTTGCCGTTTTCGTCTTTCGTGCAGCCTGTGCATTTTATGATATAAGCGTTCTTCAGGCGCACTTCGCGTCCGGGTGTCATGCGGAAAAACTTCTTAGGAGCGTCTTCCATGAAGTCGTCGCGCTCTATCCATAGGTTCTTGCTGAATGTTATGGTGTGCGTTCCGTCAGCTTCATTCTCCGGGTTGTTCACCGCTTCCATTTCTTCCGTCTGCCCGTCGGGGTAGTTTGTGATGACGAGCTTCACGGGGTTGAGCACAGCCGACACTCTTATGGCGCGCTTGTTGAGGTCTTCGCGCACTGCGGCTTCAAGCAACGCCACGTCGTTGAGGGCGTCAAACTTCGTGTATCCGATGCTCTTGATGAAGTTCTTGATGCTTTCGGGTGAATATCCGCGGCGGCGCATACCGCACAGCGTCGGCATCCGCGGGTCGTCCCATCCGTTCACCTTACCCTCGTCAACCAGTGCGTGCAGCTTGCGCTTGCTCATCACTGTGTAAGTAAGGTTGAGGCGGTTGAACTCTATCTGCCTCGGACGGAAGTCGCCGAGGTTGTCACCTTCGCCCTTGTATATCTTCAATTCGTCGATGAACTTGTCGTAAAGCGGGCGGTGGGGCACGAACTCAAGCGTGCAAATCGAGTGTGTGACTCCCTCGAAATAGTCGCTCTGCCCGTGCGCGAAGTCATACATCGGGTAAGCGTGCCACTTTGTTCCCGTGCGGTGGTGGGGCGTATGTATTATGCGGTACATTATCGGGTCGCGGAAGTGCATGTTAGGGTTGGCCATGTCGAGTTTGGCGCGCAGCACCATAGAGCCTTCCTCAGCCTCCGGCGTGTTCATCTTATGGAACAGCTCAAGGCTTTCTTCCACGGGGCGGTCGCGGTAGGGCGACGGCGTTCCCGGCTGCGTGGGCGTACCCTTTTGCTGTGCGATTTGCTCGCTTGTCTGCTCGTCAACGTAAGCCATGCCCTGGCGTATCATCCATTCGGCGAAGTCCCACAGCTGCTGGAAATAGTCAGAAGCATAGTAGACGTTCGCCCAGTGGAAGCCAAGCCACTTGATGTCGTTGAGTATCGAGTCAACATATTCAGTGTCTTCCTTGCTTGGGTTCGTGTCGTCGAAGCGCAGGTTGCACACTCCGCCATAGTTCTCGGCTACGCCGAAATCCATGCATATCGCCTTTGCGTGGCCGATGTGCAGGTATCCGTTAGGCTCCGGCGGGAAGCGCGTCTGTATGCGTCCGGCGTTCTTGCCGTCGGCCAAGTCTTTTTCCACCATCTGCTCTACAAAGCTGAGGCTCTTTTTTTCCTCGGTATTCTTTTCTTCTGTGGTCATATTTTTTATTTTTTAGTTGACAAGTTTACAGTGGCGGGCAGACAAGCCCATCAGCCTTGCTTACGATTTGCTGTTTATTACCCGTTGCCTGTATCCTTGTCACTCGTTTGCTTGTCCCTTGTCTGCTTGTCTGCTCGTCCCTTGTCTGCTTTATTTAATTCCTCTTTTGTTCAGCGCGGCCGAGTATTTAGCAGCGTTTTGCAGGTGCTCTTGGTACGTTTCGGCGAAGTTGTGCGTTCCGCTGAAGTCCTCTTTCGCGCACATATATAAATAATTATGGTGTACGTGGTTGAGCACGGCGTCAATCCCCGCCACCGTCGGTATCCTTATAGGCCCTGGCGGCAGTCCTGTGTTCTTGTAAGTGTTGTACGGGCTGTTGACGTTCAGCATATTGTGGTATATGCGGCGTATGTCAAAGTCCTTGAGGGCGAACTTGATTGTAGGGTCGGCTTGCAGCGGCATTCCGGCTTTCAGGCGGTTGTAATACATCCCCGCCACCATCGGCTTTTCGGCGTCGTTGGCCGTCTCCTCGTCTACGATGCTCGCCAGCGTGATTACTTCTTCCTCGCTGAAGCCCATGGCCTTTGCCTTCTGCGTGCGCTCAAAGTTCCAGAACTTCTTGCTCTCGGCGGCCATCTTGTCGAGCAGTTTGCTTACCGACGTGTTCCAATACACCTCGTAAGTGTTCGGTATGAACATGCAGAGCACAGTCTCCGGCTTGTAGCCGTACTTTGCGCACGTTGACGAGTCGGCCAGGGCTTTGTATATCGCGAGGCTGTCCGCCATCAGCTTTTTTGCCAGCGCACCAGCCAGCCTGTCTGCCGTGCGCACGCTCGGAATGGTTAGCCTGACAGACGCTTGAAGTCCGTTCTTCAGTTTCCTGAACACGGTGAAGGCGCTGTTGCCTTCTTCTATCTCGTAGCGTCCTGTGCGTATGTTGTCTTCGTAAGAGCTGTGCCTCGCCAGGGTCTTGAACCCGGCCAGGGCGTGGCTTGACGCGATGGTGTCCAGCTGGGCGTAAACGGAGTCGATGTTGTCGTCCTCGTCTATGTAGACAAAGCGGCTTCCGCCCTTGTCCGTCATTGCCGTGAAGAAGAAATAATAGCATAAGAAAAGTATCACGGCGAGGCACGCCACAGCCGGGATGACAAATTTCTTCGAGCCTAATTTTTTCATTTTAGAACGATTTTTGTGCGCAAAATTACATTTTATTTTTGAATAACGTATGATATTCAGCACATATTTTAACCTCAATCAGTCTAAAGCCTAATGGCCGATTGTGGGTTTAATATGCGTGTGCCTGATGGTATAACTTAAAAGGCGGCAAACGGCGTTGTAATTTGCCGTAAATCGCACGCTGGAAAGCCGTAAATCGCACGCTGAAATACGGCAAATTGCAAAGCCCTTGACAGTCAGGGCGTTAGCAGCTTGTCGCCGCTGATGTTTTTTGAAGCCTTCAATGCGTCGCGCGCCGGGCGTGCATAATAAATAAGGTGGTGTCCTCCGGCCCGGCGGAGCGTGCACGCCTGCGGCAAGACGCGCGCTGTGGCGGTTTTTAATTTTTATCATCCAAATATTTGCGTGGTTAGGAATAATTGATTATCTTTGCAACAACAAAAAGAGAGAAACAGGCCGTACGCGGTTCGATCGGGATACTCATCAATTAAAAACGAAAAACCGAGATGACTTCTCTTGCTAATGGCGGGCCACAATGCCGCGAGGCATAGCTGTAAAGCCGGTGGATTACAAAGGCGGAGAGCTCTCAAATCTTATTAGCTCGGAGTTTTCATCACATCACCGGTACGGTCTTTACAACAAGGGCAGGACGTCAGTTCCTGCCCTATCTTTTGTTAGTGACAAGCAGACAAGTTTACAGTGACGAGCAGACAAGTGACAAGCAAACAAGCAGACAAGTTTACAGTGACGAGCAGACAAGTTCACAGTGACAAGTAAACGAGTTCACTGTGACGAGCAAATAAGTGACAAAAATGCAAGTAACGAACAATTAACAACAAATCGTAAGCAAGGCTAATGGGCTTGTCTGCTCGTCACTTGTCTGCTTGTCACTGCAAAAACGTTTGCTTGTCACTGTGTAAAAACGTCTGCTTGTCACTGTAAACTTGTCAACTAAAAAAATAATTATGTTTTCCGGAATAGTAGAAGAAACGGCTGTCGTAAAGACGGTAGAGAGGAGCCAGGGCAATGTGGACCTGACTCTTGAATGCTCGTTCGCGGGCGAGTTGAAGATTGACCAGAGCGTGTCGCACAACGGTGTTTGCCTCACGGTGGTGCGCCTCGGTGACGGTTGTTACACGGTGACGGCGATGAAAGAGACGCTCGACCGCTCTAACCTCGGCCTGCTGAAGCCGGGCGACAGGGTTAACGTGGAGCGTTCGATGATGATGAACGGCCGCCTCGACGGTCACATCGTGCAGGGCCATGTGGACATGACGGCCGAATGCACGGCTATGCAAGACGCCGACGGCAGCACGTATTTCACGTTCAAGTATCCGTTCGACTGCGAGATGGCGCGCCGCGGCTACTTCACGGTGGACAAGGGCAGCGTCACCGTTAACGGCGTTTCGCTTACGGTCTGCAATCCAACCGACGATGCTTTCACCGTGGCCATAATCCCTTACACGTTCGAGCACACCAACTTCAAGGACATACGGGTAGGCTCGAAAGTCAACATCGAGTTTGACATCCTCGGCAAATACATCGCAAGGCTCAATCAGTTTTGAGGTTAAAAGGAGTAAGGAGTAAAGGAGAGGAGGAGTAAGGAGGGAAGGAGAAAAGGAATAAGTAGAAATGCTCTTATAACAAAGACGGTAATCTACTTACCCCTTTCCTCATTACTCCTTCCCTCCTTTCCCTTATTCCTTATCTCCTCATAAAAATATGTTAACCCCCTCGCGCTGTATCGACAAAATGGATATGTGTCTCTACTAATCGGCGACATATATCCATTTTGTTTTTCAGGACATCGTTTTCTCAGTATTTTTGCAATACGAATAAAGCTACTTAAATATGAGAAAACAGGTAATTATGGCTGTCTCCATGCTGCTGACGGCGTGCCCTGCGCTTGCCGACGCCGGCGGGGAGTGGACGCTGAAAGACTGCATCGACTACGCCCTGGAGCACAACATCAGCGTGAAGACAGGCCGGCTGGCGGTGCTTTCAGCCGAGGAAGACGTCAAGGGAGCCAAGGCGAAGCTGTTCCCCTCGCTGTCGTTCTCAACCACCCACCAAGGCGGTTACCGCCCCTTCGCCGGAGACGGCGGTTCGTATGAGGACAAGGGCACGTATTCTGGCGACTACGGGCTTAACGCCAACTGGACGGTGTGGGACGGCAACGCCAACCGCAACACGCTGAAACGCCAGCGGATATTGGGCGAACAAGAGCAACTAAGCCTGGCCGAAGACATCAACAGCATACAGGAACAGATTTTGCAGCTGTACGTCCAGATACTGTATGTGGCCGAAGCCGTGAAGGTTGACGAGGAGATTCTCGACATAAGCCGCCGTAACGCCGCGCGCGGGCAGGAGATGTACAAGGTGGGTTCGCTCTCGCGCGCCGACCTGTCGCAGCTTGAGGCGCAGGCTGCGGCCGACGAATACAACCTTGTCAATATGCAAGGGCAGCTTGAGGACTACAAACAGCAGATGAAATACCTGCTCAGGCTCGACCATGACGCGGCTTTCGACCTCGCCGTGCCCTCGTCAACCGACGGACAGGCCCTTGCCCTCGTGCCGCCGGTGGACGACGTGCTGGCCGGCGCCATGGCTTCACGCCCGGAGATAAGGAACGCCCTGCTCGGCGTGGAGGGCGGCAGCCTGGCCGTTGACATAGCCAAGGCCGGATGGCAGCCTACGGTCAGCTTGAGCGGCGGAGTGGGCACCAACACGATGACCGGGACGGGTGCGGCGTGGGGCAGCCAGGTGAAAAGCAACCTGAGCGGCTCGATAGGCGTGACGCTAAGCGTGCCCATATTCGACAACCGCACCACCAAGACTACTGTAAACAAGGCCAAGATAGCCCTGCAACAGCAGAAAGACGAGGTGGAGGACGCCAAGGCGCGGCTTGCGCTTACGATACAGGGATATTGGATTAACGCCACGACCAACCAGCAACGCTTCCGCGCCGCCGACGCCAGCGTGGGCAGCGCGCAGGACAGTTACGAGCTGTTGAGCGAGCAGTTCCGCCTCGGACTGAAGAACATCGTGGAGCTGACCACAGCCAAGACCACCCTGCTCAACGCCCAGCAAAGCCGGTTGGAGAGCAAGTACACGGCGATACTTTACTTGAAATTGCTCGATTTTTACAAAGGAGAAGTTTTAGACATGATATAAACAGATGGTTATGAAACGTAAAATCATTATAGGCGTAGTTGCCGCCGCGGCAGTGGCGGTGTGTTGCATCTTGGCCTTCTGCGGCAAGGGCAAGCACGAAATATCATACGAGACGGCCGTGGTGGGCGAAGGGAACATATCGAACAGCGTGACGGCCACGGGCACGATAGAGCCTGTGACGTCGGTTGACGTCGGTACGCAGGTGTCCGGAATTGTGGCCAACATCTACGTTGACTACAACAGCGTGGTGAAGAAAGGCCAGGTGATAGCCGAGCTTGACAAGACCAATCTGGTAAGTCAGGTCAACACGGCGAAGGCGAGTCTCAACAACGCGCAGAGCCAGCTGACTTACCAACGGGCAAACTACAACCGTTACAGCACGTTGTATAAGAAAGGACTTGTCAGCGCCGACGAGTACGAGACGGCCTTGCTTGCCTACCGCCAGGCGCAAGACGAGGTGAAACAAAGGCGTGAAAGCCTGCAGCAGGCGCAGACAAACCTCGGCTATGCCACGATTACTTCGCCGGTTGACGGCGTGGTGTTGTCGCGCGAAGTGGAGGAAGGCCAGACTGTGGCGGCGAGCTTCGAGACGCCTACGCTGTTCACCATAGCCCAAGACTTGACTGACATGCGTGTCATCGCCGACGTTGACGAGGCCGACATCGGCGAAGTGAGGGAGGGCGAGCGTGTGACTTTCACCGTTGACGCTTACCCTGACGACACGTTCAACGGCACTGTTACGCAGGTTCGCCAGGAAGGTAACACCGAGGACAACGTGGTGACTTTCGAGGTGGTAATCAGCGCGCCTAACAAGGACTTGAAGCTGAAGCCGGGCCTGACGGCCAACGTCACAATCTACACTCTTGACAAGCAAAACGTGATGAGCGTGCCTAACAAGGCTCTGCGTTTCACTCCGACGAAGGAACTCATCGGCGACGCGCAGGTGAAAGACTGCAAGGGAAAGAACAAGGTGTGGACTTTCAGCAACAACGTGTTCACCGCCCATCCCGTTACTGTAGGCATAAGCGACGGCGTTAACACCGAACTGCTGGGCGGAGTGAAGAAAGGCACGCGGGTGGTTACGGAGATAAAGGTTGACCAAGGCAAAGCCGGTATGCCGCCGATGGGCGGCGACGGACCGCAGGAGTCAAGTCCGTTTGAACCCAAAGGACCGGGACAGGACAAGAAAAACAAAAAGTAAGACGATGGCAGAAGATGTTAGCTGCGGCAGGAAAGCCGTCATAGAGCTGCACGATGTGCACCGTGATTTCCGCGTCGGCGACGAGACCGTCCATGCGTTGCGCGGCGTTTCGTTCAAGATTTACGAAGGGGAGTTCGTCACGATAATGGGCAAGTCGGGGTCGGGCAAGTCTACGCTGCTCAACCAGTTAGGTTGTCTTGACACGCCGAGCAGCGGCGAATATTACCTGGACGGCATCTCCGTGCGCAAGATGAAGAAGCCCGACAGGGCCGTGTTGCGCAACCGCAAGATTGGTTTTGTCTTCCAGAACTATAACCTTTTGCCAAAGACAACCAGTGTCGAGAACGTGGAACTGCCGCTGATGTATAATCCCGAAGTCGGCGCAAAGGAACGTCGTGAGCGTGCTGTGCGCGCACTTGAGGCCGTCGGTCTTGGCGACAGGCTTTACCATAAGTCAAACCAGATGTCGGGAGGGCAGATGCAACGTGTGGCCATAGCCCGCGCGCTGGTCAACAACCCCGCCGTGCTGCTGGCCGACGAGGCCACCGGCAACCTCGACACGCGCACGTCTTTCGAGATACTTGTGCAGTTCCAGAGGCTTCATTCGGAAGGACGCACAATCATATTTGTCACGCACAACCCCGACATCGCCGCCTATTCAAGCCGCAACATCGTGCTGCGCGACGGCAGGATATGCAGCGACACGGTGAACGACAACATCCTCTCGGCCGCCAAGGCGCTTGCCGAACTGCCTCGGTCGGAGGATGATTGAAGCGTAATTTGCAATATTTTATCGAATGTAAAAACCTTGACAACGAAGCATGAGCATAGCCAACCTTTTCAAAATAGCCTTGCGCGCCATCGCCGCCAACAAGCTGCGCTCGTTCCTTACTATGCTCGGCATAATAATAGGCGTCGCGTCTGTCATCACGATGCTTGCCATCGGGCAGGGCAGCAAGAGAAGCATACAGAAGCAAATCTCGGAGATGGGGTCGAACATGATTATGAT
>CALUGU010000093.1 GCA_944320255.1 uncultured Prevotella sp. | reverse complement strand
GACGACCAGGCCGACAACTACGGCGACCAGATAACCGACTTCATCAACCTGCGCGACAACGGCGACAAGGGCGGACGCACCACGGGCATAGGAGCCACGCTCAACTTCGGCGCGGAATACAACCTGCCCGTTTACCGCAAGATAACTTTCGGACTGCTTAGCAGCACGCGCATCAAGGGCGCTTACACGTGGACTGAAGGCCGCCTTAGTGCCAACTGGAAACCGCTGAACTGGCTCGACGGCGGCATCAACTTCGCCGTGAACAGCTTTACGGCAAGCATGGGCTGGGTGCTCAACATCCATCCGAAGGGCTACAACTTCTTCATCGGCATGGATCACCTGCTCGGACAGACAAGCAAGGAGTTCATTCCGCTCAGCTCCAACGCCAGCCTGAACCTCGGAATGAGCATCACGTGGTAAGCGTTTTGTAATCAGTTGATAATCAATGATTTATCAAAAGGGCATCTTTCGCAGTGCGAAAGATGCCCTTTTGCGTTGCCGTTTGTGCCCTTTTGTAATGCGATTTGCCGTCTTTCGCAAATTGTTATGATAAGCCCGATGGGGCGAATGGGACAGATAGGCCTAATACGCCGCTATGAAAGCATATTATTTTGCATAAGCCCGATGGGGCGAATGGGCCAGATAAGCCAGATGCGCCGCTATGAAAGCATATTAAACTCCCTCCCTTCGGGAGGGCTGGGGTGGGTGTCAGGTGTTTGTTCGGTGGGTGTTCAGGTGTCTGTTTTTTTATTAAATAAATCCGCTTTGTGCAATAAAAGGCGCAGGCGTTCGTTTAAAATAAGGTATAATTGTAATTTTTCAGGCAATGATAGAATACGTGAAGGGTGAACTGACCGAACTTACTCCGGCTTACGCTGTGGTTGAAGCCGCCGGCGTAGGGTACGGCCTTAACATCACGCTTAACACATACACGGCGGTGCAGGGCAAGAAGGACGTGCGCCTGTACGCCTTTGAAGCCATACGCGAAGACGCTTACACACTGTACGGCTTCGCCACGAAAGAGGAGCGCGAGATATTCCTGATGCTCATAACGGTGTCTGGCGTCGGCGCGAACACGGCGCGCATGATACTCTCGGAGATGACGCCCGCGGAGCTGTGCAACGTCATATCGTCGGGCAACGAGAAGATGCTCAAGACGGTGAAGGGCATAGGTCTGCGCACGGCGCAGCGCATAATAGTAGACCTTAGGGACAAGATTGCCGCGCTCGGAATGAGCGACGGGCTGGCCGTTGAGGTCGGACAGGCTGCCGAACCGGTGAACAAGGAAGTGAAAGACGAGGCCGTGGGCGCGCTCACGATGCTCGGTTTCGCCCCCGCGCCGTCGGCAAAGGTCGTCATCGCCATACTGAAAGAACAGCCCGCGCTGCCCGTGGAGCAGGTGGTTAAGCTCGCCCTGAAGCAAATAAAGTGAGGTCTTGAGGCTATGAAGCCTTGAGGTTATGGGGCCTTACGGTTTTGAGGTTATGAGGTTTTACGGCTGTTAAGCCTTTCGATTTTACGGTAATAAGGCATAGCCCATAATATAATATGGTGATGGCTTAAACTTCTCTAACATAATACGAGGTAATGGCTTAAACTTCTCTAACTCCTCTAACTTCTTTAACTTCTCTAAAATAACGCCAGATGAGGAAAATCATTTACGGACTTTTGTTTGTATTGTTTGCCGTCAGCGCGGCAAGCTACGCCTTCTCCGTGCCTTATCTGCAAGACGACAGGACACGCCGGCGCACGGCGCGCAACGCTGCCGCCAACGACTCGACCGCACGGCGCGACACGGCGCGGCTGCGCGTGACGGCCCAGCCCGACGTTGTAATAGAGGAAGACACCATCCCCGACTCGCTGCTCCACCCGCGCTGGAAGATACAGCGCACCGTGCCCGTGACGCACGACGACCTCGACACATACGCAGCCGACCTGACACTGCCGGACAACATAAAGCAGGAAGTGGTGTACAACGACTCGCTCGACCGTTACTACATCGGCTCGAAAATGGGCGAGAGCTATCTCTCGGCGCCCATCGTGATGACCCCGATGGAGTACAGGAAGTGGAGCGAGAAGAAAGAGTTTGACCGCTTCTTCCGCCAGAAGAACGACACGCTCATCAAGCAAGGCGGCAAAGAGAAGTTCTCGTTCACGGACATGCACTTCGATCTCGGCCCCGCCGAAAAGATATTCGGCCCCGGAGGAGTGCGCATCAAGACACAGGGAACCGCCGAGCTGCGCTTCGGCGCGACGCTGAAGAACATCGACAACCCGTCGCTGCCGATACGCAACAGGAAGACCACGACGATGGACTTCGACGAGAAAATAAACCTGAGCGTAAATGGAAGGGTGGGCGACAAGGTGAACATGAACCTCAACTACAACACCGACGCCACGTTCGACTTCGACTCGCAGAACCTCAAGCTGAAATACGAAGGCAAGGAAGACGAGATAATAAAGCTCGTGGAGGGCGGCAACGTGTCGTTCCCCAGCAACTCTACGTTGGTAAACGGAGCCACGTCGCTGTTCGGCATCCGCACCGACTTGCAGTTCGGCAAGCTCTCGTTGCAGGCCGTAGTGTCGCAGAAAAAATCATCGTCGAAGAACGTCTCGTCGAAGGGAGGCACGCAGCTGACGCCCTTCGAGTTCGACGTCACCGACTACGAGGACAACCGCCACTTCTTCCTTTCGCGCTATTTCCGCGACAAGTACAACGCCGCTATGTCCCAGCTGCCAAACGTAATGACCGGCATCACCATCAACCGCGTTGAGATTTGGGTGACGAACAAGAGCGGCACGACGACCAACTCGCGCGACATCGTGGCCCTGACCGACCTCGGTGAGAACACGTCGGTGAGCAACCCGATGTGGGGAGTGACAGGTCAGCCCGTGCCGTCGAACAACGCCAACAGCGAGTATTCAACGATGGTGAGCAGCTACTCGGCGGCACGCGACATCAACCAGACGAGCAGCGTGCTCGACGCCGTGCCCGGATTTGTGGGCGGAGTGGACTATGAGAAGCTCGAAAGCGCGCGCCTGCTCACCAGTTCGGAGTACACTCTGAACTCGGCTATGGGCTATGTGTCGCTTAAATCGACGTTGCAGACCGACCAGGTGCTCGCCGTTGCTTACGAATATACTTACGGCGGAGTGACTTACCAGGTAGGAGAGTTCGCCTCGGACATACAAGACGTCAACCAGGCATTGTTCGTAAAGTCGCTCAAGAACACCAGCAACAACCCGCAGCAAGGCAACTGGGACTTGATGATGAAGAACGTCTACTACCTCGCCTCGTCGGTCGAGAAAGACAAGTTCAGGCTCGACGTGAAGTTCCAAAGTGACACCACGGGCGTGTACATATCTTATATACCCGAACAACAGGTCAAGGACCAGACCATCATAAAGCTCATCGGGGCCGACCGCCTGGACAACAACAACAAGGCGAACAGCAACGGATACTTCGACTACGTTGACGGCTACACCGTAAGCAACGGCCGCGTGTTCTTCCCCAGGGTTGAACCTTTCGGCGCGGATATGTATTCAGCGCTGGTGGCCAAGGGCATAGCAGCCGACATAGCGCGCAAGTACAGCTACACGGAGCTGTATGATTCGACGAAGACCGTGGCCAAACAGATAACCGAAAAGAACAAATACCAAATCAGCGGACAGTTCCGCGGCACTTTGGCCAACGTCATCTCGCTCGGAGCGTACAACGTTCCGCAAGGCTCCGTAGTCGTTACGGCGGGCGGCGTGACGCTTACTGAAGGCTCTGACTACACGGTTGACTATTCAGCCGGCGAGGTGACGATACTCAACCAAAGCATCATCGACGCCGGGACGGCTGTCAACGTCTCCCTTGAAAGCAACACCGACTACGCCCAGGAACGAAAAACCTTCCTCGGATTGAACTGGCAATATGATTTCTCAAAGGATTTCCAGATAAGCGGAACGATACAACACCTCTCCGAACAGGCCTTGACGTCGAAGGTGACGATGGGCTCCGAACCGCTGAACAACACCCTTTGGGGCTTCAACATCAACTGGAAGAAGGAGAGCCAGTGGCTTACCAACATGCTCGACAAGCTGCCTTTCCTGCACTGCACGCAGCCTTCGCAGATCTCGTTCACCGGCGAGTTCGCCCAGCTTATAGCCGGGCAGGCTTCCGGCGTGCAAGACAACGCATCGTATATCGACGACTTCGAGAACACGGAAAACTCCATAGACGTGTCTTCGCCGACGTCGTGGGTGCTTTCGAGCGTGCCGTCGATGTTCCCCGAACAGAGCGACAAGACCACCTTGCAGAGCGGTTACAACCGCGCGCTGCTGGCGTGGTACACCATCGACCCGCTCTTCACGCGCCGCAGTTCGTCGCTTACGCCGTCGCACATAAAGAGCGACCTCGACCAGCTAAGCAACTACTACGTGCGTGAATGGTATGTAAGGGAACTGTTCCCCAACCGCAACGACAACACGTACAGCGGTGCAACGTCAACGCTTCCAATCCTCAACTTGGCTTATTATCCGTCGGAGCGCGGCCCGTATAATTTCAATCCCAACCTGAATTATGACGGTACGTTGCAAAACCCGGAACGTCATTGGGGTGGAATGATGAGAAAATTAGACACCAGCGATTTCGAGACAGCCAACATCGAGTACATCGAGTTTTGGCTTCTCGACCCTTTCATTTATACAAACGAGCAGCCCGACGCCAACGATTACGGTGGAGATATGTACATAAACCTCGGCGAAGTGAGCGAGGACATTCTCCGCGACGGCCGCAAGTTCTATGAGAGCGGTATGCCTGTGGACGGTTCGCAGAGTTTTGTAACCACCCAGTGGGGCAAGATACCGACGCAAGCCACGGTGACGTATGCCTTCGCCACGACCGACGGTTCGCGCGAATTGCAGGATGTCGGATACAACGGACTGACTGATGCGGAGGAACGTGAGTTCGGTCCTTATCAGGAATTCCTGAACGCCATACAAGGAAAGGTGTCGCAGGCGCAGCTCGATTCGATAATGAACGACCCCGCCAACGACAACTACCACTATTTCCGCGGCTCTGATTTCGACCGCATCGAGGCGCCCATCCTTTACCGTTACAAGCGCATAAACAACCCGCAGGGAAACTCGCCGGACAGCAACAACCGCACGGAAAGCTACGACACGTCGTACAAGACGACGCCCGACGTGGAGGACATCAACCAAGATTACACCCTCAACGAGTACGAAAAATATTACCAATACCGCATAAGCCTGCGCCCGGAAGACTTCGTTGTGGGGCGGAACTACATCGTTGACAAGCGCGAGACATCGCCGACGCTGCGCAACGGACAACCGGGCCACGCCACTTGGTATCAGTTCCGCATACCGCTTGACGACTTTGAAGACCGTGAAGGCTCCATCAGCGACTTCACTTCGGTGCGTTTCATGCGTATGTTCCTCACCAACTTCAAGAAGCCCATCGTGCTCCGCTTCGCCACGTTAGACCTTGTGCGCGGCGAATGGAGGACTTACGAGCAGTCGCTTAACACCGCCGTGAACGAAAGCGGAACAATGTCGGTAAGCGCGGTGAACATCGAAGAAAACAACGACAAGACCCCCGTGAACTACATCTTGCCGCCGGGCATCGACCGCGAGCAAGACCCTACGCAGCCGCAGCTTTCCGAAGAGAACGAGCAGGCGTTGAGTTTCACCGTCAGCAACTTCTCAACGGGTGAGGCCAAGGCCGTCTATAAGAACACGACGCTCGACCTGCGCCAATACAAAAGGTTGCAGATGTTCGTCCATGCGAACGCCTTTGAGCAGAACACCACCAACCTGCAAGACAACCAGCTGGCCGTGTTCATACGCCTTGGAAGCGACTACCGCAACAACTATTACGAATACGAGATACCCCTCTCACTTACTCCGCCGGGAATTTACGGGCGCTATTCGGTGCAGGAAGCACGCACCGTGTGGCCTGAAGAGAATATGCTCGACATCCCGTTAAGCGTGTTCACAAGTCTGAAGAAGGCCCGCAACATAGCCAAGGCGCAAGGCCTGGCAACTTACAACAACGTCTACAGCGCCTACGACGAAGACAAGCCGAACAACAAGATAAGCATCGTGGGCAACCCGACGCTCGGCGAAGTGAAGACGATGATGATAGGCGTGCGTAACCTTTCGGGCGAAATCAAGTCGGGCGAGGTGTGGGTCAATGAGTTGAGGCTCAAGGAGTATGACAACAAGGGAGGCTGGGCCGCCCAGGGCGCGCTCAACATCCAGCTGTCAGACGTTGGTTCGCTCAACGCCACGGGCAAGATTGTCACCGACGGTTTCGGCGGCATCGAGGACGGCGTGGCAGAGCGTTCGCAAGACGACTACAAGACTTACAGCTTCACGGCGAACGTTGAGCTTGGCAAGTTTTTCCCCGACAAGGCCAAGGTTACGGCACCTTTATATTATTCAATAACACAGGAGGAGACACGCCCGAAGTATAATCCGCTCGACACGGACATGCTGCTCGACGACGCGCTTGACGGCACGGCGAACAGCCACGAGCGCGACTCAATCGAGAGCATTGCCGTGACTAAGACCACGAACACCAACTTCTCGCTGTCTAACGTGCGCTTCGGAATACAGACGAAACGCCACCCGATGCCTTACGACCCAGCCAACTTCTCGTTCAGCTACAGCCACAGCCACCGCCACACCAGCGGCGAAACGACGGTCTATGAGAACGAAGACAACTGGCGCGGGGCTCTTAATTACAGCTACACACCTGTTTACAAACCATTTGAGCCGTTCAAGAAACTCATCAAGAGCAAGAGCAAATGGTTTGACATCCTTAAACGTTTCGGCATTAACTGGCTGCCGCAGAACATCACGTTCGACACTGAAATGACGCGCAATTATTACGAGTTGCAGGAGCGCGACATGGAAAGCACCGAGGGAAATCAGCTTCCGATGACTTTCAGCGAGCAGTTCCTTTGGAACAGGGCCTTCTCAATCCGTTGGGACTTGACGAAGAACCTGCACATGAATTTCAGCAGCCGTACCAACGCCGAGATAGAAGAACCGTACACTCCGATAAACAAAGACCTTTATCCTGACCAGTATTCGGCTTGGAAAGACTCCGTGTGGACGAGCATAAAAGACTTCGGACGCCCGTTGGACTACAACCAGACGTTCGACGCCTCTTACCAGTTGCCGCTCAACCTCATCCCGATATTCGACTGGGTGAACGCCGACGGCAACTACAACGCCACCTATAACTGGACGCGCGGCACTGACCTTGAGGACGGAACGTCGCTCGGCAACTCGATTACGATGAACCGCACGTACAACATCAACGGCACGTTCAACCTCGAAAAGCTCTACAACCACGTGCCATTCCTGAAGAAAGCCAACGACCGGTTCAACAAGACGCAGCGTTCGTCGCGCTCTTCAACGTCACGGCGCAACGCCGCCCGCCGCAGGCAGGACGCCAAGAAGGACGGCAAGACGGCGGCGAAAGACGCCAAGGCGGGCAAGGACGGCGACAAGGAACGGAAGGAACTGCCCAAGAACAAGCGTAGTTTCGAGAAGGAAATAGTCCTCATGCCCGACACCACTCTTACCGTATCGCACGGCAAGAACAGCAAGAGGCTCATCGTAAGGGCCAAGACCAAGGAGGGCAGGACGTTCAAGCTGAAGTACAGGAAGGTTGACAACAACCGCATACGCATAACCTCGAAGGTTGACACGGCCACGACGCTGAAGCTGACCGTCACGCCTAAGGCTCCGCTCGACGAGACCAAGTGGTACAAGGCGGCGCAGTGCGTGGCGCGCGGACTGATGCTTGTGCGCAACGTCAGCTTCTCTTACCGCAACCAGTACAGCATGTATCTTCCGGGCTTCATGCCTGAAGTCGGCGACATGTTCGGACAGCGCAGCGGCGACATCATGTCGCCGGGACTCGACTTCGCGTTCGGTTTCGTCGGCGACGATTATATCGACAAGGCCAAGGAACGCAACTGGCTGCTGATGAACGACAGCGTGGCCACGCCCGCCACGACCAGCCTCACCGAGGACTTGCAGCTGCGAATGACATTGGAGCCGGTGAAGAACCTCAAGATAGACCTCAACGCCAGCAGGACTGAAACAAAGTCGAAGAGCATACAATATATGTACGCCGGCTCGCCCACGACGCAGAGCGGAACGCTCACTATGACTACAATCAGCCTCGGCAGCGCGTTCGAGGGCATGGGCGACGCCACCAACGGCTACCATTCGGCTACGTTCGAGAAGTTCTGCAACTCGCTCGAAGCCTTCCGAGGCCGCGTCGAGGCGCAGTACGCCAACGCCACTTATCCCGCCGGCACAAGCCTTGCCGGGCAGAAGTTCGACCCCGCCCACGGCTCCGTGAGCAAGTACAGCGCCGACGTTATGATACCGGCCTTCCTCTCGGCCTACACCTCCATGGGCGGCTCGTCGCTCTCGATATTCCCCGCGCTGTCGCGCCTGCTGCCCAATTGGACGGTGCGTTACAGCGGGCTTGTCAACCTGCCGTGGTTCCGCGACGTGTTCAAGAGCTTCAACATCAACCACGCTTACAAGAGCATTTACGCCGTAGGCTCGTACAGCTCTTACAGTTCTTACCAGGAATATATGAACGGCCTCGGCTTCGTAAGCGACGCCACCACGGGCAACCCCGTGCCGAGCAGCATGTACAACGTCAGCACGGTGAGCATCAACGAGTCGTTCTCGCCCCTCATCGGCATCGACATGACGTTCCGCAACGACCTCACCTGCAAGCTGGAATACCGCAAGACGCGCGTGCTAAGCCTTAGCATGACGAGCATACAAATCAACGAAGCCGTAAGCAACGACTGGGTGGTGGGCGCAAGTTACAAGATTAACAACTTCAAGCTCTTCGGAGGCAACCGCCGCCGGCGCGTGCGTTCAAGCCGCCGTGACGACGACAACAACGCGTCGTCCACGTCAGCGTCGCGCCGCAGCACGGGCTTCAACACTTCGCTCAACCTGCGTCTCGACCTCTCTTACCGCAAGCAGGCGGCCATCTGCCGCGACATCGCCTCGATGACCAGCTCGGCCAGCAGCGGCAACACGGCTTTCAAGCTCTCGTTCTCCGCCGACTACGCCCTCTCGCGGCTGCTTACAATGAGTTTCTATTACGACCGCCAGACCAACACCCCGCTGCTCTCGGCCAACAGTTATCCTACGACGACGCAGGACTTCGGCCTCAGCCTGAAGTTCTCGCTTACGAGATGACGCACGGGGCGGCGTGGAGGCGGCCTTCCGCACTGAATGTTTCACTCCTTTTTTATG
Organism: uncultured Prevotella sp.; assembly: GCA_944320255.1. Classification (GTDB taxonomy): domain Bacteria; phylum Bacteroidota; class Bacteroidia; order Bacteroidales; family Bacteroidaceae; genus Prevotella. The sequence goes on along the minus strand of CALUGU010000093.1, from coordinate 761 downwards.
TTCTTATGGAATATCACGAAACGCTTGATGCCCTCGTCCCCGATGCCGCGCCGCACGGCGGCGACAAGGCGTCAGCCCTGTACGACAAGCTCTGCGACGGTATGTATTTGCATTACCCGTTCGACACGGAAGACCTTGGCGAGGGCGTCCGGTTGCTGAAGCAGGTGATATGCGGATACTGGAAGCCGCGCTATTTGATAAATCCCAAGACTTACGAGGCCTACGAGCTGCTGGACAGCGACGAGCGTTTCGTCGCCGTCACGCCCGGCGACATCGCCTGGGACACGCTCGCAGGCCTGCCTGAAGCCGCCGTTGACCGCGCCCGCCGCTTGTCGGCCCACTTCCCCACGCTTGTCGGCCGCTTCGCCGGAGGCGTGGCCGAAGTCCGCTGGGAGCTTAATCCCGACGGGCGGTATTATATGGACGACAGTGGTTTCGGCATGACCGACGACGAGGAAATAACCGTCTACGGCTTTATCGACCGCACCGCGCGCGTAGTTGAAAAGTTCCGTTTAGTCAGCGGGCGCGATGAGCTGGAGCGCATGAGGGCCGCCGCCGAGGCTCGCGTCAAGGCGTGATTTGCGTCGTCAGCTAACTGCTTGACAGCCAGTTTGTTATCCGTGCCTTTGCAAAAGGGCGTCTTTTGGCTTCCAAAAGACGCCCTTTTGCGTTGCGTTTTGCGCCCTTTTCCTGACTTCGTCAATGCGCCACCCAAATTAAGATTTGTTGCCAGATATGTCGAAAAGTGGTTTCACTGCGAG
>CALUGU010000092.1 GCA_944320255.1 uncultured Prevotella sp. | reverse complement strand
AATTCGTAACCTATTACTACTATGAGTTGGTAACTGCAACTCATTTTCAATCACTTAGACCTTTTTCGTAATTTCTAAAAACAAAGATACGATTTTTTGTTGAACAGGCAATCATTATGTCACGATTTTTTTATGACAAATAATTGCAGTGAGTTTTTGTTCCGTATTGTCTTGAAAACGTGTTGGATTATAGTGTGATTTCAAGATGTATCCTTTTGCAACGCAAAAGGATACGAACGGGAATATAAAAGACCATGTCTTGCAACGCAAAACATGGCCTTTTGGACTGTATTGTGGATGAGTCTTTTGTGTTGGTGTGTTGTAGGCGGTTGCCGCTTACTTCTTGCTGTATTTCTTTATTGCGCTGTAAGCGTCGTAGAGGCCTAACTCGCCGGCCTTGCTGAGGTCGCTGATGCCTACGTCGGTCTTGCCGATGTTGATGTAGGCGATGCCGCGGTTATAGTATGCCTCGGCGAGTTTCGGGTCCAGACTGATGGCCTTGTCGTAGTCGTCTATGGCTTGTTGGTATTCTTTGCTTTCGGCGTGTATGTTGCCGCGGTCGAAGTAAAGATAGGCGTTGCCTGTGTTCAGGCTGATGGCTTTGTCGAGGTCGGCAATTGCTCCGGCCGTCTTCAGTCTTACGTCCTCGCCGCGCGAGGCTTCGTATTCGTTCATCCTGGCCTGGCAGACGGCCCGTTGCCAGTAGGCTATTGACGACGTGCTGTCGGTCTGGATGTAGGCCGTCAGGTCGCTTATGGCGTCGGCATAGTTCTGCACCACGCTGTTGGCTACGGCACGTTGCAGGATGAGGCCCTTGTCTTTGCGCAGGTCGCGCGATGCGTCGATGGCTGCCGTAAGCGTGTCGATGAGCGTAAACGCGCTCTTGCTTTCCTGCTCGGTGAGGGTCTTTGCCCCACACCTTATATATAATTTATGCAGCGGTTTCTGGTCGAAGTTGAATTTCTCGACGTCCTTGTCGAAGGCTTGGTACGACTTCACGCCGTTGTCGTACTGGCTGAACGACAGCTGGAACATCGGCAGGAACACCACGTCGATTTTCCTGTTCTGCACGTGCCCGCGGTAGACGGTTGAATACTCGTGCTCCACGGTGTTCTCGTCGGCCACTACGAGCTGGTTGTACTTGTCGAAGTCTATTTCGCTCATCTTCCTTACCTCGTGCCGCTTGCTCTTGCTCCAGCGTTGCTGGTGGCCGTATGATTTCTCCATCTGTGCCTTGAATATCTTGAATTCGTCAAGTTCGGCCTTTGCCGTGAGGCCCACTTTACGGTAGCAGCGGGCGCGGTTGTTCAGTCCCACCCAGAAGTTCGGGAACTTGTCGATGATTTTAGTGTAGTCCCTGATTGCGCCGTAGATGTCGCCCGTGCGTTCAAGGAGGATTGCGCGGTTGTATATGGCCATGACGTTCTCCGGCTCAAGGTTGATGATGTAGTTGAAGTCTTCAATGGCGCGGTTGTCGTCGCCCACCTGCACGCGCAGCTGTCCTCGGTTATAGTGGGCAAGGAAATTGTTGGGGTCAAGCTCAAGGGCCTTGTCATAGTCGGCAAGCGCGCCGTTCAGGTTGTTGGTGTTATAACGCGCCAAGGCTCGGTTTACGTAGTTCGTCACCGTTGTGGGCTTCAGGTGGATGGCCTTCGACAGCTGTTCGTCGGCGTCTTTCCACTCCTGTTGCGACAGGCTAACCATGGCGCGGAATGCCCATGCGTCGCCGTCATACGGGTCTATTTCGAGGCTCTTGTCAAGATATTTTGCACCCTCTATGGTGTCTTTCTGCTGCATACATACCTCCGCCTTCAGCGAGTAGGCCTTGGCGTATGTCTTCCACATGGAGAGCATCGAGTCGAGTTCGGCGTTGGCCTTGTCGTAGTCCTTGTTCTCTATGCGGCACAGCACGCGGTTGAACCACAGCCCTTTGTTGTAAGGGCTGAACTCTATGGTCTTGTCATAGTCGGCGATGGCTTCGCTAAACTTGTTTTGCTTGATGTAGCATAGAGCCCTGAGCTCATAGGTGTTTGGCACGTATGGGTTGAGCCTTATCGCCTCGGTGCAGTCTTTCTCGGCGCCAACAAAGTCGTCAAGGTAGAACTTGGCGACGGCGCGCAGGAACCATGGCTCGTAAAGATAAGGCTTTGTTAAGATGACTTGGTTGAAATATTGTATCGAGAGGACGTAGTCTTCGTAGTAAAGCGCGCTCCTGCCGACGTTTATCAGCCGGTCTGTCCTGAATTGGGCAGACGCTGATAGTGACGCCAGCAACATGAGTAGAGACAAAAGGAGCTTGTGCATAACAAAACGTGTCCTGAAATACAATATTACGTATCTCCACGCCCTGGAGTGTGGCATGGAACGGTAGGGTAGGCCGTGCAGTGTTATTTCCTTACGGCCTTTACGCGGTAGCTGCACTTGAACCGGCCTTGCAGTATGGCCTTGAGCTTGTTCTTGATTAGCTGCTTGCGCAGCGGCGAAATGCGGTCGATGAACATTTTTGCATCAAGATGGTCGAACTCGTGCTGCATCACGCGCGCCAAGTGGCCTTCAACCCATTCGTCGTGCTCGTTGAAGTCCTCGTCGGCATATTTCACGTGGATGCGAGTGGGGCGCTTTACGCTCTCGTATATTCCCGGGATTGACAGGCAGCCTTCTTCTGACGAGTCAACGTTGGTGTCGTCATATTCGAGTATGTGCGGGTTGATGTACGCCTTACGGAAGTCCTTGTATTCGGGCAAATCCTCGGAAAGCACGTCGAGGTCGATTACCACGAGACGTATATCCAATCCAATTTGCGGAGCTGCAAGGCCTACGCCGTCAGACTCGGTAAGCGTCTCGAACATATTGGCGATAAGTTCTTTGAGGTTTGGGTAGTCAGGGGTTATGTCCTGTGAAATTTTACGGAGCACGGGTTGCCCGTAAATGTAAATGGGTAAAATCATTGTTTCCTTTTTGCTGATTCTAAATAACTTTGCAAAATTATTGTTGCGCTGATTTCGTCAACCAATGCCTTGTCTTGGCGTTTCTTCTTGCGGAGTCCGCTGTCAAGCATCGCCTTGTGTGCGAGTACTGACGTGAAACGCTCGTCGTACAATTCGATGGGGATGTCGGGGAAGGCTTTGCGCCACCGGTTTACAAATTGCGTGACGCGCCCCATGTTTTCGCTTGGCATCCCGTTCGGCTGCTTTGGCTCGCCGATGATGATGCGCTCCACCTGTTCTTTAGCAATGTATTCCTTGAGGTAGTCGAACAAGGCGGACGTGGCAACCGTCACCAACCCGCCTGCTATGATTTGCAGCGGGTCGGTGACGGCAAGCCCTGTACGCTTTTTGCCGTAGTCAATCGACAATATGCGGGCCACGTAATAAATGTTTATCTTTGGTTATAGAGCAACCAAGCGTCAGGATACTGCGAGCGAAGCTCGTTGCGGCTGCTTACGGCTTCGGGCTTGGTGTCGAATGTCGCGGCAACGACGCGGTACATCTGGTTGGCAGAGTTGTATGCCACCTGCGCGTCATAGCCTTGGCTCTTCAACGTGCCTTGCAGGCCTTCGGCGTTCGCTTGCACCGAGAACGAGCCAACAACCACGCTGAAGCTCTTGAGCCCTGCGCCGCTGACTACTGACAATGATTCTTGCTTTACGGGAACGTTGTCGGCGTTGTCAACGACAACTGTCTCGGTAGCCGGTTTTTCAACGATGGGAGCTACAACGGCAATCTCCTCGTTCCCCTGGTTCTGCTCTGTCGCACGGTTTTCTTCCTGCGCCTTTGCTTTTTCGTATGCTTTCCTGTACGCACTCTCTGATGATTTACAACCTGTGAATGCCAATGCAACGCAAAGGCCGGCACATGCCACCACGTATTTTCTCATAATTCTCGTTGTTTTGTTATTTGGAGATTAAACTTGTTTCAACTGAAAATATTATTGTGCGAAATTACACAAAAACAAACAAATAGGTTAATAAGTTGTGCATAAAGTTTGTTAAATAAGGGAAATACGCCGTTTTTAATAAAAAAAATGGTTGAAAACATTGATATTTGGAAAATAATCATTATTTTTGCTATCAATAAATGAAGGCCGCTTACAGTTCCGGCTGGGCGGAAACATGAATACACATATTTATTATATAATAACAATTTAAATTACAAGTATTATGAAAGCATTAGGTTACATCGGCGCTTTTTTGGGAGGCGCAATCGCCGGCGCTGCTTTGGGCTTGCTCTTGGCTCCGGAGAAGGGAAAAGACACACGCGTGAAAATCACAGACGCCATTGACGATTTCTGCCAGAAACACAACATCAAGCTGAGCCGCAGGGAAATGAACGACTTGGCAGATGACATCAAGGACGCGACTGATACGGAAATCGCTTAATAAATTTGTCGTATTCAAATGTTTTCAAGCGATAAAAACATTGAAACAATAAGCCAGCTTTTCAGGCTGGTCAAGCACAGCATCGGGCTTCAGGGCGAGTACCTGAAGCTCGATGTAATGGACAAGACGGTGAGGGTGGTCACAGCCTTGCTGCTCTTTATCGTCTTGGCATTGGTTGTTGTTGCCATCGCGTTTTTTCTTTCCTTGTCCGTAGCGTTGGCTTTGGCTCATTCAATCGGCTATCCCGCAGCTTTCGGAGTGGTGGGGGCTTTTTATGTGATTGTGTTCATCTTGTTCGTTTCTTTTAGGAAAACATGGATTGAGCGGCCGCTGATAAGGTTCATAACAAGTTTGTTGATGGAGTAAATTTTGAAGGTATGGACGTAGAAAAGAAAGAGAAATACGAAACGTTGAACGAGATAAGGTTGCGTAAAGAGATTGTGCTTTCTGAAATACGAAGGGACAACCAGCAGATGGCAATCTTGTGGAAAGAGCTTTTCAAGAAACCGGCACCAAGGAAAAAGGGCTTTACTTTGGCGTCGCTTATGTCCACAGGCGCAGGCTTGGCTGACGGTTTTATGCTTGCATGGAAGTTATATCGCAAGTATAAGAAAAAATAGTTTGGGTAGAGGCCTTTGTCGTGTGTTTTTACTCAAATGCTTGTTTTTTAGTGTTAATGGCCAATTTGTGGTGATAAAACCATTGCCTTAACGGTGACTTTCGGTTCCGCAGAGATGTTGCGTCCAGTGGATACAGCGACGCCGTTTTTGCGTTTTGCCGTCAAATGCGTTGTAAGATATGCCCTCCCGTCATGCAAAAGATGCTCTTTCGGACTGCTGTTGACGGTCTTTTACATCATACACAATCGTACTGTTTGCAAAAAATGTTTGCAACTGATGTCATAATGTCACAGTGCGCCGTATCCCTCTGTGTGTCAACGCCTTGCGTCGTGACGTCGCCACGCAGCCTAATGTCACCAATGTCACGTTACGTGTCGCGCCGTGACATTTGTGAAAGTGCCGCCGAGGTAAATGTCACGGCCTAATCCGCTGACAGACAGCGCATTCTATTGCTCCGTGACATTGTGATATTTTAACCACACGGAAATATGTTTTAATGAATGTCCGCAAAGCTCCCATTCATTAAGAAGTTAGAGAATTAAAAATAAGTTAGAGAATTTAGAGCCAATAGCCCTGTTGCCTTAAACTAAGGTATTGGCTTTAACTTCCAACGAAGCGTTAGCGGAGTGTTAACTTATATAACTTCTTTAAATTCTTTATGAATGGGAGCTTTGCGGACATTCATATATATTTTTTATGCTGGTTGTAACACTGTAAGCGTCGGGGTATAAAAACAAAAAAGGAGTACCGCTGTACTCCAACCTTGTTAACCTTAAATCTAATACTATGAAAAACACGGTGCAAAGATACGGTCTTTTTTCGTATGCGCCAAATTATTGTGCACAAAACACTTTCTTTTATGCAATTTTTAACAAAAATAATGTGCTTTTGAGCTAAAAATCGAGAGTTTGACCGTCAAATGCTAAGCTAAAACCTTTTGGCAGCTGTTTGTTGATTTCGTTGTGAAGTCCGATGTCGTGCCCCATGTGTGTGAAATATGTTCGTTCGGCACCCACCTTTTTTGCAAAGTTTACCGCCTCGTCAACAGTGAGGTGTGAATGATGCTGTGGCGTAAAGCGCAGCGCATTGACAATCAATGTTTTCACGCCGTTGAAATAACCAAATTCGTTGTCGTCAATGGTTTTCATGTCCGTGATATAGAGGATGTCGCCAATCCTGTATCCTAAAATTGGCAGTTTGTCGTGCATCACCAGTATCGGGACTATCGTGAAATCGCCGATTGTTAGTTTTTCATGTGGCTTTATAACGTTGAGCCTTATGCTTGGCACGCCTGGGTATTTATGTTCATCAAAGCAATAAGGGATTGTGTGGCGCAAGCCGTCGGCTGTTGCGCCGTCGGCGTAGACGTTCACTTCGCCGAAAGTGCAGAACGGACGCAGGTCGTCCAGGCCGCCGACATGGTCGTAATGTACGTGTGTCAGGAGCACGGCGTCTATTCTCCTGAATTTTTGCGACAGCATCTGCTGGCGGAAGTCGGGGCCGCAGTCTATGAGTATTCTTGTGTTTTCTGTTTCTATCATGGCCGAAGCCCTTAGCCTCTTGTCGTGCTTGTCGGTGCTTTGGCATACTTTACACTTGCAGCCTATTGTCGGCACGCCTACCGACGTGCCTGTGCCAAGGAACGTTAGTCTCATGTTCAGATGATGTTCACTTCAGGTTTTATCTCGATACCGAATTTGTCGTAGACGTCCTTTTTGATGGTCTCGCATAGCTTTAATACGTCCTCGCCGTTGGCTCCGCCGCGGTTGACGAGCACTAATGCCTGGCGTGAGTGCACTCCTGCACGGCCAAGCGACTTCCCTTTCCAGCCGCATTGCTCAATCATCCATCCTGCCGGGATTTTCACCCGGTCAGCGTCAATGGGGTAGTGGGGCACCGCGCCGAACTCGGCCAAAAGCTCCTCGTATTTCATTGTCGGTACGATGGGGTTGGTGAAGAAGCTGCCGGCGTTCCCTTCCACTTTGGGGTCGGGTAGTTTCTTATTCCGTATTTCTATGATGGCGTTCCTGAGTTGTGTGGCCGTAGGCGACTGTATGCCCTTTTCTTCCAGCACAGCCCGTATGTTGCCGTAGTCGAGGTGCGGCGAGAATGTTTCTGATAATGAATATGTTACGTATGTTATTATGAACCTGTTGCGCCATTCACCCTTAAATTTGCTCCATCTGTATGAATATTCACATTCGGCGTTGGTGAATGTGCGCACGTCACCGGTATTTACGTCAACGGCCTCAACCTCATGTATCAGGTCTTTGGCCTCCACTCCGTAAGCCCCGATGTTCTGTATTGCGCTCGCCCCGACTTCCCCTGGGATGAGCGAAAGGTTCTCCGCCCCGTAAAGTCCGTTTCTGACGCACATGTTAACGATGTCGTCCCAAGTTTCGCCGCTGCCACAGCGTAATAGCACATTGCCGTCAACCTTTGTTGCCGAATATCCTTTTATGGCTGAATGTATTACCGTGCCTTCAAAGTCTTTTGTGAAAAGGATGTTGCTTCCGCTTCCGATGAAAAGCAACGGCTTGTCAGCGTCTGTCAGCGAATGCAATGTCTGCCGCAATTCTTCCACGGAGCTGAATTCCATGAAGCGCCGGCACTTTACGTCCATGCCGAAAGTGTTGTGGCTTTTGAGGCTGTAGCGGGTAAGGTCTTTCATAACTTGGGTATTACAAAGTCAGTGTTTATTGTCTATTCCGATAGTGCTGTGAGTTTCCAGTCTCCGTCTATGCGTTTGAAAGTCAGCTCCATCTCCATTCCGTTGGCGATGCCGCGCATTACGAAAATCTTTTGATTGCCTTCAGTGTATTTTTGGCCGTACATTATATTATAAATGAAGTCTGAAGGCAGTTCGGGTGCGAACGCCGGCCATGTTTCCGGGGCAATCTCTCCAGACATTGTGCTGAAATCGTCGTCAGGGTCCGGGCCGGTGAACATTACAGGATTGTTGAGACTTTCAAGCTGGAAGTCCTGGTCTGTCGCGAAGCGTTGGTAGAAAGCGAGGAAAGATGCGTTGGTGTTGTGTATCATGGCGTTGGTCTGTATTGACGTAAGCATCCAACGCCCGTTGATTCTGTTGAACATATATTTCTTGACCTTCTTTTCCGTGAGATACACTTTCTCTATTACAACATTGTTTATAGACGTGTCTTTTACCACGTCCATCTGTTTCATGTTGTCGAAAATCAAGGTGTAGTAGCCCTGTTCCATGAAAAAATGTTCCATTTCCCATTGGCCTTTTTTCACGTATTCCACTTCTTCGCCGTCAACTATCTTCAACGGGAACTTAATCCTGTTCATTTGTAGCTTATGGTTGGCCGCAAAGTTGAATATGAAATCGTCAAAAAGCTCGTCGGCTGCTTTCGGCATTTGTTGTTCGGCTATCAGCTGGTCCATAGTGTCGGCAACCGCCGTGTCGGCGAATAAAGTTGAGTCTACCGCCGTAGAGTCGGCGGCAACGGGTTTCTTGTCCGAGCAGCCTGTCGTCCAGGTTGCCATGAGCAAGCACGTCGCAAATACGAATACAACGCCTTTTTTCATAATTCCATGCTTTTTGTCAACGAGTAGGGAGCCGGGCGTCAACCGTTTCCGGGTTGTTTACCTGCATCCTTTCCTCATGCTGGTGACATCTCTCAAAATTTGCGCAAAAGTACAACTTTATTTTGATTTATAACGTAGATTAAAGGTAAAAATATTACCTTTGCATCAATATTTTAATAAGCGTCAAATTTATTTTTTATTATGATACTGGAGAAAATAGAGAAACTGCTTGAAGAAGTGAAAAGCCTTAACGCCACAACGCCTGAAGAAATAGAGGCTTTAAGGCTGAAATATCTCAGTAAAAAAGGTGAAATCAACGCCATAATGGCTGATTTCCGAAATGTTCCGGCAGAGCAGAAGAAGGAAGTAGGAATAAAAATCAACGAGCTTAAGCAGACCGCCCTTGACCGCATCAACGCCTTGCGTGAGCAGTGCGAGGCAAGCGAGACACAGGGCGACGAAATAGACCTGACGCGCACGGCTTACCCTATTAAGCAAGGCACGCGCCATCCCCTGACGATTGTTAAGAACGAAATCATCGACATTTTCTCACGCATGGGATTTACGCTTGCCGACGGCCCGGAAGTGGAAGACGACTTGCACGTGTTCACGAAGATGAACTTCGCCGCCGACCATCCCGCCCGCGACATGCAAGACACATTCTTTGTAGAGACAAATCCGAATGACGTAACCAAGAACATCATCCTCCGCAGCCACACCAGTTCCGTGCAGGCGCGTGTCATGGACGTGACACAGCCGCCCATCCGTGTGATTTGCCCAGGACGCGTTTACCGCAACGAGGCCATTACGGCCCGTGCCCACTGTTTCTTCCACCAGATAGAAGGACTTTACATCGACAAGAACGTTTCATTCACCGACCTTAAGCAGGTTCTCCTTACTTTCGCACGCGAACTGTTCGGCGCAGATACTAAGATACGTCTCCGTCCGAGTTACTTCCCCTTCACCGAACCGAGTGCTGAGATGGACATCTCCTGCCACATCTGCGGCGGCAAGGGTTGCGGCTTCTGCAAGCATACGGGATGGGTGGAAATCCTCGGTTGCGGAATGGTTGACCCCAACGTGCTTGAGCTTTGCGGCATCGACAGCAAGGTATACAGCGGCTACGCCTTCGGTCTCGGCGTTGAGCGCATCACCAATTTGAAATACCAGGTTTCCGACCTGCGTATGTTCTCCGAGAATGACGTTCGCTTCCTGCAAGAGTTCGAGGCGGCAAACTGATATTATTATTTTGAAGTTAAAGAAGTTAGAGAAGTTAAAGAAGTTACAGCCATTACCTTGACTGCTTTTTAATATTGCTTCTCCAACTTCTTTACTGGTTTTTGCTTCAATTCCTTGGCAAAAGAAACGATGAGTGGTTTCTTTTAAATTAGTATTGGCTTTAACTTCTTAGCGAACGAAGTGAGCGATAACTTCTTTAAATCCTATAAATTCTCAACAATGAAAGAGCGCCTATTCACCCGCAGTTACGCCTTTATCCTGGCTGCCAACTTCCTGTTGTTCTTCGGTTTTTGGATACTTATCCCAGTTCTGCCGTTTTACCTTCGTGAGGTTTACGGCTGTCCGGCGGCGATGCTTGGTGCAATCTT
>CALUGU010000091.1 GCA_944320255.1 uncultured Prevotella sp. | reverse complement strand
ATAATACAGTCGAAAGTAACAATAGACGGAGCGTTTACGGCCCGCGCCGTGAACTACCAATCAACGGTGGATTTGACTAACAACTCGATGGCCAACTTCTACAACCTGTCGCTTGGAAACATCTCAGGAGCTTCCGGCACGCTCTACCTGCGCGTCAACGGCACTTATGTCACAGCACCCGCAGGCTCGGAAGGCGGCATCGAGATTAAGGTAAGTTCGAGATTAAGGTAAACCTAATAAATTCATTGATATGAAACTAAAATCATATATCAGCCTGTTACTTTTCTTAGGCGCGATGTCGGCCCATGCGCAAGAGCCGGCGGCGGAAGAAGGAAAAGACAAGAAGGCTTGGGAAATAGGACTCGGAGGAACCGTGTTCCAGTTCAACCGCGTAGGTTTCAGCAACTTCAGCCAGCTTGACGATGGCTACGCCTTCGACCTCTCGCTGAACCATGCGGTGTGGGGCGGCGGCCTCTATGCCGCCCGCGAGCTTGACAAGCATTTCTACCTTGACTTCCAAGGCAACGTAGGGATGACCAACAAGTCAATCAACGGCAAGCACAAGTTCCTCGTCATGGCCGGCCTCGGCCTGCAATGGCGCCTGGGCGAGTATTTCAAGTCAAGGTACATCGACCCGTATTTGCGCGCCGGCGTGAACTATATGTATAAAGACTTCCAAATCATCTACGACGGCAGCGAAGGCCTTGAGCCTGACGACATGCAGTGGGTGATGAGCAACTACGCCAACAAGGAAGGCCGCGACCGCAAGCACCTCGTGCCCATATCGCTGGGAGCGGGCGTCAACATGTGGCTCAACGACCGCTTCGGCATAGGCCTGCAGGCCGACTACCTGCTGATGCCCCACAAGAACGTGGCCAACTCGCTGCAAGGCTCGGCGCGCCTGATATGGCGCATCGGCGGCAAGTCGAAGAAGCCGGCCCCGGTGGTGCGCTATGTAGACAAGGTTGTCGAGAAAGTGGTTGAAGTGCCGGTTGAGAGAGTCGTGACGCAGACCATCAGCGACCTTTTCGACCAGATATACTTCGACTTCGACAGTTACGAGGTGACGGCGGAGTCGTCAGAGGCCTTGGATAAGATTGCCAAGGTGTTCAAGGAGGACACTTCAAGCCGCTACCTGATAACCGGACAGACCGACGCCCGCGGCTCTTCGGCTTACAACAGCAGGCTGTCTGAAGCCCGCGCCAAGGCCGTCGTTGACGAGCTTGTGAAGCGAGGATGTCCTGAAGAAATGATGAAGTGGAGGGGCACGGGCAAGAAGATCTCCATCATCCCGTCGGCTTCCGGCGACAAGGCGCGCAGGGGCGACCGCAAGGTGACGGTGGAGAAGGTGGCCAACATGGATTACTGGAACGAGATACCATGACCTCCCATGCGGTTTGAAAAGATGAAAAGAAGCATTGCTTTTTGAACGTTGTTGGTTTAATGGCATTCATGGGTTAAATCCCTGCTCGTGAATGTCTGCTGCGCACACATGGTGGAGAGCCGCCCGTGTGCGCAGCTTTTTTTGTTTCGGGGCGTGTCAAAATCGTGCAGTTGTCGGTAGTCAACCGGAGCCGGGCCTGTGTTTACCATATTATAACACGCCCCCGGCGGTTTGCGGCCCCGTGGCCTGCGGCGTGAAAACCGCCGAACGCAAAGCGGGCGGCACGTATGCCTTAGCATACACGCCGCCCGCTTGTTGTCCGTCTGCCGGTTGAAATCAGTTGAGCGCGTCGTTAAGCTCTGCGCCAGCCTTGAACTTTGCCACTTTCTTAGCCGGTATCTGTATCTTCTGCTTGTTAGAAGGGTTGATGCCTTCACGTGCGGGACGCTCGTTCACGCTGAATGTGCCGAAGCCTACGAGTGCAACTTTGTCGCCTGCCACGAGTGCGTCCTTAACGGCTGCCACTGTAGCGTCGAGAGCCTTCTTTGCGTCAGCCTTTGACAGTCCTGAACCAGCAGCTATTTTTTCAATTAGTTCTGTTTTGTTCATGATGAAATGTTTTAAATATTAAAAATTAAAATGTGTTTTGTCGTATTTTCCTCGCAAATATAGTCCATTCATTTCATTCGTCAAACAAAAACATAAAAAAAGTGAGGAATTTAATGAAAAAAAGTTGGTAAACAGGCGTTTTTATGTACTGTGACGGATATTTTTCGTACTTTTGCCGTGGTTTTAGCTTTTAGTTAAAATGCTGTGATATGTTCAGAATACCTACGATAACAAAGAATTTGCTGATTATCAACGTCTTGATGTTCCTGGCGTTGATAGTGTTCGAGGGTCGCGGCATCGACCTCAACAGCGTCCTCGGCCTTCACTTCTTCATGGCCGACGACTTTGCCCTCTACCAGTTGTTCACATATATGTTCATGCACGGCGGCGTGATGCACATCTTCCTCAATATGTTCATGTTGTGGATGTTCGGCGGCGTTGTGGAGCAGGTGTGGGGGCCTAAGAAGTTCCTTTTCTATTACATCACTTGCGGCGTGGGCGCCGGCTTGATACAGATGGTGGCGCAGTTCGGCGAGTTTTACATGCTGGCCGCCGACCAGGTGCCGGGCTTCAATCTCGGCATGGCAGCCGAGGTGGCCCGCAACAGCCAGCCGCTGCTCAACCTCTGGACCACGGTGGGAGCGTCAGGCGCCATCTACGGACTGCTCTTGGCCTTCGGCATGCTTTTCCCCGAACAGCGCATATTCATCTTCCCGCTGCCCGTGCCCATCAAGGCCAAGTGGATGGTGTGCATCTGGATTGCCATTGAGCTGTTCTCCGGCCTCGGCACGAGCGGCAGCAACGTGGCCCACTTCGCCCATCTCGGCGGCATGCTCTTCGGATATATAATGATACGTTACTGGCGCGACCATCCCGGCAACGGCGGCTACGGACGTTCGCGCGGGCAGCAGTTTTTCGACCGTATGAAGGACAACTGGGAGCGGCGCAGCCACCGCCGATACGACGAGGCGCGGCGCGACGACCAGCAGCGGCGCGAGTCTGACTGGGACTACAACGCCCGCCGCAAGGCCGAGCAGGACGAGATTGACCGCATACTCGACAAAGTGCGCCGCAGCGGATACGACAGCCTGACCGACGAGGAGAAGCGGAAACTGTTCAACGGGAAGTAAGAAAACCAGCAGCCCCCTAAATCCCCCAAGGGGGACTTCCGGTTTGCTGACGACCTCATTCACGCATCAAGATCCTCCCCCTTGGGGGAGTTAGAGGGGGCTTTTTGTTTTTTTGTTAGAATATGTTCCATAAAATCAAGGACATAACGTTGCAGATGATAGCCGGCGCCAACGTAGTTACGGTGGTGCTGATGCTGCTGGTGGGCTATTCCGACCGCCTCGACCCCGTGGAGCACCCGCTCCTGGCCAACGCCGGGCTGGCTTTCCCGCTGTTCATCCTCCTCAACGTGTGCTTCCTCGTGTTCTTCCTTTTCTTTAAGAAGAAATACGCCCTCGTGCCGTTCGCCGGCTTCGTGCTGTGTTACCAGCCCATGCGCACCTACTGCCCCTTCAACGTCTCGCGCGACGTTCCGGCCGGCGCGCTGAAGGTGTTGTCGTACAACGTGCACGGCTTCATTGCCGACAATCCTCCCGAAGACAGCCCCAACCCCATACTCGACTACGTGCTGGGCAGCGACGCCGACATCGTTTGCCTGCAAGAGGCGCATCTCAACGCCGACATCATCGAGCAGGCGGCGCGGGTGTATCCCTACGCCGACTCGGTGATACACACGGGGCGCGGCGACTGTCTCGTGCTTTTCAGCAAGCACCCCATACTCTCGAAAGAGCGCATAATGTACAAGTCGAGGGGCAACCTCAGCGCAGCCTTCCGCGTGAAGGTGGGCGGCGAGACGGTGACGGTGGTCAACAACCACTTTGAGACCTCCGGCCTGTCGCTTGCCGACCGCGCCGGCTTCAAGGAGATGGTGAAGGGCAATTCAGGCAAGGACACCATCCGCGCCGAGTCGCGCCGCCTGGCCGTCAAGCTCGGCGAGTCAGTCAAGATACGCGCCCCGCAGGTGGACGCCGTGGCCGAATACGTGAGCAAGTGCAGCGGCCCGGTGATACTCTGCGGCGACTTCAACGACAGTCCCATATCCTACGCCCGCCGCACGCTCGCCCGGCTGCTGACCGACTGCTACGTGGCGACGGGCAACGGCCCCGGCATATCTTACCATCACAACGCAATCTTCGTGCGCATCGACAACTTGATGTGTTCCGACCACTTCCGCCCTTACGGATGCAAGGTAGACCGCAGCAACGCTTATTCTGACCATTACCCCATTTACTGTTTTCTTAGCAGACAAGCAGACGAGTGACAAGCAGACAAGACTTTTTTTAAGCAGACGAGCAGACCAGGGACGAGCAGACAAGGCTTTTCTTTCAGCAGACGAGCAGACAAGTGACGAGCAGACAAGCGGGTTTGCCTTGTTGTTTATAACCTCGGTTTTTCGTGTTTGTTGACGGAATTTTTATGCTTCTTTACGTCTGACGCTTTCAATTTGTCGCATTTCAAGGACTTTTACTTACGGTTTCCGCTTGCTTCCGACTGGTTTGCAAGAGGCGGTCTTTTGCGTTGTGAAAAACGGCTTTTCACAACGCAAGAAGCCGTATTTTGAAGGCTGGAAAGGCACGATTTTAAACTGTAACCGTCACCGTGCAATTAAGAAAATAATTCCGCCAGCGACTTCTTCGTATGCCTGTCCCCTCGTTTGCCGTAAACTTCTCCCTCGTTTGCAGCAAAGCCTCGTATGCCCGTCCCTCGTCTGCTGAAAGAAACGCCTCGTCTGCTTGTCCCTCGTCTGCTTGTCTGCTAAAAGAAACGCCTCGTCTGCTTGTTCCTCGTCTGCTTGTCTGCTGAAAGAAACGCCTTGTCTGCTTGTCCCTTGTCTGCTTGTCTGCTTAAAAAGAGCTTGTCTGCTTTAAAAAAGAGCTTGTCTGCTCGTCCCTCGTCTGCTCGTCTGCTTAAAAAAGTAAAGTTTTATTTTGCGTTTCGCCCGATTTGCATTATCTTTGCACGCTATAATGCCAAAGTGGAAAAAACATCAAAATAAATAACTACAAAAATGCAAAACAAAGGAATTGTAATTGTCTTGTCCGTCCTTTTGACGCTCGCAAGCATCTTTTACCTTTCTTTCTCCGTCGCCACAAGCTATTATGACGGCCAGGCTGCAAAGATAAAAGACCCCGTAGCGCAACAAGACTACAAGGACTCCGTGAAGTACCTCGGCATTTATTCTTACAAAAAATGCTTGGACACGCAGATCGGACTCGGCCTTGACCTCAAGGGCGGCATGAACGTGGTGCTCGAAATTTCAGTGCCCGACGTGGTTGACATGCTCGCCGACCACAAGACCGACGCCGCCTACCTCAAGTCGATGGAGGAGGCCAAGAAAGAGGAGGAGCAAAGCCAGAGCGACTTCATCTCACTTTTCATCAAACATTACCGCCAGAACGCGCCCGGACACCGCTTGGCCGAGATATTCGCCACGCAGCAGCTCAAGGGCAAGGTCAGCACGCAAAGCACCGACGCCGAGGTTGAGAAAGCCCTGCGCGCCGAAGTGCAGACAGCCATCGACAACTCATACATCGTTGTGCGCAACCGTATCGACAAGTTCGGCGTCGTACAGCCCAACATCCAGAAGCTCGAAGGCCAGGAAGGCCGCATAATGGTAGAGATGCCGGGCATCAAGGAGCCGGAGCGCATCCGCAAGCTCCTCCAGGGCAGCGCCAACCTTGAGTTCTGGGAGACATACAACAGCGAGGAAATCACTCCTTACCTCGTACAGCTCGACCAGGCCGTGGCCAACATCGGCGAACCCGCCGACACGGCAGCGGCTGTAAAGGACACGGCGGCTGTGGCAAAGGCCGGGACCGAAAAGCCTAAGTTCCAGCTGAAGAAAGACGGCGAGGCGGCCGAGGCTGCCGCCAAGAGCGACGCCGCCACCGAGCTGGCCAAGAAGCAGCACCCGCTGCTGGCCGTGCTGCAGACCACTCCGGGCGGGGCGTTGAGCACCGTGGGCTACGCCAACGTGCGCGACACCGCCGCAGTGAACAAGATTATCTACTCCGAGGCTGCCGAGCGCATACTGCCCGCCGACCTCAAGCTGATGTGGAGCGCAAAGCCCGCCGACGGACTCACGTCGAAGAACGTCTACGAGCTGCACGCCTTGAAGATAACCCAGAGCAACGGCCGCGCCCCGCTTGAGGGCGACGTGATAACCGACGCCCGCGACGAGTTCGACCAGATGACGGGCGCGCCCGTCGTAAGCATGTCGATGAACTCTGACGGCGCACGCCGTTGGGCGTCGCTCACCAAGGCCAACGTGGGCCGCGCCATCGCCATCGTGCTCGACGGCGTTGTCTACAGCGCACCGCGCGTCAACGGTGAAATCACCGGCGGAAACTCGCAGATCAGCGGCAACTTCACCATTGAGGATACAAAAGACCTTGCCAACACGCTCAAGTCAGGCCGCATGCCAGCCCCGGCGCGCATCGTCCAGGAAGACATCGTAGGCCCGTCGCTCGGTGCGCAGTCAATCCAGCAGGGCTTGATTTCGTTCGTCATAGCCTTCATCATCTTGATGGCTTACATGGTCGTGCTGTACAACTTCATCCCCGGTATGCTGGCCAACATGGCGCTCCTGTTCAACTTGTTCTTCACGTTGGGCATCATGAGCTCCTTCCAGACGGCGTTGACAATGCCCGGCATCGCCGGTTTGCTGCTGTCGCTGGGTATGGCCGTCGATGCCAACGTGCTCATCTACGAGCGCGCCAAGGAGGAGCTGGCCAAGGGCCTGACCGTCAAGTCGGCCATCGACGCCGGTTACAAGAACGCCTTCTCGGCCATCTTCGACTCTAACTTGACGTCAATCATCACCGGTGTCATCCTCGCCGTATTCGGCACAGGCCCCATCCGAGGCTTCGCCGTTACGCTCATCATCGGTCTGTGCTGCTCGTTCTTCACCGCGGTTTACATGACACGCCTTGTCTACGACCGCCAGATGAAGCGCGACAAGTGGCAGAACCTTACCTTCATGACCGGCATATCGGCCAAGATGCCACAGAACACCAACTTCAACTTTATGGGCGCATCCAAGCGTTCGCTCACCATCTGGGGCGTGCTGACGGTTGTCTTCATCCTCAGCTTCCTGTTCAAGGGCTTCAGCAAGAGCATCGACTTCACCGGCGGACGCAACTACGTGCTGCAATTCGAGAAGCCGGTGCAGCCCGAACAGGTGCGCGACGCCCTTGAGGGAGCTTTCGGCGAGTCTAACTTCAGCGCGATAGCCATAGGCGTTGACGGCCGCAACATCCGCATAACAACCAACTATAAGATAGAGTCAAACGACCAGAACGTTGACGACGAGGTGGAGCGCATACTCTTCGAGTCGCTCACCAAGGCCGGACTTGTCACCCAGACGGACATCTCGAAGTTCCGCAACCCCGACATCCGCGAGGGCGGCTCTATCATCAGCAGCGCCAAGGTAGGCCCGTCCGTGGCCAAGGACATCACGCAGGGAGCCATCCTCAGCGTCATCATAGCCATCGTGGCCATCTTCCTCTACATCCTGTTGCGCTTCCGCAACGTGGCCTTCTCGCTCGGCTCAACCATCGCCCTGGCCTTCGACACGCTCTTCGTCCTCGGCGTCTACTCGCTGTTGTGGGGCCTCGTGCCTATGTCGCTTGAGGTTGACCAGACGTTCATCGGAGCCATCCTCACCGTCATCGGTTACTCCATCAACGACAAGGTGGTAGTCTTCGACCGCATCCGTGAGAACATGGGTCTCTTTGAGAAGCGCGACCGCTGGACGCTGTTCAACGACTCTCTGAACCAAACCCTGGCGCGTACCATCAACACCGGTTCGGCTACTCTGCTCGTGCTCATCATCTGCTTCTTCTTCGCGGGAGAGAGCATCCGCAGCTTCTCGCTGACGATGATTTTGGGTATCGTCTTCGGAACGTTCTCGTCAATCTTCATCGCCGCGCCTGTTGCCTACCTGACGCTTGGCCGCAAGGAGCGCAGCAAGGGCGTGAAGGTAGTGAAAGAATAATCTTTTCATACATAAAATCTTAAAATAACATTTTGCGAATGCGGCGGGGAGGGCGTGAGCTTTCCCCGCCGTTCTTTTTATGTTGTCCTGCCGTTTATTGTCTTTTATTGCCTTTTTTACCGACGATTTAATGTTATTTAACCTGTAATTCACCGACGGGCGTCTGTTATTTATGTAATTCTGCAATGCAGATTGGAATGCTTATGTTCCAAAAGGAGATTACATTACCTCGGCAATTCGGCTTGAACGTCCTCCACCAATGGCGTCGCTGAAAGTAATGGGACGGCTCTTCTCCTTGTCCGCACGGCGTCGGCGACGGCGTGCGGGGCGAAGTTTTCGCTTATTCTTAACGTTTGTCTGCGTCCCGTCTTGCAGATAATTTACCTTTCCTGCGGGCCATGTGTTGCGCCGCGGGCTGTAAGTTATCTATCGTTATGTACGGACATTGTTTGCAAGGCGGCCTGAAGCCTTTTTCATTTCATCCGTCGCGGCGGCTGCGCCGCATACCTTTTTACCGCCCATTCTTGTGCGAGGGGGTAAAAAGCCACTCTTTATATCCATCCGTTATCGCTTCGGCGCATACGCCCGGCACGCAGGAGCGGGGGCAATGTCGTGCACCTTGCCTCCATCGGCAATGTGCACAAATCTTTGCGTGTGCTGTAAATGCAGACTTCAAAAAAAGAAAAATAAAAGCGACAAGACAATCATTAAACTAACAATTAAAATTTACTGACATGATGAAACTTAACAACATTAAGGCCTTCGCTTTAGCCGCCGCCCTTTGCCTCTTGGGCACAATGTCGGCGCAGGCGTATGATTTTGAAGTGGATGGGATTTGCTACAACATCCTTAGTGCGGAGGATCTGACTTGCGAAGTAGCAGAAAACGTCGATGATCAGGGTTACTCTTTTTATCAGGGCAACATTGTAATCCCTGAGACGGTGACTTATTCCGGCCAAACATACATCGTTACGCAATTTGGAGAAAGTGCGTTTGACAATGCTACCTCATTGATTTCAGTCAAGTGTCCTGACACTGTTACGTCAATAGGTAGTTTTGCGTTTAACGGATGCCGCAATTTGGTTGACCTGGAATGTAATTCAGTCACTACGATAGGCAAGACTGCGTTTAATAATTGTTTAAAACTGGCTGACTTAACCTTTCTGGACGGCGTTACTACGATTTCTAATTATGCGTTTAGTGGCTGTGTAAGCCTGACAGACGTAACCATCCCTAACTCTGTCACTACTATTGGCTATGGTGTGTTTGAAGGCTGTTCAAGCCTTGCAAGCATAACTATTCCAAACACTGTTACTGTGATTCCTGATCGTACATTTTATGGATGTATAAGCCTGACAGACGTAACCATTCCCAACTCTGTCACTACTATTTACTTTTCTGCGTTTGAAAAATGTTCAAGCCTTGAGAGCGTAACCATTCCCAATTCTGTCACAACTATTTACACTGGAGCGTTTGCTTATTGCCAAAACCTTAAGAGCATAGACATTCCCAATTCAATTACTAAGATGTGGGATGGCGTTTTTAATGGATGCTCAAACCTGACAGACGTAAACCTCTCAAACTCCATTACCAACATAGGTAATTTTATGTTTAGTTTCTGTACAAACCTGGCAGACATAGACATTCCCGACTTTGTCACTGAGATTGGCATACGTGCGTTTGAAAACTGTTTAAGCCTTGAGAGCGTAACCATTCCCAACTCTGTTACTTTGATTGATGAATCAGCGTTTGCGAATTGTGATCTTATGTCATCAGTAACCATTGGCAGTTCCGTATCCCTTATTAACAACAGTGCTTTTAAGGGATGTGATAACATAAAGGCTGTTTATTCATTAAATCCAGTACCTCCAAGATTGATTGCTAACAACGTTTTTGAAAACACAGTTTATGAAGCTGCAACCCTTTACGTGCCTTACGGCTCGTTGGATGCTTACAGGAGTGCTAACGAGTGGAGCAGATTCGTGAATATCAAGGAGTTCGACCCCACGGGCATCGCAGGCGTTGAGGTTGACGGAGGCATGGACGTAAGCGTTGAGGGCGGCAATGTGGTAGTAAGCGGTGCCGCTGCCCCCGTGGCCGTCTACAGCCTCGCGGGCGCACTGGTCGG
>CALUGU010000090.1 GCA_944320255.1 uncultured Prevotella sp. | reverse complement strand
AGAAGCCGTCTATGAATATCGACATCATTGACAAAAGCAGGCTTATTGCGTAAGATTCTTATATCGAACTCACGTTTTACACTATATCCCTGTATTTTATCTTTCGGGTTGTGCTTTCTAAGCCATATGTGAGTGATGCATGAGATTTCTTCATTCGAATAGTTCAGCAACTCTTTCCTCACATCATCTACGCTTATCGGGAAATAATAGTCACGTGAAGTATTCTCAACAATGAATATAGGCAATTCGTCGGAAGTGGCAGGAATAGGCAAAGAATGAAGACGCTTCACAATGCCGTCCTTCAATTTCACCCTCGAACGTCCGCCCATAATGTCACCAAACCTGCGGTTCTTCTTCCATGCAGTCTTTTTGTTGCTCTTATTTTTCATAAGCCGTTACCTTATCGGAACATTCCAAAGTAAGCTAAGCCCTAAGTATCTTAATTCTTTGGTTTACAAAATAAGGGGATTTTCCCGATAATCCCCATTTCATAGTGTAAAATTATATGTTATTTGTGTTTAAAGAATTAGGGGCGGATGACTTATTGTAAGTCGTCCGCCCCTAATTTTTTGAAAGACTCTATTTTCTTATGTTAGAGTTCAACACAATTTACGTGCACCGTCGCTTATCACAACATCATAAATCTTGGCCTTCTTTCCGAATTTATTCTCGTATTCAGCTAAGGCATCATTTATGAACTTGTCGTAAAGGTCTTCTTTTACGAGGTTTATGGTGCAACCGCCAAATCCGCCTCCCATTATTCTACTTCCTGTAACGCCGTGTTTGCGTGCCAAGTCTACAAGGAAATCAAGTTCCTCACATGAAACTTCGTAATCTTTACTCAGTCCATCATGGGTTTCATACATTTTTTGTCCGACAGTTTCATAATCTCCAGCGTTCAAGGCGCTACAAACAGCCAGAACCCTGTCTTTCTCTCCTAAAACGTATGTAGCCCGTTTCATATCTTCTTCGCTTACGTCTGCTTTTACGGAATTCAACATTTCCCAATTAGCGTCACGCAAGGTTTCTATGTTTCTGTCCGCGTATTTGTTTTTCAAAGCAGCCACAACGTTTTCACAACTTTTGCGTCTGTCATTGTAAGCGGAAGATGCAAGCTCATGTTTAACAACCGAATCAATCAGCACAAGTTTGTACCCTTTCGGCTCAAACGGATAATATTCATATTCGCGGCTCCTGCAATCAAGGCGCATAAGTTTGCCTGACTTTCCAAACATACTTGCAAACTGATCCATTATTCCGCAATTAACACCGCAATAATTGTGTTCTGTTGCCTGTCCGGCAAGCACCATGTCCCATTTGGACACCTTGTTGTCTCCAAACAAGTCGTTCAAGGCGTATGCGAAACAACATTCCATTGCTGCTGAAGAAGACATACCGGCACCAAGTGGAACGTCGCCTGCAAATGCGATGTTGAAACCTTTTACGTCAACACCTCTTTTCTTCATTTCTTGTATTATGCCGTAAATGTACCTCGCCCAACTTGCACGCGGACCTTCAGGGTCGTCAATTTTAAACTCAACCCTGTCTTTCAAGTCGATGGCGTATGCCATTACCGTGTCAGTTCCGTTAGGACGGATTTCGCACATAATGCCTTTATCGATAGCGCCGGGGAACACAAACCCGCCGTTGTAGTCTGTATGTTCGCCTATGAGGTTGATACGGCCAGGTGCGGCATATACATTTCCTGTACTTCCATCAAAATGTTTGATGAAACGGCTTCTTACAAATTCAATATCCATATCTAAATTGTTTTTCACTTGTTTACAACACCGAATTTATATATTGTTTTTTGCTTATACTGCTCTCCCGGCCTTAAGATGACAGACGGGAAATAGGGATGATTGGGGGAGTCAGGAAAATGTTGCGCTTCAAAGCAAACAGCACTACGCTTCGGGAATGTTGCGCCATGCTGTCCTTTATAGCCATCTGCCCAATTATCAGTATAGAATTGTACGCCAGGTTCTGTAGTATAAACATCCATGACACGGCCGCTTACCGGTTCGGTAACACGTGCGGCAAAACTCAGTTCGCCTTCTTCTTTTTTGTTTAAAACGAAACAGTGGTCGTATCCTGCTCCGTTCTTTATTTGTTCATTGTCTGCGTTTATGTCTTGCCCTATGGGCTTAGGTTGGCGGAAGTCAAAAGGTGTGTCTTTGACAAACCTGATTTCACCTGTCGGTATGGCTGTTTCATCAATAGGTAAGTAATAGTCGGCATTGATTTCACAAACTAAATTATCAATGGTCGGGGTGGGGTTGGCAATGCCTGCAAGACTGAAATAGCCATGGCTGGTAAGATTTATAATTGTTTTTTTGTTCGTTGTAGCCAAATAATCGATAATCAGCTCGTTGTCATCGTTAAACGTGTACACGACGGTTACTTTCACTTCTCCCGTATAGCCTTCTTCGCCATACGACGAAACATAACTTAACACCAATGTTTCGTCATTCATCCTCAAGGCGTCCCAAACCTTCACGTTAAATCCTTTGTCGCCTCCATGCAATGAGTTTGGACCGTTGTTAATTGCAAGTTGGTACTCTTTACCATTTAGCTGGAATTTACCCTTGCTTATGCGGTTGCCATATCTTCCTATGAGTGTTGACAGATATGGTTCCGGGCTGTTGATGACATCTTGTATATTGTCATGCCCTTGTATGACGTTGGCGTAATTCCCGTTTTTGTCAGGAACCATAATTGCAACTATCGCTCCTCCATAGTTAGTGATAGCAACTTCATTACCAAACTTGTTCTTAAGGATATATAAATCGGTCTTCTTCCCATTTATTGTGGTTTGAAAGTCTTCACATTTCAAACCACACAAACATTGTGCTTCATTTGTGTTCATAATATTGATGTTTTAGTTAGTTATTTGCAAAGTAACCAAAAATAGTTGAGAAACACAAATGAAACACATAAAATTATTTCATTTTAATGTTAAAAACGATTAAACACAATCAGACAGGAAATCTGCCACAATGTAACTGCTGCCGCCGACAAAAATGAAATCTTCTTTATCAGCGTCCTTTACAGCTTGTCTATAAGCACTTTTAACATCGGGATAACTTGCGCCGGCAAGATGCAATTTGTAACCAAGCCGCATTATGTCCTGTTCAATGATGGCGCGTTTGTTGTTCGCCTTTGTAAAATAATATATTGCATCTTTTGGCAACATATTCATCACAGTTTCAACATCCTTGTCGTCAACCATGCCAAACACAATCCTCATTTGTTTGCATTGTTGCATTTTCAGTTGCCTGCTAAGGTATTCCCAGCCTCCGACGTTGTGTCCCGTGTCACAAATTACTGTGGGAGCGTCGTGTGTTTTCTGCCATCTTCCCGTCAGACCCGTTGTTTCAACGACATTGCCAAATCCTTGCCTTATATCGGTTTCGCTTATATTAAACCCTGATTTATTGAGCATCTGTAATGAGCACAATACTGTTGCAGTGTTTTTCACTTGGTAAATGCCGCCAAGTTCACCGTATAGCGTTCCGAATTTTTTAGTTGTATAGGTAAATCCGCCATTAGGTTCCATTTTTGCATTTTCCACGTCTCCTAAGTCTTCGGCAAAAACAATGTCGCTTCCTGTTTCTTTAGCCTTGGCCTCGAAAACCTGACGCGTCTCATCGTTGCTTTCCCCTATTACAACAGGGACGTGCGCCTTGATTATACCGGCTTTTTCGTATGCAATCTTTGCCAAGGTGTCACCGAGGAATTGCGTATGGTCGAAACTGATATTGGTTATGACGGAAAGGACAGGTGTTATAATGTTCGTACAGTCGAGCCTTCCACCCAAGCCAACTTCCACAACGGCGACATCCACTTTGCTGTCCTTGAAATATTTGAATGCCAAGGCTGTGGTCAATTCAAAAAAGCTGGGATGCAGAGGCTCAAAAAATGCGCGTTCTTTATCGACGAAATCAACTACGTATTTTTCCGATATGCACTTTCCGTTCACCCTGATGCGTTCACGGAAATCCTTTAAATGAGGCGAAGTGTACAGCCCCACAGTGTAGCCGGCTGCTTGAAGTATGGCGGCCAAGGTATGCGAGCAAGATCCTTTACCGTTGGTACCCGCTATGTGTATTGTTTTATACGCCTTGTGCGGGTTGCCAAAGTGGTTGTCTAACGCAAAGGTGTTTTCCAACCCCTCTTTATAAGCAACAGCGCCCACTTTTTGAAACATAGGGACGCTGTTGTATAGATATTGTATGGTTTCTTCGTATGTCATAACCGTTTCGGTTGTCAGTTAAAGTAATTCTTGAACCTTTGGAATATTGTACGCTTTGTGGCATTGTCGCCTTTGAAGTTGTCGCTCTCGCGCATTTCTTCCAGTTCGCGTTTTTCCTTTTGGCTCAATGTCTTCGGCACATATACGCTGATGTTTACCACCATGTCGCCCGTGCCGCGGCCGTATCCTTGTACGGCAGGCAGGCCTTTGCCCCTAAGCCGCAACGCCTTGCCCGGTTGCGTTCCCGGTTCAATCTTTATCCTAACCTTTGAACCTTCTATGGTTGGAATTTCTACGCTTCCGCCCAGCGCTGCTGTCGGGAAGTCAAGCAACAGGTTATATATAATGTCGTTGTCGTCGCGGACAAAGGTGTCGTTAGGTTCTTCTTCTATATAAACCTGGATGTTGCCTGGCACGCCGTTGTGAATGCCGGCATTGCCTTTTCCTGGAACGTTCACAACCATGCCTTCAGACACACCGGCAGGGATGTTGATTTCCACGACTTCCTCACCCTTAACGACACCGCTGCCTCCGCATACGTGGCATTTGTTCTTGATTACGGTGCCTTCGCCGTTACAGGTGGGGCAGACGCTCTGTGTCTGCATCATGCCGAAAAGGCTCTGCGTGGTTCTTGTTACAACTCCGCTGCCGTGGCACGTCGGACAGGTTTCCTTGGCACTGTTGCCTTCTGCTCCCGAACCATGGCAGTGGCTGCACGTAACGTCTTTCTTGACTTTGAACTTCTTGGTTACGCCGGTTGAGATTTCCTGCAATGACAATCTTACTTTCAGTCTCAAGTCAGAGCCACGGTGTTGCGCCTGACGATGCTGGCCGCCGCCAAAGCCGCCTCCGCTAAAACCGCCGAAACCGCCGCGTCCGCCGAAGATGTCACCAAACATGGAGAATATGTCATCCATACTGAAGCCGCCGGCACTGCTGAAGCCACCGAAGCCGCTTTCTCCACCAGGCCCGTTGAAGCCGAACTGGTCGTATTGCTGTCTCTTTTGCGGGTCGTGCAAAACATCATAAGCCTCCGCCGCCTCCTTGAACTTCTCCTCGGCTTCCTTGTTGCCGGGGTTGCGGTCGGGGTGGTATTTAATGGCTATTTTCCTGTATGCCTTCTTTATTTCATCTTCTGAGGCGTTTTTGCTCACGCCAAGCACCTCATAATAATCTCTTTTTGCCATAATCTTATTAATTTGATTAAGAATTAAGAGTTAAGAATTAAAGGGAAACACCTCCCAGCATATATTTTATATGGTGGTATGTTTTTTTATCCATCCTTAATTCTTCACTCTTAACTTATTCATTGTCCTACTGCGACTTTGGCGTGCCTTATCACCTTGTCGTTCAGCGTGTATCCCGTTTGAACGCAGTCGAGCACCTTGCCTTTCTTGTCGTCGCCCATGCCGGGCACCATCGCAACGGCCTCATGGAAGTTCGTGTCAAATTCGGCGTCCTTGGTGTCTATCTTCTTAACGCCAAGCCCTTCCAGTATTTTGTTAATCTTTTGGTAAATCAGTTCCATGCCTTCTTTCAGCACGGCAGCGTCTTCAGTCTTTTCTGCATTGGCGAGTGCGCGTTCCATGTCATCGATTACAGGCAATATCGCCTGCACGGCTTTTTCCGAGCCGTTGAGTATCAATTCAGCCTTTTCTTTCAGCGTGCGTTTGCGATAGTTGTCAAACTCCGCCACATAACGCAAGTACTTGTCCTTAAGCTGTTCTATTTCCTTTTGGGCGGCAGCCAAGGGGTCTTCTTCGCTTTTACCCTCCGCTTCGCCGTCGTTCCCATCGTTCCCGGCGTTTTCGTCATTTCCGCCTTGGGCGTTTTCGTCTTCCTTAACGTCGGCAGGAGTTTCAATGTCGTTTTCAGCCGTTTCAGCTGCTTTCTCCTCGCGTTCCTCGTTTTTTATATCCTTGTTTTCTTCTTTCATGACACAAATGATTTTTTTATAAAGACTATAGCAAAAATCTTGCCAACGTATGCGCCGGTGACATTTATTCATACATTGACGCACGTTGTTCTTTCAGGCGCTCGTCGTAAATGTAGTCGTCGTATTGCATCAACTTGTCAATCGTGCCCTTCGGCGTCAGCTCTATTATGCGGTTGGCCACGGTCTGTATGAACTCATGGTCGTGGCTGCTGAACAGCACGTTGCCCTTGAAACTTATGAGGTTGTTGTTGAACGCCTGTATGCTTTCCAAGTCGAGGTGGTTGGTCGGCGTGTCGAGTATCAGGCAGTTGGCGTTTTTCAGCTGCATCCTTGCTATCATACAACGCATTTTCTCACCTCCGCTAAGCACGTTCACCTTTTTCATCACTTCTTCGCCGCTGAACAGCATCCTTCCGAGATAGCCCTTCATCACGACTTCGTTACCAGTGCCAAACTGGCTGAGCCAGTCAACAAGATTCAGGTCGCTCTTGAAAAACTCTGTGTTGTCAAGGGGCAGGTAGGCCGTGGTTATCGTTACGCCCCATTTATATGTGCCGGCGTCGGCCTGGCGGTTGCCGTTTATTATCTCGAACAGGGCTGTCATGGCTTTCGGGTTGTGGCTGAGGAACACCACTTTCTGCCCTTTTTCAACGTTGAAACTTACGTTGTCGAACAGCACGGTGCCGTCCGTGTCAACGGCTTTCAGGCCTTCAACTTCCAATATTTGGTTGCCCGGTTCACGTTCCATCTGGAATATTATTCCCGGATATTTACGCGATGACGGCCTGATTTCGTCAACAGTCAGTTTGGCCAGCATCTTCTTGCGGCTCGTGGTCTGCTTGCTCTTTGCCACGTTGGCAGAGAATCGGCGTATGAACTCCTCCAGCTCCTTACGCTTCTCCTCGGCCTTCTGGCGTTGGTTCTGCGCCTGGCGCAATGCCAACTGCGAGCTTTCGTACCAGAAAGAGTAGTTGCCGGCGAACACCGACACCTTACCGAAGTCGATGTCTACCGTCTGCGTGCTCACTGCGTCGAGGAAGTGGCGGTCGTGGCTGACAACGAGCACCGTCTGCTCTACGTTGCTCAAATATTCCTCAAGCCATTGCACAGTGTCAAGGTCCAAGTCGTTGGTAGGCTCGTCGAGGAGCAGGTTGTCAGGATTGCCGAACAAGGCCTTGGCCAGCATCACGCGCACCTTCTCATTGTTCGACAGTTCGCTCATCTGCTTGTGGTGCAACTCGTCTTTCACGCCGAGGTTTGAGAGCA
Organism: uncultured Prevotella sp.; assembly: GCA_944320255.1. Lineage (GTDB taxonomy): Bacteria > Bacteroidota > Bacteroidia > Bacteroidales > Bacteroidaceae > Prevotella. The sequence continues at coordinate 2,867 of CALUGU010000090.1, read as the reverse complement.
TTTGCGCAGCGTCGCTCTCGGCGTTCCATCCGCCCATCTCGGCAAACTTCTCTTCGAGTTCTGCCACGCGGTTGCCGTCCTCGTCGTTGAAGTCGGGCTTCATATACAAAGCCTCGCGTTCCTTTATGTTCTGCCACAACGGCTGGTGTCCCATGAGCACGGTGTCCATCACGCTGTACTCGTCATATTTAAAGTGGTCTTGGTCCAAAACCGAAAGGCGTTCGCCCGGTCCCAGCTCCACGCTGCCCTTGTTAGGCTCCAGTTCTCCGCTGATGGCCTTCAGCAGTGTTGACTTGCCGGCACCGTTGGCGCCTATCACGCCGTAGATGTTGCCGTTGGTGAACTTGATGTTTACATCCTTGTAAAGCACTCTCTTCCCGAATTGGATTGCAAGATTAGTGACTGTTATCATTCCTTGTTTTACCTTTATATTATAATTGCGGTGCAAAATTACAACATTTTATCCGATATTCCAAATATCGCTTTCCGCCTTTGTGTTTTTCAATTTGTCATGACAGGATTATTCTGCAAACTTTGCATTAATACTTGTCGAGTATTTCCTTGATTTTCTTGCGCCGCTTGGCTTGTTTGCGCGCCTTTGGGTTGAATGCGGAGAAGAAGTCAAGGCCGCCAACTCCCGAACCACCTTTCACGCCCGCTCCACGAACGGCGCTGCGCACGCTGTTTTTGATGTCAAAACCTGACTTTGGCTTCATGCCGTAAACCACCACTTCGTCAAGGCGGCGCGCCTTGGGCAGCAGCCAGAGAGTATCGCACACGGCGTCTGTGTCAAGCGATAGAGGTTCAAAGCTGCCGTGAGACAGGGTGATGCTGTTGCATTCGCCAGTGATGGTGAACCGTCCGTAACGGTCGGTCACGGTGCTGCCATGTGGATTGACGTACACCGTTACGCCGGGGACGCACCGCCGCGTCTCCATGTCAAAAACCACGGCGGAAATTTGGGCGCGGCATACTGCGGCACGGCAGGCAAACATCAATAGCAATATGTAAACGCAACGGCTCATTGGGGCTATGGATTATTGCCGCAAATTTACGCCTTTATGCTGTTAAGATGGAAAAACAGGCTGCCATTTACGGATATTTTGCATTGTTTTCAACGGTATAACACGCAGCATCAACTTTATAAAAATAAAGAAGTCATTAGGAGTAGCAGGAATGAAGCTTGTTTTACCCGCCGAAATCAACGGACACCGCACACTGTTTTACAGCAGTCAACAGGGTTTGTCATAATGACACAATAATCAAATATTTGCTTACACTTTGATTTTCGTTGACGTTCCGTAGCTTGAATATTTTGAAATTAAAATACTTTGGGCGTAAATAACGCAAGGAGAAGTGTGCAAATGTAAATGCTTGATATAATGGATGTTAAGCGAATAGTCAGTAAATGTGCGCAATGGTTGTGGCTTGTTTAATGGTGAATAACGGCCTTTTGGGGTGTCACTGACGCCCTTTTTGGCCGGTAAAGGCCATCATTACTGGTAGTAAAGGGCGTTATTACTGGTGGTAATGGGCATCATTACGTATAGTAATGGGCGTTATTACATAGTGTTTTAACCGTTAAGACCATCGGTTTGGACGGTTGTAACTCTGGACGTGTGGCGTCGCCGTTCTATTTTAAGCAAACTGACGCGCATTCTCGTTTTGACAGAATGAAAGGGAAAATGGGAAAACAATAAAATTAAGAGTTAAAAATTAAGAATTAAGAAAATATGCAGCGATGATAATTGACAAAGCATATTTTCTTAATTCTTAATTTTTAACTCTTAATTTTACAACGTTCTTAGTGCGGAGAGTAGGGCGTTGTTTTCGCTTTTGCTGCCGATGGTGATGCGGAGGCAGTCACCGCAAAGCGTAACGCGCGTGCGGTTTCTGACGATGATGCCGGTGTCTTTAAGATAATCGTAAACGGCTTGGGCGTTGTCAAACTTTACGAGCAGGAAGTTTGCGTCGCTGGGATAAACCTTGAGGCAACACGGCAAGAGGTTGAAGGCTTCAACCATACGCCCTCGCTCAAGCAGTATCGTCTTCACCCACTTGTCTACGGCGTATGGATCTTTCAGGGCTTCAAGAGCCGTGCGTTGCGTCAGGGCGTTGACGTTGTAGGGGTATTTCACTTTGTTGAATATGCCGATTACCGCCTTGCCGGCAAAGGCCATACCGAGGCGAATGGCCGCGCAGCCCCACGCTTTGCTGAAGGTGTTAAGGACGATGAGGTTGGGATATTCGGCCAAGTCAAGCCTCAACGGACGTTCCGACGAGAAGTCAGAGTAAGCCTCGTCAACGATGACGATGCCGCTGAAGCGGCGGATTGTATCAATGATTTCGTCGCGGCGGATGTTGTTGGCCGTAGGATTGTTGGGCGAACATATCCATATCAGTTTTGTGTTGCTGTCGCAGGCGTCGAGCAGCGCGTCCGCCTTAATCTGGAAGTCGGCGTCGAGGAGCACCGGGCGGTATTCCACATCGTTGATGTCGGCGCATACTTTATACATCCCGTAAGTAGGCTCGATGGCCACAACGTTGTCAACGCCGGGGCGGGTGAAGCAGCGGAAGGCGAGGTCGATGGCCTCGTCGGAGCCGTTGCCGAGGAAAATGTTGTCAGCATCGACGCCTTTTATTTGGGCTATACGGGCTTTCAGTTCCTTTTGCAAGGGGTCGGGGTAGCGGTTGTAAGGATTATTGTAAGGGTTCTCGTTGGCGTCGAGAAACACTTGCGCGCCGCCACCGCCGTATTCGTCGCGCGCACTGCTGTAAGGTTCTAAGTTCCAGATATTTGGTCGGGTCAGTTCACTTAATGGTTTCATATTTATTAATGTTTTTCAGTGGCAAGTTTTTCAGCAGAC
>CALUGU010000089.1 GCA_944320255.1 uncultured Prevotella sp. | reverse complement strand
AGGTTCTTGTAGCCCTTGTAGTTCTTCGCCAGCACGATAAGGTGGTAGCCGCCCTGGTCGCCGTGGTCTTTCACCTTGTCTTCCTTGGCGTGGCGGGCCACGTACATCTCGCAGCCGAGTATGGGCTTGAACTCCGGCTTGCCTTGCTCCTTGAGTTCGCCGTTCTTCTTCTTGCAGTAATTGAAGAACTCCTTGATGCCCATCATGTTGCCGTGATCAGTCACGGCCATGCCTCTCATGCCGTCGGCTATGGCCTTGTCAACCAGCTTCTTCACACTGGCCTGGCCGTCGAGGATGCTGTAATATGTATGTACGTGAAGGTGAACGAAATCTTGCATTACGGTTGATTAGTATAAGACTCTTTGAGCGTCAAAGTTAAGGCGAAAAAACGAGACCGCCAAACTATTGGCGTGAAATTTAAGATGTTTAATTAGAAGTTAAAGGAGTTAAAGACGTCATCGCCCGTTCCACTCGCTAAGAATAATGTCCGCATTTCACCATAGGCGTGTAGTTATCAGGAGTTAACGTTAGCAATCACTCGCTACGCTCGTTAATGGAGTTAACGGACAATAGCCTTTGTGGGTGATGTCAGTTAACTCCGGCGACCGTATGGGCGCCTGTACAGACGCAAGATTTTGCGTCTCTACCATTAACTCCCGATAAATACTTGGCTCTTTGCGGACATTCGTATTAATTTTTACTTTTTACTTGTTAATTCCGCCGTAAGGCGGTGCCCTTTCAACCGGGGTAGACCATGTTTGCGTCGGTCATCCGTTCGAGCACTTCGTGCAGGAACTTGGCGGCTTCGAGGCGCGCCATGGGCAGGTCGTGCAGCAGGAAATTGCCGCAGTCGCGGGGCGCGGCGCCGGGCACTTCGCCCTCGAAGGCGGCCACGAACGCGAACGTGCGCTGCATCAGCGGCACGATGTCGCGCGGCTCAAGGTCGCCTTTTAATAATAGGTAATTACCCGTGAGGCAGCCCATCGGGCCCCAATACACCACGCGCGAGGCCCACTCCGGGTCGTTGCGCAGGTAAGTCGCGGCCAAATGCTCTATCGTGTGCAGCGCGCCTGGGTGCAAGGCGGGTTCGCGGTTAGGCTCTTTCATGCGTATGTCGAACGTCGTAACGACGTCGCCGCCCACCTCGTCCTTGCGCGAGACGTATATCCCGCGCAACAGGCGTTCGTGATTGATTGTGAAGCTCGGTATCTTTTCCATGTCGTTTTTATGTTTTAGGAGTAAAAAGAGTAATGGAGTAAAGGGGTTAACTCAAATGCTATGTTTTAGCAGACAAGTTACGAGTAAACAAGCAGGCAAGCCGAAGGCTTAGTTTTTTGACTATTTTTACTTATAACTAAGACAAGGCATTCGTCTTAACTCCTTTACTCCATCACTCCTTAACTCCTTTATTTTAATCACAATATCTCTATAAACCGCCGTGTCACGCCAAACGCGCCGTCGGCCAGGCGGTCCCAGAAGTCGAAGTACTGCGACGCCTTATGGTCGGAGAGCGGTATGTCGCTGATTACCCGGAAGCTGACGAACGGCACGCCGCGCACGTGGCACACCTGCGCAATCGAGCAGCTCTCCATGTCCACCGCCGCCGTTTCGGGGAAACGCGACAGTATGGCGCGCATCTTGTTCGGCGTGTCAACAAACCAGTCGCCGCTGACTATCAGGCCGTAATACACGGCAGTGTCGCCTCCCGCGGCGCGCGCCTTGTCAACCAAGTCTTTCGGCGTGGCGTAGGCTTCGGGCATCCCCGCAATCTGGCCGAAGGCGCAGTCGTCGCCGCAATAGGCGTCGTGGTAGCGGTATTCCGTGCCCACCACCATGTCGCACACCTTCATACAGTCGCACGCCCCGCCGGCAACGCCGCTCGACACGATAACGTCGGGCCGGTAATTGTCAATCATCTCGACAGCCCCGACGGCGGAGTTCACCTTGCCGATGCCGCACTTTTGCAGCACGACCTCCTTTCCGCCGACCTCGCCGACGAAGAAATCCACACCACCGTGACGCTCCTCGCGCGCCCCGCCGAGCAGCCCCTTGAGGCGGGCAAGCTCCTTGTCCATTGCTACGATTATGCCTATTCTCATTGCTTTTTCATTTAACGAACGTCCGGATTATGCCCTTCATTTGATGTAGGGTGTGTATCAAAATATGACTACATCCTTTGCAGGGACATAATTTATTATGTCCGCACGTCACGGAGGGACGTATAAATATTTGAATATCAACGCAATACGTTTCTTACAAAACGTGCGGACATAATAAATTATGTCCCTACAAGAGCGATATTCCTAATTTTGACACACCCTCATTATTGGCAGAATACGGATATTCACATTTCATTTTCCGGGTGCAAAGATAGTGCAAATCGAGCGAAGTAAAAAATAAAAGTGAGCATAGCGAACTTTTATTTTTACTTCCAAGATGCAGCCTGTCTTATCTAAAGATAATGCAAATCGAGCGAAGCAAAAAATAAAAACGGACACAACAAAATAGTGGCTTTGCAACAGCCTGATTATCAGAGCCTTTGCAATTTGCCGTAAATCGCCTTGCAAAATACGGCTTTTCGCAGCGCAAGAAACGGCTTTTCGCACGGCGTTTTGCCGCAAATCACAAAACCGCAAGCCGCAGCCGGTTTAACCCAAATCGGTCGTTAGACTTCGGGCTGATTATGGGTTTATGTCAGACAGATTGATTTCCGTTCCGTCTCGGCGTAGCGGGCTACGCCGAGACGGGACGGGAAGCAAAATGGCGGCAGAAACTCATAAGCAGGCGAAGAGTATAAAAGCATGCCAATTTTCAGGCTTATACGGCCTAATGACCGATTTGGGTTTAACCCAAATTAACCGTAAACGCAAAGAATAACACCGCAGCGTATGGCGTTACGCCATTTTTTATTACATTTGCAACCGAAAAAACGACATTAAAAACACCCGGAAATGAGCACCGTAATATATCCCTCGCCGATATTCGGCCCCGTACACAGCCGCCGTCTCGGCCTCTCCCTCGGCATCAACCTTATGCCGACAGACGGCAAGGTGTGCACCTTCGACTGCATCTACTGCGAATGCGGCTTCAACGCCGACCACCGCCCGCGCCTGAAACGACCGACGCGCGAGGAGGTGGCGGCCGCCCTCGAAGCCAAGCTGCAAGCCATGCGCGCCGACGGACGGCTGCCCGACGTGCTGACATTCGCCGGCAACGGCGAGCCTACGGCGCACCCGCACTTCGCCGAAATAATCAATGACACCATCCGTCTGCGCAACTCGTATTGCCCTGAAGCCAAGGTGTCGGTGCTTAGCAACGCCACGCAGGCCATGCGCCCGGAGGTGCACGCAGCCCTCGAACGTGTAGACAACAACATCCTGAAGCTCGACACCGTTAGCCAGGAATATATAAATAAGGTGAACCGTCCTACCTACCCCACCTACGACGTGCGTGAAATCATCGAGACCATCCGCTCGTTCAACGGGCACGCCATAGTGCAGACGATGTTCATGCGCGGCACGATGGACGGCCAAAGCGTTGACAACACGAGCGAGGAATACGTCCGCCCGTGGCTCGAAGCCGTGAAGCACATCGCCCCGCGCCAGGTGATGATTTACACCATCGACCGCGAAACGCCAGACCACGACCTGCGCAAGGCTTCGCCCGAACAGCTCGACGCCATCCGCGACCGTGTGATTGCGACGGGCATTCCGTGCTCGGCGGCGTATTGAGGAAGTGAAGGGTTAAGAATTAAGAGTGAAGATTTAGAATTAAAAGGTTAAGGAAACATATCTTACGGGCAAGCCGCAATGGTATGTTTCCTTAACCTTTTAAAGTATGTCCGCCATGCGGGCGCGCCCTGCGCCATCACAACAGATAGACGTAGGTGTTCTGTCTTTGATAGTAAGCCTTGGCCACGTTCTCGGCAGACTTTATCCTTTGCTTCTCTATTTCGGCCGCCGTGCGCATCTGCTCTTTGTAGAGCTGCAACTCTTCGGCGCGCTCTTTGCCGATGGCCTGGCGTATGTCGTCGGCAAGTTTCTTCGCGTCGCCGGCGCAACTGCTTTGCATATCCACCATGTTAAGCAGTTCGGCGGCAGCCGCGTAGTCGCCCGTTGAATAGGCTGTCCGCGCCTGTTGCATTATCTGTCCGCACTGGTCTGACTGCCATTGCTCGTAAATCTTTACGGCGGCGGCCGCCGCACGGTCGTAGCCTGACAGCGACGACGGATAAGAGAGCAACAAGGCCAAGGCGTCCTCGTACTGTTTCATCTTGGCTTTCGTCTGCGCCTGCGTTATCAGTGACGACGTGTTTTTAGTGTAATAATCCTCAACGCGCTTGCCGCTCTCTTCCAAGAAGGCTGCAAAACGCTTGTCCGTGGCGTTGATTTTACGCAAGGCGGCGAGGCAGGCGTCACGCTCTGAATAGCCTTCACCGCGCAACGGCATTGTCAACGTGCCGAACTCGTTACCCGTGATGACGTTGGCGACAGTCAGCGTGAGCTGGAAATCGAACACGGTAATGCTGCGCATACCGCCCTCAATGACTTGTTTTCCACCGACATCCACCGATGGACACAGCACAACGCCGCTATAACCATCTGACTGTATGCCGTTGGCTGACAACACACCCCGCAACTTAGCACCGAGCAACTTCAGCTCGTTGTCGGCGAACATAGCCTGTCCTGAACGCACGGCCACGGACATCGGCACGGCTGCTCCACGCGCCGCGACGCATAAAAAGAGGCAGCAAGCGAAGTAAACAGTAGCTAAAAAACGTTTCTTCATACGCTTCTTTATTTGATGGTTATCACGAGGTTGTTGTTTGTAATGTCACGGGTGATTTTCAAGTCGTGCTTTCTCGCAAACTTCAAGAACTCAAGACCGAACCTGTTGACGTTGTAATTGTTGCCGCTCTTGTCCTTCAACGGGATGCGAACGTCGTCAAAAATCATCTGCTTGTCGGTCGTTCCTTGTATGTGGTAGTTGTTCTTGTAAGCGTTTTCGCTCATCCAAAGCTCTATCTCGTCGGCCAAAGTAAGCCCGTCGCCGCCCATTTCCGTAGACATGGAAAGGGCCGAAGCTGCATCGAAACCTATCGTGACGCTTATCGAACGGCCGTTTTGCACGATGTCGTTAAACTTCGTCTGCATCGTGTTCAGGAAGTCATCGGCACAGCCTTCGATGGCCTTTGACGCCAAGCGGCCTATGTCATCGGTGTAGAACTTGCCGCTGTCGCCGACCTTGTTTGACAAGGAGTTGCCCGTAGATATGTCATACGCGGTGACGATGACCTTGACCGAGTTGCCCGACGATGACAATACGACATTCATCTCGGCATCGACGTAAACGTCAGCGCCTGACTGTTGGATGATCATCGACTTCAGGTCCGCCTGGTTGTCCATAGTCAGTCCCGACGTCGTTGACAACGCTTTAAGGCGCGCGAGGAAGTCAACGGTGGTGAAACCGCGCGAGTCAAAAGCCTCCCTGATCTTGGCCATTACGATGCGTTTGTTCACGTCGTTTTCAAGCACGGTGCGTATGTCTTCGCCTTGTTTGACAAACGGCACCACCATTATCCTTGGCTGCACGGTGACGGCTTCTTGCGCCACGAGCCGCAAAACGCCCATGGCAAGGATGCATATTGCTAATATTTTCTTCATTGTTCAATACGATTTATAGACCGAATTTCCTTATTACGCCGTTCCTCTCAAGGTCTTCACGCAACGCCCTGACGTTCACGGTGACATCAACAGTCATGCTTTTGCGCTTCGAGGCGTCTTTTTTCAACTTGGTAAGCATCTCCGACGAGACCACAAAGCGACGGTAGCCTTCATCGTAGAAGTCGTTGAAATACTTCTTGTTGTCATGCACTGCGTCGCGCTCAGGCACGCTTATCAGCGGCGACGAGAAGCGGGGCGCGCCGCTGACGCCCTGGAACAGCACTGTCTTGACGGCCGAGAGTTCGGCATCTACGACAGCTTCCTTGGCCTTCTTGGCGTAACCTACACACCTCATCTTAACCAAGTCGCCGTCAGAGGAGACGTATTTTGCCTGATATTGCGCCGACACGCCGCAGCAGACGAGGACACAGGCAAGCATTAAAAGCAGTCTTTTCATAAGCTCGTCATTTCTTAATTACCAACTTGCATTGCAGCTTTCCGGCTGCCTTGAACTTCTCAAGGACGGCCATGCCGGCACTTTTCTCCACCTCGCATTCAGAGAAACCGCCGCCCGCAACACGCTTCACTTCTGCCCGGCCGAGTTCGGTGTGGTAAGGAGAGCCGTCTATCATCTCAACGTTTTCTATCGTAAACTCGTCGCCTTCCTTAATTCCCTGCTCCGAACCTGCCGAAACCAATATCACGTCGGCGCGTCCGCCTTTCTCCGAGAGTATGCGCACTATCTTCGCCGTGACGGGGAAGTTGACGCGGAAATACTCGGCGATGTCGCCCTGGAGCGACTGCATCGCTGCTGTGACGGCACTTTCCGGCGAGAGATACTCGTCGCTGGCCTTACCTTGGAAGCTCGTAGCCTCGGTGCTAAGGCCGGTCGCCACGTCAACGACCTTCATCTCGAAAGCCACGCTGGCCTTGTAACCACGAAGCGAACCGCTGGCGTTCTTCATGGCGTAGACGGGTATCTTGGTGATGTGGCCGGTAATCATCTTCTCGGCGGCCACGGCCACGTCTTGCTCCACGCGGTTCTTGCTGTCGAGGAAAGCCTCCGACTTTTGCAGCTCAAGTTCGGCGTGTATCTTGTCGATGCTTGTGCGGTCTACCACTTGGAAACGCTTTGTGTTGGTGAGCATCTCCACCACTTTCTCGGTGACGAGCTTCGCATACGGACTTTCCTCATCACAGGTGAACTCGGCCACGCCCACAACGGGGCGCGTGTCTTGTTGCGCCTGCGCGAACAGCGCAGACGCGGCAAGACACACTGTCATTATCAAACCTTTCATATAATAGCCCTATTACTTTGACAAATCACAGGTTTCCGCCCGACTTCAGCGTAGCGATAATGTCGCTTACGGCCTTGGCCTGGTTGGCCGACTCTTCCGTAATCACAGGCAACACCTTCTTAGTCCAGTTAAGCATCTTGGCCAGTTTGCCGGCGGCGAGTGGGTTCTTGGTGCTCTTCACGGCCTCGGCGGCCTTTGTGCCCTTGTCGGCTGCTGACTTGATTGCTGCTCCTTCAGCAGTAAGAGTAGATGCGAGAGAAATCCACTGGTCAAGTGTAGGCTTGTTATCAGTAACGACGGTAACACCGTCTACGGTCTCACCGATTTCGCGTGTGTAAAAATCCTCCAACTGCGCGCTGTTCGCAATGGCGGCAATGGCGGCGTCGTAAACGTCCTGGCCGAAGCCGTCAACATCGGCCACGCCCGTGGATTTAGGCATTTTCTCGGTGAGTTCTTTCAGGTTTTTCATGCGTTCTACGCTTTTCGTTACAGTTTCCCTTACGTTGCTTTGAGCGTAAATGCCCAGTGAGAACACTGCCAACAAGGCTGCTAAAAAAATCTTTTTCATAGTTGTGAATGTTTTTATGTCGGCTTCCCAGTCCCCGAAAGCCTGTATATATACGTTGAAGCGTGGAACTGCAACACTCCACATCCTCAAACGGAGGCCCTGAGAAAGCCCATTGCAAACAGATGTTATGATAGCAGCCCACGCCAAGCGTGAGAACCATCATGCCATTCACTGTTTACAATTAGAAATTTCTCAGGTTTCCGTTTTCAATGAAAGAGCATAACGCTTCTTATTCCCAAAATGTCAGCAATGGGCCGAAACCCACGCCGCCGCAAATATATTAATTTTTAACAAAACGACAAAACTTTTCGTAGAAAATTTGTTTTCGTAGTGAAATATGGACTAAAACACAACTTGCGGACTCATCCGAAACAGCTCATTGCGTCACCCGTCACACGTCAGGATGGTTGACAATTATCAACTAACTGCGGCGAATGTTAATTCAGGATTTATCGGAGAAATAGATGAAAAAACAACGTTCTTTTTGCCAAATGACTGTGTTTTCAAATCACCGTGATGCTGACGGCGACAGCGGGGACAGCCGTTTTTAGCTTCATTTAACCAAAAACCGAGGCTTTTTCGGGTTTATTTACACGCAAACGACGGTTTGCCGAGTTGCGTTTTACGGCTTTACATAATACAAGTAACGGCTTTTCAGGATGCCGTTGACGGTCTTTTGCGCCCTGAAAGACCGTTAATGGCATCGCCATAGGCCATCAACAATGCCTGCGAAGGGCTGCAAACAGATTTCAAAAGGCTGTTTTTGGCTGTCTGAAATGTTAAATTTAACATTCCATACCGTCATTATTTAACGTTTACAAGCAGTGCCTGCGGCGTACCGTGAGGGGAAAGAACATATCTATTCAAATGAATTTCATATCATATTTTTCCAATCCATACATTTTTATTGCCTATTATTTGTTTTTTACTCTGATTGTTTTTATCTTCGCAAACAAAAGATTGAGGCCAATGAGTCCAAAATTTAAAGAAGAGAAAGGATATGTTTTCAAAATATATTCCAATGAGGAAGAACGCAAACATATCCATGTTATAAAGGCTGAAAATGAAGCTAAATTCTGGCTTGAACCTGCCATTGAATTGGCTAACAACCACGGTTTCAGCGATAAAGACATTAGAAATATAACTCAAATAATATTGAAATATGGAGACGAATTTAAGCGGAAATTCACAGAACACATCGGTAAGCGTCTTGATGATTAATTCACAAGGCATGATGCTTTCCGTCCAAGGCAACGATTACTTCGTGTCATACAACCGTGTGCCGTGGCTCCGCGACGCCCGCATCAGTAGCGCGCTGAACGTCCGCATGGCCGGACAGAACGCGATAGAATGGCCGGAGCTTGACGTAGACCTTGAAATAGAGAGCCTGAAACACCCCGAACGTTACCCTTTGGTGATGAAAAGGTCGCCGCTGGATGTGTTGTGACGCCCGACAATAACAGCCCGACGCCTTGCTAAGATAATTAAAATTAAAAGCGAAAAGTTAAGGAATGAACCGCCGAAGGCCGCCGATAAGGCGGGCAGAGGGCTACAAACAGATTTCAAAAGGCTGTTTTTGGCTGTCCGGAATGTTAAATTTAACATTCCGGACAGCCATTATTTAACGTTTACACGAGCGCTATTGCCACATTAAGAAAAATCACACCTTACATCTTCAGCTCCCTTTTCAGCCACACTTTCATCACAGGGTCAGGAATGATTACTTTGCGTTTCTCCACTTCTATAAGCTCTTTCTTTATCAAGGCACGCTTTATTATGCTGATGTTGGCCGACGTGCCAAGGTGTATTTGCCTTTATACCTACTAATAACTTTATTACTAATAAACTTATTACAAATATTTTTATTACAAAAAGTTACGCCAAATGTGCGCCCGGACAAACTCATGGTAATGCGCAGAACGACAAGAAACAATCAAAAATTAGCACTATTTTTCTTAATTCTTAACTTTTAATTCTTAACTTAATCGTACTTTTGCACGGTTTAAAAGAAAGGATAACACACTATGCCAAGCATCAACGACATGACCGTAGGGTCGCCCACGCGCGACATCATACGCTTCGCCGTCCCCCTCGTGGGCGGCTACATCCTGCAACAAATGTACTTACTCATCGACGCGGCCATCGTCGGCCGCTTCGTCGGCGTTGACGCGCTGGCCGCCGTAGGGGCGTCGTCGTCGATAATGTTCCTCATCATGGGCTTCTGCAACGGCTCGTGTGCGGGCTTCGCCATACCCGTGGCGCAGGAGTTCGGGGCGAAGGACTACCCCAAGATGCGCGCCTACGTGGCCAACGCGCTGCGCATTGTGGCCGTGATTGCGGCGGTGATCACCGTGGTGACGGCCATCCTCTGCGGACGCATCTTGAGGATGGTGAACACGCCGGACGACATCTTCGGCGACGCTTACACGTTCCTGATGCTCAACTTTCTGGCCATCCCCTTCACGATGGCTTACAACATGCTGTCGGGCTTCATACGCGCCCTGGGCGACTCGAAGCAGCCGTTTTACTTCCTCATAGCGGCCTCGCTGCTCAACATCGCGCTCGACTTCATCCTCATAATAGGCCTCGGCATGGGCGTTGAAGGCGCCGGCGTGGCCACGATGTTGTCGCAGGCTTTCGCCTCGGCGATGTGCTGGGTGTACATAAAGAAGCGGCTGAGGTTGCTGCTGCCGACGGGCGACGAGCGGGCGTATGACGACAAGAAGGTGGGCCGGCTGCTGATGAACGGCATACCGATGGGACTGCAATTCTCGATAACCGCCGTCGGCGTGATAATGCTGCAAAGCGCAAACAACGCGCTGGGCACGATGTACGTGGCATCGTTCACGGCGGCGATGCGCGTGAAATACTTGTTCACGTGCGTGTTTGAGAACATCGGCGTGGCCATGGCCACTTACTGCGGACAGAACATCGGGGCGCAAAAGGTGGAGCG
>CALUGU010000088.1 GCA_944320255.1 uncultured Prevotella sp. | reverse complement strand
GACAATTGGATTTCCATGATGCAAAGATAGTACTTTTGAATGGATTATTCGCAATTTACTTACTTTTGACTATAACACTGCGCTAACGCTCCGTTAGAAGTTAAAGCCAAATGCCTTGCTTTCCTGGTACAGGGTATTGGCTCTAAATCCTTTAATTTCTCTAAATTCTATAACTTCTTAATGAATGGGAGCTTTGCGGACATTCATTATTTATTTTACCACAGTTTCAGTCGTTCGGTTTCAGGTATGAACATCTTGTCGCCCTGCTTTACGTTGAACGCCTCATACCAGGCGTTGATGTGTTGCAGCGCGGCGTTCACGCGGTTCACGCCGAGAGAGTGGGGGTCCATCTTCGTGAGGTTGCGTATTTCCTCGTCGGTGATGTTGCCGGCCCACAGCCCTGCGTAAGCCAGGAAGAAACGCTGTTCGGGCGTGAAGCCGTCGATGTTGCCCAGCGGTGCGTCTTTCATTGCTTTCTTGAATGCGTTGAACGACACTTCAAGGCCTCCGTGGTCGGCTAGGTTCTCGCCGAGCGTCAGCTTGCCGTTGGCGTAAAGGTCGGGCAGCACCTTGATGGCGGAGAAGTAGTTGATGAATATCTCGGCCTTCTTGTTGAAGTTCTCAGCGTCAGCAGCCGTCCACCAGTCGGTCATGTTGCCGTCCTTGTCATAGTGGCGGCCCTGGTCGTCGAAGCCGTGAGTCATCTCGTGGCCAATCACCACGCCGATGGCGCCGTAGTTGAAGGCGTCGTCAGCCTCCGGGTCGAAGAACGGGCGTTGCAGTATTCCGGCCGGGAAGCAAATCTCGTTGGTGGTCGGGTTGTAGTAAGCGTTGACGGTCTGCGGCGTCATGAACCACTCGTCGCGGTCAACGGGCTTGCCTGCGCGGTAGTCGATGTCCCACTTCGTCCAGAACTTGCGGCATTTCTGCACGTTCTCGTAGTAAGACAGCTTCGGGTTGATAGTCAGTCCCGACATGTCCTTCCACTTGTTCGGATAGCCAATCTTCACGTAGAACGTGCTGAGCTTGTCGAGCGCGGCCTTCTTCGTAGCGTCGCTCATCCAGTCCTGGGCCTTGATGCGCTCGGCCAGGGACACCTGCAAGTTCTTCACGAGTTTTTCCATTCGCTCCTTCGACGAGGCGGGGAAGTAACGCTCCACGTACATCTTGCCGAGGGCTTCGCCCATCTGTCCTTCCACCTGGCTCGTGGCTCGCTTCCAGCGCGGATGGTTCTCCTTGCGGCCTGACAGCGTGCGGCCGAAGAAGTCGAAGTTTGCCTCAACCACGTCGTCGCTCAAGTAGCTGGCTGCCGAGAGTATGGCATCCCACTCCATGTAGGCGCGCAGCTCGTCGGCGGTGATGCCCGCCAGCACGGCGTCTGCGCCCTTCACGAAGTCAGGCTGGCCAACTACCAGCTCCTTGCAGTAGTCAATGTTGATGTCTTGGGCGGCAAGTGTTTTCGTAAGGTTTACGTTCGGGTAGTTCTTTTCGAACTGTGCGAGCGTCATCTTGTTGTAGTTCGCCTCCACGTCGCGCAGTTCCGTGCGCGACTTTGACACCTTGGCCAGGGCCGTCTCGGTCTTCAGTATGCCCTCCATTTTCTTCTGCGCGTCGGCGTCAGAGAAGCCGAAGAGTTTGAACATGCGCACGATGTGCTTCTTGTAAGCGTCGCGTATGGCCGTCGTAGCCGAGTCGTTGTCCAAGTAATACTCCTTTTGGCCCAGCACAAGTCCGCCCTGGTAGATGTTCAGGATGTTCATCTTGGCGTTCTTCTCGTCGGCTCCGAAGCCTATGCCCATGGGCACTCCGTAGCCGAAAGTGGCGTATTTCAGCTGCAATGCGCGCAGGTCGGCCACGGTCTTGGCGGCCTCAATCTCGTTGATCAGCGGCATCACGGGCTGCACGCCTTCCTTGTTGCGGCGCACGGAGTCCATCGCCAGCTTGTAGAAGTCGCTCAGTTTCTGCTCCGTGGAGCCGGCCGTGTAAGTGTTTTTCAGCAAGTCGGTGAGGATGGAGTTTACCCGCTCGTTGTTGTTCTGGCCAAGTTGGTCGAAGCTGCCGAAGCGTGAATAAGCCGCCGGCAGCGGGTTGTTCTTCATCCATCCGCCGCAAGCGTACTGGTAGAAGTTGTCTACGGGCCTGACGCTGTTGTCCAAGTTGGTGAGGTCGATGCCCGACTTCAGTTGCGTTTGTGCGCCTGCCGTGAGTGACGCGGAGGCGAAAAGCACAACGGGAATGATGTGTTTCATTTTCATATTTATACCGTTTTGATGGTTAATGTTTTTCTTGTCATGGCGCGGGGCGTTGTCAGCCTTGCAGCTGTTCGAGCTTTTCGGAGAGCCGTTCCCAGCGTTCCACCTCGTCGTCCAGGGCGCGCTTGGCGTCCGTGTAGTCGTTTACGATGGCCATGTCGCTGGCGTTTTCCGGCTTCGACAGTTTCTCGTCGAGTTCTTTCAGGCGTTTTTCCAGGGCGTCGATTTTGGCTTCCGCATCCTCCACGGCTTTCTCCGCCTTGCGTATTTTGCGCTGTTGCTCCTTGCGCTCGATGTACGACAGCTTGCTTTCCGACATTTCCTCGGCCTGCGCCGTGTCGTCGGGCTTGGCGGGCTTTGCCTGTTGCCGGCTTAAGAGTGAGTCTATCGAGAGGTTGCCGTCGCCTGTGCCGGCGAAGCCTTGGCGTTCCTGTTGCTTGCTCATTATGAAGTCGTAGATGCCGCCGAGATGCTCTTTCACGCGGCCGCCGCCGAACTCGTAGACCTTGGTTACGAGCCCGTCGAGGAACTCGCGGTCGTGGCTTACGATGATGGCCGTGCCGTCGAAGGCCTTGATTGCTTCTTTCAATACATCCTTAGAGGGCATGTCCAAGTGGTTGGTAGGCTCGTCGAGGATGAGCAGGTTGACAGGTTCGAGCAGCAGCCTAATCATCGCCAGGCGGCTGCGTTCGCCCCCGCTAAGCACCCCGACCTTCTTTTCAGACGCCTCGCCGCCGAACATGAACGCGCCGAGGATGTCGTTGATGCGCAGGCGGATGTCACCTTTTGCCACGTTGTCGATGGTCTGGAACACCGTAAGACGTTCGTCGAGCAGCTGCGCCTGGTTCTGGGCGAAGTAGCCTATCTGCACGTTGTGCCCAATCTTGAGCGTGCCGGTGAAGGGTATCTCGCCCATGATGCACTTCACGAGAGTTGATTTTCCCTCGCCGTTCTTGCCCACGAAGGCCACCTTCTCGCCACGCTTTATCGTCAGGGTGACGTCGGAGAACACCGTGTGCGCGCCGTAATCCTTGCGCACGCCGTCGCATATCACGGGATAGTCGCCGCTGCGCAGGCATGGCGGAAACTTCAGGTGCATGGCCGAGTTGTCAACTTCGTCGATTTCAATCGGCACGATTTTCTCCAGCTGCTTTATCCTGCTCTGCACCTGCACGGCCTTTGTAGGCTTGTAGCGGAACCGCTCGATGAAGTCCTTTATGTCGGCAATCTCCTTCTGCTGGTTCTCGTAGGCGCGCAACTGCTGCTCCCTGCGCTCGGCGCGCAGCTTCACATATTCGTCATATTTCACCTTGTAGTCAACCACGCGGCCGCAACTTATCTCCAGCGTGCGGTTGGTTACGTTGTTGATGAAGGCGCGGTCGTGGCTCACGAGGACTACGGCCTTCGCCCCTTGGGCGAGGAATTGCTCAAGCCACTGTATGCTCTCGATGTCAAGGTGGTTGGTAGGCTCGTCGAGCAGCAGCACGTCGGGCCGTTCAAGCAGTATCTTGGCCAGCTCTATTCGCATGCGCCATCCGCCGCTAAACTCGCTCGTCGGGCGGTCGAAGTCGGCGCGCGTGAAGCCCAGGCCCATAAGAGTGCGCTCGATGTCGGCCTCGTAACCCTCGGCCCCCATCATCATGTAGCGTTCGTGTTCGCGCGTGAACCTCTCCACGAGAGCCATGTATTCAGGACTGTCATAGTCGGTGCGCTCGGCCAGTTCGGCGTTCATCGCGTCGATGCGGGCCTTCAGTTCCGTGTTGCCGGCGAACGCCTTGCGGGCTTCCTCGCGCACGGTGGTGTCGTCTTGCAGCACCATCACCTGCGGCAGATAGCCTATCGTGGCGCCCGACGGCACGGCGACGGTGCCCTCGGTGGGCTTTTGCTGGCCGCACAATATCTTCAACATGGTGGACTTGCCTGCGCCGTTCTTGCCTACGAGGGCTATGCGGTCGCGGTCGTTGATGACGAAACTCGCGTCGCTGAACAACGGCTTTACGCCAAATTCCACTTTTAGTTTCTCTACTGAAATCATTTTTCGCAATAATGGCGGGACGTTGCGCAGTGTGCGTCCGGCGCGGCACGGAGTGCCTACGACGGGCGTCAACGTGCGCCGCAACGGCAATTCCCGCTATGTTGTTTAGCTCGCAAAGGTACGTATTTTTCTTCTTCTTGCAAA
Organism: uncultured Prevotella sp.; assembly: GCA_944320255.1. Taxonomy (GTDB): domain Bacteria; phylum Bacteroidota; class Bacteroidia; order Bacteroidales; family Bacteroidaceae; genus Prevotella. Next base: position 6,268 of record CALUGU010000088.1, on the reverse strand, counting down.
TAGTTGCATAAAAAAAGAATATTATATCATTTAAATGAACTTAAAAAGGACAATGCCGTTGAATGCCTCTCCGTTATGGTTATTTAACGGACGGCCTGTTTCCGGCGGTTCGTATTTAACATTTCAATATTAGGCTTTTAGCTTCTTGTTGCGCGCCAAAACACGGCTTGTTGCGCTGTTTGCGGCATATCGCAGTGTGATATGCCGCATATTGCGTTGCAAAAGACGGTCTCTTGGCGTGCGTTTTGCGGCTTCTTGCATTGCTGATGACGTTTGTTTGCAAGCCGTTTTGTGGTAAAACGCCGTTAAACGGCGGCTTTTTGAGCTTTAAAATGTCGCCTGTAGGATTGCCTCGTTGTGTAACTCGTTGGCAGACAAGACATTGCGGAAAGAGCGAAAAACGGCGTTTTTCATAGCAAAATGCGAGTTGCCGTGCGAAAAACGGTTTTCCTGCGTCGTAATGTTAAAATGTTCTTGCCGTTTTAATAATGTTTAACTCCGTAAAGTCATACAATCATCAAGTCGCTCATCACCATGTCGCTGATGAAAATTCCCTCGTGCGTCAGCTTGAGATGTCTGCCGTCAGACGTTAAAAGACCTTCTTTGATGTGTTGTGCGGCGTTCGTTTCCAGCGTGTCCCTGTACGCCTTGCCGAGCGTGTCCTCAATGCTCACAATGTCGATGCCTTCGCAAGTGCGCAAGGCCGTTGTCACGATGTCGTTGAACGTAGTGTCCTTGTCGAGCGTTTCACGCTCAAAAGGCACGGAGCCGTTGGTTGTCGAGGTAATGTATTTGCGTATGTCGGCGGCGTTCCACTGCCGCGACTTCAGGTCGAACGAGTGCGCCGCCGCCCCAAGCCCTATGTACGGCTCTTGCCGCCAATAGCTGCTGTTGTGGCGCGAGCGGAAGCCCTTTTTTGCAAAGTTGCTTATCTCGTAATGCTCGTAACCGGCCGCTTTCAGCCGCTGCACGAGCGTGTCGTACATGGCACGGCTTAGCTCGTCGTCGGCTTCTTCCACCCGCCCTTGCTCCAGCATTGCCGCCAGCGGCGTGCCTTCCTCGTACATCAGGCTGTACGCCGAGATGTGCTCAACGCCAAGGGCGAGCGCCACCGTTATGTCGGCAGACCATTCGTCGAGCGTCTCGCCTGGGAAACCGAACATAAGGTCGATGCTGATGTTGCCGATGCCTGCGCGCCTCAGCAGGCTTACGGCGCGGCTAACCTCGCCGGCCGTGTGCCTCCGGCGCAAGAAGCGCAGCCGCGCGTCGCTGAACGTCTGCGCGCCCATGCTCACGCGGTTGACGGGCAGCCTTGTGAGCATTTCGGCGAAGCCGGGCGTCACGTCGTCAGGGTTGCATTCCATTGTAACCTCGGCGTCGGGCGCAACGGCGTACACCTTATATATATAATGGAACAGCGTGGCGAGTTCGTCGGCCGCCAACAGCGACGGCGTTCCGCCCCCTAAGTACACCGTGTTGAACGTTCCGCCGATGTAATCTTTCCTAAGCCGCATCTCGTTGCATAACGCTTCAACGTAACGGCGACGCAGGTCGAGGAGCGTGGTGGAGTAAAAGCCGCAATAGACGCAGCGGCTGCGGCAGAATGGGATGTGTATGTAAATACCGGACATCGTTTTTAATTCATGGTTTACATTTCATAATTCACAATCGGGCTGACGCCATTGTACATTATGCTTAGAAAATGAATTTGCGTACAAAATTACTAATATGTTTTAATTTTTTTGCGCTTTTTATTGTTTTGTTTTGCGTATTAGCGTAAAAATGCGTAACTTAGAGGCCAGTATTTGTAACAAACTTAAATCTATGACAATATGAGAGTTTACCAAACAAACGAAATCAAAAACATCGCGTTGCTTGGCAGTGCGGGTTCAGGCAAGACTACTCTTGCCGAAGCTATGTTGTATGAAAGTGGTGTGATAAAGCGCCGTGGAAACGTGGAAGCGAAGAACACGGTGAGTGACTATTTCCCGGTTGAGCAGGAATACGGCTACTCGGTATTCTCAACCGTTTTTAACGTAGAGTGGAACAACAAGAAACTTAATATCATTGACTGCCCAGGAGCCGACGACTTCGTAGGCGGAGCCATCACGGCCCTCAACGTGACCGACCAGGCTTTGATATTAATCAACGGCCAGTACGGCCCGGAAGTCGGCACGCAAAACAATTACCGCTACACAGAGAAGCTGAAGAAGCCGGTTATCTTCCTCGTCAACCAGCTTGACAGCGACAAGTGTGACTTTGACGTGATAATCAACAGCATGAAGGACATCTATGGTTCCAAGTGCGTCCAGATACAATATCCGATTGAGACAGGGCCGGGCTTCAATGCCCTGATAGACGTTCTCCTGATGAAGAAATATTCATGGAAGCCGGAAGGCGGAGCGCCTATCATCGAGGACATCCCCGCCGAGGAGATGGACAAGGCGATGGAGCTGCACAAGGCTCTCGTTGAGGCTGCCGCCGAGAACGACGAGACATTGATGGAGAAATTCTTTGAGGAAGAGACGCTGACGGAGGACGAAATGCGTGAAGGCATCCGCAAGGGACTTGTCACGAGGTCGATATTCCCCGTGTTCTGCGTATGTGCAGGCCGGAGTATGGGCGTGCGCAGGTTGATGGAATTCTTGGGCAACGTGGTGCCGTTCGTGAGCGAAATGCCTAAAGTCCACAACACACGCGGCGAGGAAGTACCCGCTGAATCCAACGGTCCGGAGTCTCTTTATTTCTTCAAGACGGGCGTTGAGCCTCACATCGGAGAAGTTTCTTACTTCAAGGTGATGAGCGGCAGCGTGAAGCCGGGCGACGACCTGAGCAACGCCGACCGCGGCTCGAAGGAGCGCATAGCCAACATCTATGTTTGCGCGGGTGCGAACCGCCAGCCGGTTGACTGCCTTAACGCGGGCGACATAGGTTGCACCGTCAAGCTGAAGGATGTGAAGACAGGCAACACCCTTAACGGAAAGGACTGCGACAACAGGTTCGACTTCATCAAATATCCTAACTCTAAGTATTCACGAGCCATCAAAGCTGTGAACGAAGCGGACACAGAGAAGCTCATGGCCGCGCTCACCAAGATGCGCCAGGAAGACCCGACGTGGGTTGTTGAGCAGAGCAAGGAGCTGAAGCAGACCATCATCCACGGCCAGGGAGAGTTCCACCTGCGCACGTTGAAATGGCGTTTGGAGAACAACGAGAAGATACCGGTGAAGTTCGTTGATGCCAAGATACCTTACCGTGAGACCATCACAAAGGCTGCGCGCGCCGACTACCGCCACAAGAAACAGTCGGGTGGAGCAGGCCAGTTCGGCGAGGTTCACCTTATCGTTGAGCCTTACGCCGAGGGCATGCCGGACCCCGTTACTTACAAGTTCAACGGCCAAGAGTACAAGATGAACATCAAGAGCAAGGAAGTGATCGACCTCGAATGGGGCGGAAAGCTCGTGTTCATCAACTCGGTTGTCGGCGGAGCAATCGACACCCGCTTTATGCCCGCCATACTGAAAGGCGTCATGGAACGTATGGAGCAAGGCCCGCTGACGGGCAGCTACGCACGTGACGTCCGCGTAGTGGTGTACGACGGCAAGATGCACCCTGTTGACAGCAACGAGCTTTCGTTCATGCTGGCCGCACGCCACGCCTTCTCTGACGCCTTCAAGAACGCCGGCCCGAAGATCCTTGAGCCGATTTACGACCTTGAGGTGTACGTTCCCGCAGATTTCATGGGCGACGTTATGAGCGACCTCCAGGGACGCCGCGCCCTCATCATGGGTATGGACAGCGAGGCCGGATACCAGAAGTTGCAGGCTAAGATACCGCAGAAGGAGCTTGCCAATTACTCTATTTCGTTAAGCTCTTTGACTGGAGGACGTGCTTCGTTCACAACGAAGTTTGCAAGCTACGAGCTTGTTCCGAACGAAATACAGCAAGAGCTAATCAAGGAGCACGAGGCTGAAACTGCCGATAAGGACGAATAACAGGCTCACGGAAAATCGTTTCATTCCGCCCGGCTGCAAGCCTGTGGCTGCATAAGGCGTGAACATTTGGGGCAAGGATGCGTAAACAGCGTATCCTTGCCTTTCTTTTTGTACATTATTAGTCATTATTATTTGCCCCATTAGTAAACTTTAGGTTTACATTTTATGATGGTTCGCTAATGTGCGATACTTGATTATTGTTAAGTAAAACGTTGATTTTAGGTTAATATAGATAAATTCAACCGATTTGATTAACAAAACCACTTGCTTGCTTTCCTTTTTGCAATATATTTGCCGTTATGAAGAAAACGACTATTTGGTTAGTAGCGATAGTGATGGGACTGTCGTTTCTCGTGCTGCTTTTCATGCAGCTGAAATACATCGAGGCGATGGTTCACATGAAGAAAGAGCAGTTTGACGAGTCTGTCAACAAAGCCCTTTACCAGGCTTCGCGCAACCTTGAGCTTAACGAGACGCTAAAGTATCTTGAAAAGGATGTCAACGCCACGGAGCGCAAGGTGTTTAAAAACGACTCCTTGGAAGACGCGCCCGACGGGGACGGCGAGCTTGTGCAACACTCTCACCAGCCGCCCGTCGTGGGGCATAACGGCGCCATATACTCCACGTTTGAGCTTAAGACGATTAGCATGAAGCCGTCTTCCATACCTAAGGCGGTGATTTTGCGCAGCGACAAAAACTCTATTTCAGAGGCCACAAAGTCAATGCGTGAGATGGTGAAGAACCGATACATCTATCAAAAAGCCCTGCTCGACGAGGTGGTTTACAGCATCCTGTACACAGCTTCAGACAAACCGCTGCGCGAACGCATAAATTTCAGGATGCTCGACCAGGACATCAAGACGGAGCTGATGAACAACGGCATTGACATTCCGTATCATTTCACTGTCTCAACGCAGGACGGACGCGAGGTCTACCGTTGTCCGGATTACACCGGGGAAGGCGAAGACTACACCTATTCGCAGGTTCTTTTCAGAAACGACCCTTCCAACAAGATGGGCGTTGTGCGCATACACTTCCCTGACATGAGCAGCTATATCTTCAGCGGAGTGAAGTTCATGATACCTTCGGTGGCGTTTACCATCGTCCTGCTGGTGACTTTCATCTTCACGATAGTCGTGATTTTCAGGCAGAAACGTTACACGGAAATCAAGAATGACTTTATCAACAATATGACGCACGAGCTGAAAACACCCATCAGCAGCATATCGCTTGCCGCGCAGATGCTTAACGATGAAGCCGTGACTAAGAGCCCCGTGATGATGAAACACTTAGGTGGAGTAATCAACGACGAGTCAAAACGCTTGCGCTTCCTTGTCGAGAAAGTGTTGCAAATGTCGATGTTCGACCGTAAGAAAGCCATCTTCAAGAAGCGTGAACTCAACCTTAACGACATGGTGGAGAGCGTCGCCAATACGTTCACCCTGCGTGTTGAACACACCGGCGGGCACATAACCACGCGGCTTGAGGCTACCGAACCTACCATCTACGTTGATGAAATGCACTTCACGAACGTCATCTTCAACCTGCTTGACAACGCCGTTAAATACCGTGACCCGGAACGTCCCGTGGAGCTTGACATTGCAACTTGGAACGACAAGGACAAGCTCTACCTGTCAGTCAAGGACAACGGCGTGGGCATAAAGAAGGAAAACCTGAAGAAAATCTTTGAGAAGTTTTACCGTGTGCACACCGGAAACGTGCACGACGTTAAGGGCTTCGGCCTCGGTCTTGCATACGTGAAGAAGATGGTAGACCTGCATAAAGGCGAGATACACGTGGAGAGCGAGCGTGGAAAAGGAACGAAATTCATAATATCATTACCAATAATTAAAAAATAGAAAGACTATGGACGAGAAATTGAAAATCCTATTGTGCGAAGACGACGAGAACCTCGGAATGTTGCTTCGCGAATATTTGCAAGCCAAAGGTTACAGCGCAGAGCTTTGCCCAGACGGCGAGGCAGGTTATAAGGCCTTTCTGAAAAGCAAGTTCGACATCTGCGTCCTCGACGTGATGATGCCCAAGAAAGACGGTTTTGCGCTGGCCCAGGAGATACGCCAGGCCAACGCCGAGATACCAATCATCTTCCTCACGGCCAAGACTTTGAAAGAAGACATCCTCGAAGGCTTCAAGATCGGCGCCGACGACTACATCACAAAGCCGTTCTCAATGGAAGAGCTTGTGTTCCGTATCGAGGCCATCCTGCGCCGCGTGCGTGGCAAGAAGAACAAGGAGAACACCATTTACCACAT
>CALUGU010000087.1 GCA_944320255.1 uncultured Prevotella sp. | reverse complement strand
TATACAAGGCCGTGTGCGTGATGTATATTACGGCATCCGGTGCAGCGGTGACATTGTAGTCGTTCCCATGCCTGAAGATTTACAGTGATTTATTAAAATGCAGACATTTATTAAGAAGTTAAAGAATTTAGAGAAGTTATAGAATTTAGAGCCAATAGCCTTGTGCCCTGTAAGCAAAGCATTTGGCTTTAACTTCTAACGGAGCGTAAGCGGAGTGATAAATTCTATAACTTCTCTAAATTCTTTAAATTCTTAATGAATGGGAGCTTGGCGGAAATTATTGTGCGAAAAAACGTGAATAACGCTGCACGTATTGAATTTTTTTGCTAAATTTGCACGCAATAAATTTTCAAGTTATATATGTCATCATTTGTTGCAGATAAAATCGTGATGGACGGCCTTACCTTTGACGACGTCCTCTTAATCCCAGCTTATTCAGAAGTACTGCCCAAGACGGTAGAGTTGAAAACCAAGTTCTCACGCAACATCGCGCTGAACATTCCTTTCGTCACCGCTGCGATGGACACCGTAACCGAGTCGGCTATGGCGATAGCGATAGCCCGCGAGGGCGGCATCGGCGTAATCCACAAGAACATGCCGATAGACGAGCAGGCGCGCCAGGTGGCGATAGTTAAGCGCGCCGAGAACGGTATGATTTACGACCCTGTGACCATACGCCGCGGCTCTACCGTGCAGGAAGCTCTCAACATGATGGCCGAATACCATATCGGCGGCATACCCGTGGTTGACGAGGACGGCCACTTGGTTGGCATCGTCACCAACAGGGACTTGCGTTTCGAGCGTCGCCCCGACCGTAAGATTGACGAGGTGATGACCTGCGAGAACCTCGTCACCACGCACATACGCACCGACCTTACCGACGCGGCGCAGATATTGCAGGAGAACAAGATTGAGAAGCTGCCCGTGGTTGACTCGGACAACAAGCTCGTAGGGCTTATAACATACAAGGACATAACCAAGGCCAAGGACAAGCCTATGGCCTGCAAGGACGACAAGGGCCGCCTGCGCGTGGCCGCCGGAGTGGGAGTCACCACCGACACGCTCGACCGCATACAGGCCTTGGTTGAGGCTAACGCCGACGCGATAGTCATCGACACCGCCCACGGACACTCGAAGGGCGTTATCGAGAAGCTGCGCGAGGCCAAGGCGGCGTTCCCCAACGTTGACATCGTTGTGGGCAACGTGGCTACGGGCGCGGCTGCCAAGATGCTCGTAGACAACGGTGCCGACGCCGTTAAGGTGGGCATCGGCCCTGGCAGCATCTGCACCACGCGCGTGGTTGCCGGCGTAGGCGTGCCGCAGCTTAGCGCCGTTTACGACGTGGCTTGCGCCCTCGAAGGCACCGGCGTGCCCCTCATCGCCGACGGCGGACTGCGCTATTCGGGCGACATCGTTAAGGCTTTGGCCGCCGGAGGCCATTGCGTGATGATCGGTTCGCTCGTTGCCGGCACGGAGGAAAGCCCCGGCGACACCATCATCTTCAATGGCCGTAAGTTCAAGAGCTACCGTGGCATGGGCAGCCTTGAGGCGATGGAGAACGGCTCGAAAGACCGCTACTTCCAGGCCGACACAAAGGACGTGAAGAAACTCGTGCCCGAAGGCATCGCCGGCCGTGTGCCTTACAAGGGAACGGTGCAGGAAGTCATCTACCAGCTTGTGGGCGGTCTGCGCTCAGGCATGGGCTACTGCGGCGCAAACGACATCACCGCGCTGCACGGAGCGAAGTTCGTGCGCATCACCAACGCCGGCGTGCTTGAGAGCCATCCGCACGACATCACCATCACGAGCGAGGCTCCGAACTATTCGCGCCACGAGTGATTTTCTTAGCAGGCAAGTTTTTTAGCAGACAAGCAGACGAGCTTTTAGCAGACAAGTAAACAAGTGACAAGCAGACAAGGCGCAAGCAGACGAGTAACACGGCAAATCCGCTTGTCTGCTCGTCACTGGGGACTTGTCAACTGATAAAAAGTATATGAAGTTTTCAAATCTTATAGCGGCCATGCTCATTTGCGGAAGCGTGGCTTACGCCCAGGGCGACGACCCCGTTGTGATGAAAATCAACGGAGTGCCTGTTACGCGCTCGGAGTTTGAGTATTCTTACAACAAGAACAATACGGAAGACGTAATCGACCGCAAGTCAGTGGAAGACTACGTTGACCTTTTCATAAACTACAAGCTGAAAGTGGCGGCGGCTTACGACGCCAAGCTCGACACGCTAAGCTCTTTCAAGAAAGAGTTTGCCATGTACCGCGACCAGGAGGTGCGCCCCGCTTTCGCCGACAGCGCCGCCATGCTGGCCGAGGCGCGCGAGATATACGACCGCACCAAGGAACACATTGGCCCGCGCGGACTTATAAAGCCCGCACACATCCTTATGTACGTGGAGCAGAAAGCCACCACGGCAAAGCTGGAAGAAGCGCGCCAGAGGGCCGACTCTATATATAATGTGTTGAAGGGCGGCGCCGACTTCGCCGAGCTGGCACGCAAATATTCGCAAGACCCAGGGTCGGCAAGGAACGGCGGAGAGCTTCCATGGCTTCAGCCCGGACAGACCCTCAAGGAGTTTGAAGACGCGGCTTACGCCCTGCAACCCGGCGAGATGAGCGGCGTGGTGCAGTCGCCTGTGGGCTTCCATATCATCCTGATGAAAGACCGCAAGCAGCTCGAACCGTTCGACTCGCTCAAGGCTAACATCCTGCGCTTCATCGATGCGCGCGGCCTGCGCGAGAGCGTCATCACCAAGCAGATAGACAAGCTGGTGAAAGCCTCCGGCGGTACGAAGGCCAAGGAGGACGTCATAGCCGACAAGGAGAAGGAGCTTGTGGCCAAAGACCCGTCGCTGAAATACCTCATCGGCGAGTATCATGACGGCCTGTTGCTTTACGAGATAAGCAACCGCACCGTGTGGGAGAAGGCTGCCAACGACGAGGCCGGCCTTGAAGCCTTCTTCAACAAGAACAAGAAACGCTACTACTGGACGGAGCCGAGGTACAAGGGAATGGTTTACCACGTGAAGCAGAAGGCCGACGTTGACTCCGTGCGCGAGTGTGTCAAGGACGTCCCGTTCGACAAATGGGCGGAAGTTTTGCGCACTACGTTCAACAGCGACTCCGTGCTTAGGATACGTGTGGAGAAAGGCATATTCAAGGAGGGCGACAACGCATTCATCGATAAGATGGTGTTCAAAAAGGACACAACCGTCAAGCAACTGAAGGATTTTCCCATCGACGCCGTTTACGGCAAGCTGCTCAAGAAGAAACCTGAGAGTTACAAGGACGTGCGCGGCCTCGTGACAGCCGACTATCAGGAGATGCTTGAGAAGCAGTGGGTGGCTGAACTTCGCAAGAAATACCCCTTCGAGGTGTATGAAGACGTGTTGAAAACAGTAAACAAGCATACTAAATAAGGATAATGAAGGTAAGATATAAAACGGTCTTATGGCTCGCCGCGTCGGCGTTTTTCTTCGCCGGTGTCAGTGCCGGGACGGTAAACGGCGTGGCGCGGGGGGCGTTCCCGGCGCCTGACGGTGACTCCGTAACGGCAAAAGCCGACTCCGTGGAGGAAGGGCCAGACCCCGCCAGCGTTGTTGACGAAGTGATTTGGGTGGTTGGCGACGAGCCAATTCTGCTGTCAGACGTCGAGAACGTCAAGCTGCAAAGCGAGATGGAGGGAGTGAAATGGGACGGTAATCCGGATTGCAAGATACCCGAACAGCTCGCCGTCCAGAAGCTCTTTCTGCACCAGGCGGCGATAGACAGTGTTGAAGTGAGCGAGTCTGAAGTGTCGCAGAGCGTAGAGCGGCAAATCAATATGTGGATACAGATGGTGGGCGGCGACAAGGAAAGGCTTGAGGAATACAAGAACATGAGCCTCACCGAGATGCGCCAGAACCTGCACGACGACTTCCGCGACCGCCTGCTTATCGACCGCGAGCGCGAGAACTTGGTGGCAGACATCACGGTGTCACCCGCTGACGTGCGCCGCTATTTCAGCACTTTGCCCGAAGACAGCCTGCCCATCATACCTACGGAGGTGGAGGTTCAGATAATAACACGCACGCCGAAGGTGGAACAGGAGGAAATAGACCGTGTGAAAAACACGCTCCGCGACTACACAGAGCGCGTCACCAACGGCGAGACTTCGTTCGCCACGCTGGCCCGCCTGTACTCTGAAGACCCCGGAACGGCCCGCCAAGGCGGCGAGTTTGAGGACTACGTAGGCCGTGGCATGCTCGACCCGACGTTCGCAAGCGTGGCTTTCAACCTTACCGACCCGAAGAAAATATCCAAGATTGTGGAGACGGAGTTCGGCTTCCACATCATCCAGCTGATCGACAAGCGCGGCGACAAGATAAAGGTGAGGCACATACTGATGAAACCGAAAGTCACACAAGCCGCCATCGACTTCGCCTCGTCGCAGCTCGACTCGCTTGCCCGTGACATCCGCGGAGGCAAAATCTCATTCGATCAGGCCGCAAGTTACATCTCTGACGACAAGGACACGCGCAACAACAACGGACTCATGGCCAACATGGGGAACGACGGACGCATGACGAGCCGTTTCCAGATGCGCAACCTCCCGTCTGAAGTTGCCAAGGTGGTTGACACGCTCAAGGTGGGCGAAGTGTCCGCCCCGTTCCGGATGATTAATGAGAAGAACGGGCGAACGATGTGCGCCATCGTAAGGTTGAGAAACCGCATAGACACGCACCGCGCCACGATAACCGAGGATTTCCAGGCGATGAAAGACATCGTGCTGGCCAAGCGCAAGGAGGAATACATCGACAACTGGATAAAAGACAAGATAATGACGACTTACGTGCGCATAAACGACCGTTACAAAGGTTGCGATTTCCAATACAAAGGTTGGATTAAATGACAACGAACAATATCAACACCACTTTATTCCGCGGGCATAGGATTATCATTCTGGTAATCCTGTGCCTGTTTGGGCTTGGCCTGGTGCAGTCGCGCCAAGCCCCGAAGAAGCGTAAGCGCACCCCGGCCAACGAGCGCGTCTACTTAGTCCACGCCGACAGGTTGAGATACGACAGGTTCGGCCGCGTGCCCGACGCCCAGGTGCTCAACGGCAACGTGCAGTTCCGCCACAAGGGGGCGAGGCTCTATTGCGACAGCGCCTACTTCTACCAGCAGAGCAACTCGTTCCGCGCCTTCGGCCACGTAAGGATGTACCAAGGCGACACACTCTCGCTGTTCAGCGATTACGCATTCTACGACGGCGACGCCCAGATGGCCGAGGCGCGCCACAACGTTGTGCTGACCCACCGCCGCACGAAGCTCTACACCGACAGTCTCAACTACGACCGGCTTTACGGCATAGGCTACTTTTTCGAGGGCGGCAAGATGGTAGACCGCGACAACGTGCTCGTGTCAGACTGGGGAGAGTATGACACGGAGACGAGGATTGCGATATTCAACTACAACGTAGACCTGAAAAATCCAAAATTCGTGCTGAACACAGACACCTTGCATTACGACACGCGCACGTCGTTGGCGCACATCGTGGGCCCGTCAAAGATAACGTCGGGCGCAAGCCTCATACACACCTCGCAGGGATATTACGACACAAACAAAGATTTCGCACGCCTCTACGGCCGTTCCACCCTTGAGAACAACGGCAAGACGCTGACCGCCGACAGCCTGTTCAATGACGAGAAGAAGGCCATAAGCCAAGGCTTCGGCAACGTGGTGTATAACGACACGGTGAACAAAAACCAGATGACGAGCAACTATTTCTGGTACAACGACAGCACGGGCTTCGCCTTCGCGACGGACAGCGCGGTGATGAAAGACTATTCGCAGGGCGACACCTTGTTCGTACACTCGGACACGATGAAGGTCTACACCTTCAACATAAACACCGACTCGGTGTACCGCAAGGCGCATTGTTATTATAAGGTAAGGGCCTTCCGCACGGACGTCCAGGCCGTGTGCGATTCGCTGGTGTACAACACGAAGGACTCGTGCCTCACGATGTACAGGGACCCGATAGTCTGGAACGCCAACCGCCAGCTGCTCGGCGAGGTGATAGAGGTGTTCATGAAAGACTCGACCATCGACCGCGCCCACGTCATCAACCAAGCCCTTTCGGTGGAAATGCTGCCCGACAGCACGAAGTTCAACCAGATAGCCTCGCGCGAGATGTTCGGATATTTCGAGGACGGGAGCATCCGCGAGACCGAGGCCATAGGCAACGTGCAGGCCGTGTATTACTATTTTGACGACAAGGACAGCTCTTACATAAGCATGACCAACCTTGAGACGGACACCATGAGGATGTTCATGAAGAACCGCCAGCTGCAATCCATCTGGACGTGCAAGCAGCACAGCATCATGTATCCGATAACGCAGATACCGCCGTCGAAGAAAGAACTGCCGTCGTTCGCTTGGTTCGACTATGTACGTCCGCGCGACAAGTATGACATTTTCAACTGGCGCGGCAAGGCCAAGGGCACCGAGCTGAAGACCATACAGCGGCGCGAGGCTCCGTTGCAGTTTATTGGCAACGGCGGAGTAGTTACCGACAGGGCCGCCGCGCCCGACGCCGCAACGGCTCCGCCGCAAGCGGGCGAGGCGGCAAAGCCCGACGAGGCGCAGCCTCTGGGACAGCCCGTAGAATAAGTAAAGGAGGAAGGATGGGACTTTTCAGTCAGCGGAAGCCGCGCGGCTTCAGGCACGAATACATCTACGCCGACGAGCGCAAGGACAGGCTCAAGGCCGTGGAAGACAGGGCGAAGGCCGAACTTGGGATGAAGGCCGGGGACGGCTCGGACCACGGGCGGCTGCGTGGGATGTTTCTCGACGCAACGAAGCACGCCCGCCGCAGGCGTCAGCGCAGGTTGAACGGCGGCTTCGTTTTAAGCTATGGCATCATTCTTGTGCTGCTCGTCCTGCTGTTTGCGGTGTGGAAAATGCTGCTGACTTTATGACAATCCATAACCTCCTGATTTTTAATATGTTACAACCGCCTGCGCAAGTTGTGCCCTTTCGCCTCGTAAAAGACGCCCTTTCGCAATGCGAAAGACGCCCTTTTGCGGCGTAAAAGGTGGCATATTGCGAAACGGCCGTCAGCCACGAACTTGCCAGGGCGTAACGATGCGGTTGCCGTCTCAATGACAGAATGATATTAAGACACCGCCCGCCAAAGTCCCCCTCTGGGGATTTGATGGGGCTTTTACGATAAGAATATGAGCGATATAATACAACTGCTGCCCGACTCGGTGGCCAACCAGATTGCCGCCGGCGAGGTGATACAGCGTCCAGCGTCGGTTGTGAAAGAACTGGTGGAAAACTCCGTTGACGCTGGCGCAACGAGAATAGACGTGCTCGTGACCGACGCGGGACGCACGTCGATACAGGTGATCGACAACGGCAAGGGCATGTCAGAGACCGACGCGCGCATGTCGTTCGAGCGTCACGCCACGTCGAAGATACGCAAGGCCGACGACCTGTTCGCCCTGCGCACGATGGGTTTCCGCGGCGAAGCCCTCGCCTCGATAGCCGCCGTGGCGCAGGTGGAGCTGCGCACGCGCGCCGCAGCCGACGAGATAGGCACCCACCTGTCAGTGGCGGGGTCGAAAGTTACCGGGCAAGAGCCGGTGTCGTGCCCCGTAGGCAGCAACTTCTCCGTTGAAAACATATTCTACAACGTGCCGGCGAGGAGGAAGTTCCTCAAGTCGAACACTACGGAGCTGAACAACATACTCGCCGCCTTTGAGCGCATAGTGCTTGTGTATCCTGAAATAGCCTTCACCTTCCACAGCAACGGCGTGGAGATGTTCAATCTCAGGTGTGGCAGCCTGCGGCAGCGCATAGCCGACGTGTTCGGCAAGAAGCTCAACCAAGACCTGCTGCCTGTTGGCGTGGAGACCTCGGTGTGCAACATCAAGGGCTTCATCGGCAAGCCGGAGGCGGCGCGCAAGAAAGGCGCCCACCAGTACTTCTTCGTCAACGGCAGGTATATGAAGCACCCGTATTTCCACAAGGCCGTTATGTCGGCTTACGAAAGGCTGCTGCCCGCTGGCGAGCAAGTGCCTTATTTCATATACTTCGACATCAGCCCTGAAGACATCGACGTAAACATCCACCCGACAAAGACCGAGATAAAATTCGAGAACGAGCAGACGGTGTGGCAGATATTGACGGCCGCCGTGAAAGACTCCCTGGGGCGGTTCAACGACGTGCCGTCGATAGACTTTGACACCGAGGGCCGGCCCGACATACCCGTGTTCGGCTCTGCTAACGGCGGCGCGGCGGCCCCGAAGCTCAGTTTCAATCCGGAGTACAACCCCTTCAAACAGTCGCCGGCGCACACCCCCGCAAAGCCTATGGGAGCGCAGGCCGGCGGGTGGGAAAAACTCTACGAGGGGCTTGACGCGGGCGGTCAGGTCGGCAGCCAGGACGACGCTGGCGCGGAGGGTGGTATCTTCCCACTTAACGACGCCGGGCAAGGCGGCGCCGTAGCCGACGAGAAGTCGCCCGCGCACTATCAATACAAGGGCAAATACATTATGACGGCGGTTAAGTCAGGATTGATGATTATCGACCAGCACCGCGCCCATACGCGCATCCTCTATGAGAAATACCTCGCACAGATGGACGGGCGCAGCGGCCATTCGCAGCAGATGCTGTTCCCCGAAATGGCGCAGTTCACGCCGGCGGAGACTGTGGTGTTGCAGAAAATCATGCCCGAACTCGGCAAGCTGGGCTTCGAGTTGTCGCCGCTCGGCGGCGGCAGCTATTCCGTCAATGGCGTGCCGGCAGGCCTTGAAGGCGTAGACTACGTAAAGCTGCTCAAGGACATGGTGGGCGAGGCCGCCGAGACGGGCGCTTCGGTGGCCGACGGCGTAAGCCGCAAACTCGCCCTGCAATTAGCGCGCAGCGCGGCTGTGCCTTACGGCCAGGTGCTGAGCAACGCCGAGATGGAAAACATCGTAAACGAACTGTTCACGTGCTCGAACGTCAACTATGCGCCAGACGGCAGTCCGGCGGTGTGCGTGCTCAAGCAGCAGGACATCGAACGGCTTTTTTGCTGATTTGTCCACGTTTGGTAACTGTTATTGAAGAAAATTTCAATAAAAATGTAAAATAATAAGTGAAAAAGATTGTAAGTATGGAAAATATTACATATCTTTGCATTGTAGGTGTCCTCGTAGTGTGAGGGCACGAGGACATTTTGTTGATATTTAATAATGTATGACTATGAAGAAGTTATTAATCGCATTGTTTTTTGCGTGCTTCTCGATGGGTGTGTCTGCCCAGAATGACGAAATAACCGAGAAGTACAGTGTAGCGACCAACTCTTTCTGGAGCAACTGGTTCATCCAGGGCGGAGTCACTTGGGAAGTGTGGTACGGAAATTATGAGGACGGCATGGGCTTCACTAAGAACCCGTTCAAGGCGTTCCGCTCAAATCCGGGTGCCGCAATCGCCATCGGTAAGTGGTTCACTCCCGGCATAGGTCTCCGCACAAAGTTGCAGGGAATATGGGGAAAGTCGGTTTGGAACGACCAGAACATCGAAACCGAGAACAAGTACTGGATGCTCAACGAGCACGTGCTCTTTAACCTGAGCAACCTGCTTTGCGGCTACAACGAGAACCGCGTATGGAACTTCATTCCGTTCGTCGGTGCCGGCTTGGCCCGCTCTTGCACGTACAACAGGTACTCAATGGGCCTGAGCGTCGGTATCTTGAACGAGTTTTGGGTTAACAAGCGTCTCGCCATCAACTTTGAAATCGGATGGAACCGCTACGAGAGCGACATCTGCGGCATGCCCGCAGAGATGGGTTCAGGCATCATGAACCACCCCAACCACGTTTACGCCGAAGTGGGCGTTACGTACAATCTCGGTAAGAAGAGGTGGAACAAGGTGCCCGATGTTGACGCAATCAAGGCTCTGTCACAGTCGCAAATCGACGCGCTTAACGCACAGTTGGCCGACGAGAAGGCCGAGAACGAACGCCTGAAGAGCGAGCTTGCCAACAAGAAGGCCGAGCCTGCTGTTAAGGTTGAGAAAGAGTATGTCACCACTCCTGTGTCTGTATTCTTCAACATCGACAGGGACAAGATCGCTTCAAAGAAGGATCTCGTGAACGTGAAGAACCTTGCCGACTACTCAAAGGACAACAACGCTACGCTCTTGGTGACGGGCTATGCTGACAGCGCTACGGGCAACGCCGACTACAACCGCGACCTCTCACAGAGGCGTGCAGAGCGTGTTGCCGAGGAACTCGTCAACATGGGCGTCAAGAGAGAGAACATCAAGATCGAGGCAAAGGGTGGAGTTGACACGCTCGTGCCGCCGTCTTACAACCGTCGTGCTACTGTTGAAATATCTAAGTAACGCAGATTGTCAAACCTGATAAAATGGCTGCCTCGCGCTTGCGGGGCAGCTTTTTTGTATGACTTTTTATGCCTGTGACGAAAAAAACATCGAAAAAGTTTGGTTGTTTGCTGAAAATGTAATACCTTTGCACTCGCTTTACAACAGTAAGGGCGTTTAGCTCAGTTGGTTTAGAGCATCTGCCTTACAAGCAGAGGGTCGGGGGTTCGACTCCCTCAACGCCCACAACGGAAATCCTGCTGAAACATATCGGCAGGATTTTTTTTGTTTTCCAGGCTCTATGTCCTTTGGATTTGCATCTCTTTCGATTTGCATTATCTTTGGATGAGATAAGCTACATCTCGGAAATTGAATTGTCCAAATAGAAACGCAACGTTTTAGTGGAATGGCTTCAGCCCAAAACCATGAAAAACACTGCGGGGGCCGCCTAACGGCGGGGGCGCAAAGCCCCCGGGAGTGTC
>CALUGU010000086.1 GCA_944320255.1 uncultured Prevotella sp. | reverse complement strand
GATTGTCAACTATAAAGGTACTAAAAATATTCCATTCCCACAACTTTTTTAATGGTTTTCTTATGCCGAACTCACGTCAGTTTAAGGACTTGTGAGAAGTGTATAACCTTTATTTCCATTTTAATTGAAAGTATGGTCGAATGTGTTGTCGAAGATGCGTCCCGCCCTTTCCACGTCGAGCACGTTGTGGTTGCGCTGGGCGTACTCGTAAGAGAAGGTGAAGCGCGGCAGGGTGTCGTGGTTGTTGTCGTATTCCGCCTTCACGTCCGTTATGACGACCATCCTCCCCGGGTGCGGCTCGCCGTCGTAGAAGTTGAGCAGCTGCACCTCGTCGGAGCGGAAGAGGTCGTTGAACCAGAACGCCATCGGGTAGGTCAGCACGCCGGTGTCGGCCTTGAACGTGCGCACCTCCTCCACGTCGTAGTTCCTCTTGTTCTGCCCGATGTAGGCCGACGAGAAGTTGAATTCGGGCGACACCGTGTGCGTGCCGAGGCAGTAGGCTATCTCCTGGCACCCGAAGCTGTTTGTGAACAGCAGTACCGGGGCGACGTCGGGGTTACGCAGGTCGATGTCGAAGTGGCACTCCCTCCACCCGCATTGCACCTCGTACTTGTAGAGCGTCTTGCCCTCGGCGGCGAAGTTCGCCGGCGACACGTCGATTGTCGAGTAGTCGTCGTTGCCGCCCACCTTTTCGGGCGTGAACGTCTGCTGCGTGCCGTCGGTGTAGCTTGCCGTCACGGCCGGCGTGTCGTCGGTCAGCTCGCTGTGGATGAAGTGCAGGTATTCCAGCCTGCCCATGGAGGTGAGCCGCTTGCCGCGGTAGAGCGTCAGGAAGTTCTTTGAGCAGAAAGTCAACGCGTCCTGCTCCACGAGGGCGGCGCAGTACACCACCCTCGTCGCCAGCACCAGCCTGTCGGTCTCCGTGGCCTGCTCCTCGTCCCCCTCGCCGGCGACGCGCTCCTCGTAGAGCGCCACCTCGAGGCCTGCCACGAGCTTCGTGCGGACGTGGACGGACACCAGCCCCGAGATGTCCTGCACCTCCACCTTGCCCCCGCCGCCGGGGTAGAGGTATTCGTCATAAATCTCGTCGCCGCCCAGCGTGACGACGGCGTGGACGCGCGTCTCGTCGGTAACCACCGAAACCTGCGGTATCGACGAAGAGAAAACCATCTGTGGGAATGTCGTTGTGCCAGTCATGCCTTTGTCTTTTTCCACAAAGGTACAACCGTGCAGTGCGATTGAAAAATACGAAAAAAGCCCCACGGCTGGAGGACGCGGGGCTGGGTTCCGGCTAGGCGGAGAGTCAAAAAATAATTATGGAGATGGTTCGTTATATACGTTCGGCGGCTTCGTCGATGCGGCGCGAGAGGTCTTTGAGGGCTTCGCGGAGCCGGGCTTTCTCCGCGTCGGTGAAGTCTCCCTCGCCGCCGTTGCTGTTGCGGCCGTCGAGTTTTTGGTGCAGCCACGAGCGGCTGCGGCCGAAGTAGCGCATTGACAAATGCGCCCATGAGATGTCAAGCAGTATGTCTTTCAACGTCTGCTTCATGGTTGTTCGAGAGGCGATAACTGTTTCCATAAATTCTACTTGTTTTGCGTTTTCTTTTTCGAGCCGCCCCGTGTCGTATTCCGGACGGGGCGGCCTTCAGGTCAATCTCTTTCGAGAAGTTTCTCATAAAGCCCTGCGATGTACCATTCAAGCTCATCGCTCCCGTTGGGGTAGGCTTTCTTGTAATTCCTCACTGCGTCGATGAACTCCGCTTCGAGGTCGGTCAGTTTTCTTGTCTCCATGATAATTATCTTTTGACGTTGCAAAGATAATAAACATTTGTCAATTATGCAAATAAACCATTGTTTATTTTCAGGGAAATGGTAAATAAATACGAAAAAGCCATGAAAAAGGCGTGCCGCACTTGCCGCACGGCACGCCCGCCTTTTCAGGCACCCCTTGGGCTTCCGAGGCCGTGGCCGGAGCCACTCCGTATGTCGTCGGCGTCCGTTGTCTCCGTATAAGATAACCATCATCTTCGTATAAGATAGCCATCATCTCCGTAGGAGACGGCCGGCGGTCTCTCCCGAAACTCCGCCCGCGCATCACTGCGGGGGCGGATGAAACTAATAACTTTAAAACTAATGAATAAGAATGAAATGAACTGTGATTTTACTAACGTCCATGCTTTACGATTGCAAATATACAACTGTTTACAGCTACAGTAAAATACGTCCCTTGGCAGGGTTGTCCCCTGTAAAAGTATGGACGCCCCGGACATATGGTTTGGACGGCCCGGACGTATGGTTTGGACGGCCTAAACTTTTTCACCGGTCGCCCTTGGGGAAAAGAGCCGCCCGCGCATCACTGCGGGGGCGGCTGAGTGAAGAAAAAAAATGACTTAATTGAAAGAAACTATAAAAGTGGTTTGAAAATCTTCCAGCCCAGCATGCCGTCAGGTCTCCGTGCGGGGTGGTATCCGTTGGCGTACATGTAGCGCGTTATGAAGTCCAGCTCCATTATACCCATGTCTTCGAGGTCGTCAGCTATGTCGGCCGACGTCGAGTATTCCATAAGCATTTTCGGGCCGTCCCCCTGTCCTTCCTCACCGGGTTCGGGTGCTGCGCACGAGAAGTATGCGTCGAGAAGCTCCGCCCACATCTTCTCCCTGTCGTTGAGCTTGTTGACGAACTTGAACCTCTTGCGCCTCTCCTTGGTGAAGATGT
This sequence comes from uncultured Prevotella sp., assembly GCA_944320255.1. Lineage (GTDB taxonomy): Bacteria > Bacteroidota > Bacteroidia > Bacteroidales > Bacteroidaceae > Prevotella. The sequence goes on along the minus strand of CALUGU010000086.1, from coordinate 8,344 downwards.
TGCAGTTGGCGAAGCCGTCCACGATGTCTCCGATAAGGCTTTCCCCCTGTACGTCCTCGCCGAAGGGCGCCGCCTTTATTTCCACCAGTTCGCGTTCGTCGCTCAAGTCGCTGCCTGTGTAGACGGAGAACTCCCATTCGGCGTCGCCCGCCTTTACGTGGTCAACCACTACGGCCGCCACTCCGTCCACCTCGGTAAGCATCACGAGCATTCCGATGAGCCGTTGTATGTCTTCCTCTTTCACCACGACTCCGTTCATTATGTCGTAGAGGTTCTGGTAGACTTGTTCCGTCACGGGGAAGTCAAACGCCTTCTTCGTGCTTTTGACGTTCAATGCAAGCGTCCTCATGCCTCACCTCCTTTCCTCTCGTCAGCGTTAAGCCTGTAAACCACCCATACCGAGCACGCCGCCGACACGGCGCACACCACGGGCTGGTGCACGGCGGCCACGGCTGTGACGATTACGAGCAGTGTGAATAGGTTGACCCTCGCCGCCGTTTTCCAAGTAACGTCGAAGCCGGCCAGCCGCGAGTAGAACCCGCTCCTTGAGTTATACCACGTTGAGAACCGTTGTGCCTTCGCCGCAAGCCATGCCTTGATGTCTGCGGCGGGCGCGGCACTGCGCCCGATTGTCTTTGTCTGCATAATTGCGTCATTCTTAACCATACCACGAACTGCGTGGCGCAGAGACAGAGAAAGGCGGCTGCACATCCCGCTGGTTAAGAATGACGACTTCACCCCGGTAGGGCAGAGTTGATTCACGGAATGGCAACCGCCAATACGATATAGTAAGGGCATAAAAAAAGCCCTGCTTTGTATGCCGAGCAATAACCGATGCTCTATCCGGGACGATGATTCGTCATTCTTAACCGTCGGCAAAGATACTGATTTTTTTTGAACCGGCAAACATTTACCTGAAAAATCTCCCTGTCCGGAACAAAACATACTCCTACCGTCAAGGCATCCGTTCACTCTCGATTTCCTTTCCGCCAGCCGCGAGTAGAACGTGCTCCTTGAGTTATACCATGTTGAGAACTGTTGTGCCTTCACCGCCATCCATCCCTTGATGTCTGCGGCGGGCGCGGCACTGCGCCCGATTGCATTTGTCTGCATATTGCATGATTGTTAAGCATACCGGGAACCGCCCGGCGCGGAGATACAGAAAGGCGGCTGCACATCCCGCTGCTTAACAATCATGACTTCTCCGCACGGAGCAGTAATAATTACGGAACGGCAACCGCCTATGAATTTATAGTAAGGGCATAAAAAAAGCCCTGCGATTATGCTGAGCAATGACCGATGCTCGTGCGGCATGATAATTCATGATTGTTAAGCGAGGGCAAAGATACTGATTTTTCTTGAACCGGCAAACATTTACCTGAAAAATCTCCCTGTCCGGAACAAAACATACTCCTACCGTCAAGGCATCCGTTCACTCTCGATTTCCTTTCCGCCAGCCGCGAGTAGAACGTGCTCCTTGAGTTATACATGTTGAGAACTGTTGTGCCTTCACCGCCAGCCATGCCTTGATGTCTGCGGCGGGCGCGGCACTGCGCCCGATTGTCTTTGTCTGCATATTGCACTATTGTAAACCATACCCGGAGCCGCCGGGTGCGGAGACAGAGAAAGGCGGCTGCACATCCCGCTGGTTTACAATAGTGACTTCACCCCGACGGGCAAAACTATTACGGAACGGCAACCGCCAATACGGTTATAGTAAGGGCATAAAAAAAGCCCAAGCATCTGTTGCTGGACAAATAACCGATTGTCCGACGGAGTGAAACACATTCACTATTGTAAACCGTCGGCAAAGATAAGGAATAATCTTGGTATAAGCAAAATTTCATTGTAAAAAATAATATGAAAAATGAAAAAAGGGGGAAAAAGAAAGGGCGGCGCGCCTCGCGGTGCGCCCGCCCGGGATGTATGTTTTAAAAATTACAATGAATATGATCAGTGTTTCCTGTTCCCCTAAAAGTCCACTTTCCGTTTCATAATGCAGAAAACTTTTCCGTATGCGACAGACTCCAAAACTTTGGGAGGTCCGTGCTGTATGTCATTCATACTCCCCATCTTACTTGTCCACGTCCCGTCCCGATGCTGCCTTGCCGCGTGTGTCCACTTGTTATCGTCCGGGTTCCAATATAATGCAACTTTCATGTACCCTTTCTCAATACATTCATTGTCACATATTTCATATCCTTTAGTCCTGAACGCTTCCACCAAAGACTGTATGTCCATGCTTTCCGTAGCCCCTTCAGGCCAATAAGTGACACCGTCCAAATACGGAACCCCATTAGGCGGTTGCATCCAACGTCCGTCAACCTGGTACGCCCATGCGATGCAATTATAATTCGGAGTAGCGTCGCTTGTTATCTTGAAATCCTTGTCAGCCTTAAGGCCGGGAAAATGTTTTGCTAATATTGATTTTATTTTGTCAGTTTCCTTACCCATAGCCTGCATGCCTCTTCAACCGTCGTTCCTGGGCGGTCCGTTATTTTCCTGTCAAAAATAATGTTCAGCGCCCAGACGAGCGTGGACGGTTCGTTTTTTATCTCATCCAAAATATAAGGAACTGCGGTTTTCCCCATATCAACTATGGCCTGGAAGTTAGGGTTGCCGATAATCGCTTCCGCTGATGAAAGGAACATTGTTTCTTCTTTCCATTGCGAGATAAGCCTGTTGAAAAAGAAGTGCCTCGCAATTTGGTTTTCAGCCTTTTTATCGGCATCATTTATATAATTAGAGATTTCATGGTTGTTCAGAACCGTGTTGACGTTGCTGCAATGGTCGGCACCGGAGTAAAGAGACATCACCCCGCCCATCACACCTGTCATTATCGTGACAGTATGCCAATCCTTGTGTGTCCTTTTCAGTCGCATAAGTCCAAAGTCTTATTAGTTAAGTTATTAAAGAAAATATTATTCTTAATATTCCTCAATCCTTCCAGGACGGCGTTTATCGAAGGCAAGTCGAAAATCAGGTTGTTCCTGTCCAACACGTCAATATCGAGGATGCAGTCGAATTTGTCGGCGACATTGTTGACGTTGTGGTTGATTATGGAATAGATGCCTTCCGCCACATCAAGCGTAAGGCTGTATCCGTATCTTGCAAGAGGGTATGGTATCGAGTCTTCCTTGTTAGAAGATATGACCGTGTTGAAGTATTCCGAAGGGTCGTTGAAGTCAGGGAGCGTGAATTGGTTTACGAATCTTATCGACGTCCGTTGTATTGTAACAGATTCAAGCGATTTTGAAAGTTTTTCAACGTATCCTAAAAAGGCGGCTTTAAACGCCTCCCATCCGTCGTATTCCTCTTCCGAAACGAAAGTTATGTCTTCTTCCGTTATTATAAGTTTCTTTTTCTGGTTCGAAGAAAAATAAGTAAATCCGGTCTTACGAGTTTCCTGCGTACCTTTCACATCAATTTTCCCAACCCCCAAGTTTGTAGACTTAGGTACGGTAAGAGTCGCCTGTAAGGTATCCGTCCTCAAATTCAGGCTCTTGCGTATAATAGTGTCATATTTTAAAAAATCATCCAGTCTTACACTTCCCCGTTCATATTTAATTTGGGCAACAGCGGCGACGACCGGCGGATTATTTAATTTTCTCCACTGTGTATTCATTTTCCTGCTTATTGGCTTATAGTTGTGTTTTCACACGATAATAAACTATGTAGGGTTTTTAAATCTAAAAAATAAGATGTTTTGTAATAATATGTAATTGATTTCCTAAATCACAGTGCAAAGATACGCATAAAAAAGCAAACAAAAGACTCCCAAGTGTTAATAATTAGAGTTTCGTTGTAAATTTCGTGTGCAAATATACAATGAAAAAGCGGATGAAAAGGAAAGGGCGGCGCGCCTCACGGTGCGCCCGCCCGACAAAAGATTCTTTTAATTCATGAAGTTCAATAAAGCTTCGCCGTCATAAGTTCCGACGATATGTCCCTGAGGCAGTGGCGTATCTGCTCAAGCCTTTCCTTGCCCGGCTTGCACACGCCCGAAGCGTATTTACGCATGAGTGAGGCGTTGACGCCCATTTTCTTTGCCACGGCAGAAATGTTCAGGTAAGGGTAATAATTGAACAGCGACGCCACGTCGAATACGAACTCGAACTCCATGTCGGGCAGCACGTCGCCGTTCTGCGCGGCAAGCTCTTTCATTTCCCGGTACGAGGCATAAGTGTCTTCCATCGCCTCCTTGGCGGTAGAGCCGTAACCGTGGATGCCGTATTTGACGTCCATGTCGTCAATCATATAGGTGGAGAAGTCCTTTCCGCCCATGCGTCCTTCAACCCCGAATCTTACTTTTGTAGGCATATATGTTTATGTTTTAGATTATCCGAAAAAAGGAGGCCTGATAAAAGAGAAGTCCGGAAGAGAGAATTTGTCCGGGGTCAAGCCCCGAACAAATCCTTGTAGATTGAGCGGAGGGTCTTTTCCTTGACTTCCTCCCTGTCATGACGGCCGATAGTGGTCATCCTTCCGTTTTGAGGATTAATCCAAATCTCGTGCCGTCCACCTTCACGAAGCAAGTAACATCCCTGTTTACTCAGCTTCCTTTTCAATTCCGAATACTTCATGATTTAAAAGACCTCTTTTGTCTTATCGACGATGCAAAGGTAGCAAAATAGTTCCATATAAACAAATAAAAAGGTAACAAATTAGCTCCATTTTGAATTATTAACAAAATCAAGACACCGCTTTAAACGCCATTTCCCCGGCACGTGGGAAATGTCAGGCAACCACAGGCGCTGCAGGGTGAACGTTGATAATGTCCGTCCGCAGTGTCTACCTCGTAATCCGCTGAATTTCAAGAAATTCAGCGGACGCCGCCAAAAAAGCGATGCTTTTTTCATCGACGGCAGCCCCCACCGCCCTGCGCTGTCGGGGCGATTGCCTCGGGCGGACGTAGCGGAATATGTAGGGCGCAAATCGTAACGCCGCCGCCGTTTGCGGTCGTTTGGCAACGTTGAGTGGGGCAATGCGATTGCCTCTCTCAATCTTCCTATATATGATGGTGGGCATGATGAAAGGCCGTGCCTTGCGGGGGCGGGGCGCGGCCTTGGGCTGGCGGCGACGGCGGCGTCAGCGTTGCAGGCGGTCGAGTATCATCTGCGATGCTTTCTCGACGTCGCCCATCACGGTGAGGATGAACTGCGGTTCCTGCCTGAGGGCGGCTATCCAGGCGTCGAGGTAGGCAGCGGAGTTGGAGAGGACGCGGGCGGAGAAGCCCAGCTCGTAGGCGATGCGTGCCGCGCCCAGCTCGGCCACAAGCTCTTCCTTGGCGTACTTCTCGCCGCCGAACCTGCCGTTAAGGCTGCGGTTAAGGCGGCTTTCAACGCCTGTGCTGTGCACCATCTCGTGCAGGAGTGTTGAGTAGAACTCCTGCCCGTCGATGTAGGCGTCCTTCTTTGTGCGGTGACGCTTAAACTGTTTCTTCATCGGCATTACGATGCAGTCAGCCGATGGGGAGTAGAACGCCTTGTCCGAGGGCTTGTCGGCATTGACGGGGCAGAACCAGGCCTGCCGCTGGAGCATGCGGTCGAGCGCGTCGTTGCAGTACATCCCCTTGTCGTCCATGGCGTCGGCTGCGGTGGTGAATGCCGCCTTTAGCTTGGCTACCTTGTCGGGCTGCACGTCGGCGAGGTTGGTCTGTGCTATGTTGAACACTCGGTAGCACTTGAGCACTGGGTATTTCTTGCACAGTATGCGCTCCGCCTTGGGCATCTGCGAATAGGCACCGTAGTCTATCTTGCGCCCGGCGGCGTCCTTGTAGACATATTCCCAGAAGATGACGGGCGTTGACTTCTCCCCTTTGTTAATATGTGCGTGCATCTTGTTGGCCTGGAGCATCGTGCAGTAGACCGGCACGTCGTAGTCCTTCATCGCGCTGTCGAGCATCAGCATGAAGACGTTGCCGCCCCTGTAGGCCTTGCCGTTGACGTTGACGGGCACGCCTCCCTTCGACGCGCCCAGCCAGCCTTTCTCCCAGTCGCCGGCCTTGACTGCCTCCATGCGTTCAATCATCATCTCGGCGAACTGCCTTAACACCTTCTCGTTATACCCTGTAAGTTTCATGACCGTATATTTTAGAAATTAGACATCCGTGTTTATTCATCCCATAACCTGCACGTCGATGTAAGCGATGTTGATCATCTCCGACGCCGCCAAGTCCTCGGCTACGGCGCAAGCCTGCGAGCAACTGTCGGCCATTATCTCGTAAGTCACGCTGACGTTGTCTTCGTCGGTGACTGTGACGTTGTAGATGAGCTGGCTGAACTCTGCGAACTGCCTGTCGTTTTTCCTGTTGTAACCGTTGTCAAAAGTTGACATAAGAACTGATGCTGTCATATCCGTAAATTTTTAAAAGTTAGACATTTGAATCCGCGCCTTGCGCTTCTTCATTTTTTACGTGCATAAAGGACGAGCGTCAGGAAGGCACAGGGATGCAAGGGACGGCCGCAAAATTTCAGGGCGGACACCAAAAAAGTATCGAGGCGCAATTAAAAAAGTTTGGACGGCCTAAACCTATAGTTTGGACGGCTCGGACATATAGTTTGGACGGCTGAAACTTTTTTGGTGTCCGCCCTTAAATTTTACGAGCCGAGACGGAGGCGCGCCCTTGCAGGTGCCGGACGCCGTAAATTTGCAAAGGAAAAAATGAAGCGCAAGGTGCAGGTGAAAAGGTTTTAAACAATTTGCGGTAATAGACAGCGGTGTCTACAACTTGACGGTTACAACAGGAAAACGACGTGGCAGGCAGTGGCAGCCGCCGCAACGCCACAGCCGCCGACGGTGACAACACCTATGACTGGATGGCCGAAGGTTGCACGCAGGGCGGCGCGTAGCGGGGGACAAGGGAAAGAGCCCCCCCACCAACTCCCCCGAGGGGGGAGGGAGCAACAGCGCAAACGACGAAGGGAAGCCACGTTAAACACAGGTGTCAGCCCCCCACCAACTCCCCCGAGGGGGAGGGAAAGGATGCGGTAATGAAACTTACAGGGTATAAAGAGAGAGGTGTTTGGCGTAAACGAATGCGGGGGAGGTTGATGTAAACGGATGAGGGGGTGAAGGACGGCGGGAGACAGGTTGGCGTGGGCTTACGTCGGGCGTGCGTAGGCTTAACGGAAAATGGCGTAAGGTTACGCGGAATTTTGCGGAAACTTTTGCGGAAAACGGCGGAAAAAGAAAGCGGGGTTGCCGTGCCGCACGATGGTGCGGCACGGCAAGTTGCAAGCAAATCAGAAAATGAAGGGAGACGCCCGAAGGTCAGGCGGGGTAGTAGTTGGAAGAGCCTGTGCGCACGGTGTAGACCGGGAACAGCTCGACGCCGATGCAGAGCGTGTCGAAGGCGTCGGAGAAGTCGGTGCGGTGCTGCAGCTGGTCCTCGTCGGTCTCCACCTCCTTCTCGCCCGACTTGTCCTTCTTGCCGTTCACCACCTCCGCCGACTCGATTGAGACGATGAGGTCCTCGTTGTTGTCGCGGTTGATAAGCACCCGGTGGCGCGCCTTGCCCTTGAGCATGTTGTTGATGAGGAGGTTCTTCTCCACGTGGTTCATCGGGCGGCCGATGTACTTCGACGCCACCATCCAGCCGTTGCGCCTGAAGGCGCGCTCCACGATGACATACAGCTCGTTGGCGTGGATGCCGGTGACGGTGCCCTTGAACGTGGCGTCGTAGTAGAAGACGACCTTCTTCATCTTGTGTGGCTTGTAATAGGCGCACACGTCATCGACCAGCTCGTTGAGCTTGCGGTCGTATTTGACGTAGAACGACTTGAGCACCCTCAGCCGGCCGTCCTTGGGCTGGCCGACGCATACGCAGTTGATGTTCGAGTTGGCGTCGAAGGCCACCGTCAGCGGCAGGCCGGCGTCGAGGTCGCCGTCCATGCGGCAGTCCTCCTTTCCCAGCTTGTCGAAGTCATACTGCAGGTTGTCGAGGTAGGCGATGTCAGGGGCGGTGTAGAGGTTGACGTCCTCGTCGAGCGCGCCGTAGAAGCCGTCCTTGGCCACGCGCGACCTCTTGTTGAGTATCGCCGTGTTGAACGTGTGGGGCGACAGCTCCCTCTTCATGCGGCGGATGAAGTCCTCGCCCAGCAGGTCGATGTTCTCAAGCGTGGAGAACTCGGCGTAGAGCAGGCAGTCGCGGCGCATTCCGTCGAGCACGGCCCGCCACCGCTCCAGCTCGCCGGCGAGGCGCACGGCGTCGGCTGCGGAGGCGGCCATCCTCTTCTTTATCGAGCTTATCTTGCGGCAGGCGAACCACACCGCCGCCACAAGCCCGGCGTCCATCTCGTCCTCGTATTTGAGGAACCACGCCCCCTTCCTCGTCACCGGCATG
>CALUGU010000085.1 GCA_944320255.1 uncultured Prevotella sp. | reverse complement strand
ATCGTGCCCCTGCAGAGGCTCAACGAGAGGCCGACACGCAGCGCGACGCTGCAAGACATAACGTGCGACAGCGACGGCAAGATAGCCAACTTCGTGACCAACCGCAACATCTCGAACATCCTGCCGGTGCACGCCTTGCGCAGGAACGAGCCGTATTACCTCGGAGTGTTCCTCGTAGGTGCTTACCAGGAGATACTCGGCGACATGCACAACCTCTTCGGCGACACCAATGCGGCCCACATAACGGTGAAGGACGGCAAGTACCACATCGACCAGATTTTCGATGGAGAGACGGTCGAGGAAGTCTTGGAGTACGTGCAGTACAACCCGAAGAAGCTCGTCCGCCAGCTCGAAGTGTGGGTGGCCAAGAGCGTCAAGCAGGGCAAGATTTCGCTTGAGGAGGGAAAGGAGTTCCTTTCCAACTACCGTTCAGGGCTTTACGGATATACTTATTTGGAATAAACATAAGGAGTCAAGGAATTTAAAGAAGTTAGAGAATTTAAAGAAGTTAAAGCCAAATGTTTTGTTGTTTAATCATAAAATAACAACCAATAAAGGTTATGGCTTTAACTTCTCTAACTTCTTTAAATTCTTTAACTTCAAAAGAGAAAGACAATGAAACATCCCCTTACTATAGTTAAAGTAGGCGGAGCCGTGGTTGAAGACGAGGTGCGGCTCAGCCGTCTGCTCGCCGATTTCAGCGCGATAGAGGGCCGCAAGGTGCTCGTGCACGGCGGCGGTCGCCGCGCCACGGCCATGGCCTCGCGCCTCGGCATAGAGAGCAAGATGGTGGGCGGCCGCCGCATCACCGACGCCGCCATGCTTGAAGTGGTGACGATGGTCTACGGCGGACTTGTCAACAAGAACGTCGTGGCGCGCTTGCAGGCCGCCGGCGTTGACGCCCTCGGCCTGACAGGCGCCGACATCGACGTGATACGTTCGCACAAGCGGCCCGTGAAAGACGTCGATTACGGCTACGTGGGCGACGTGGAGCGCGCCGACGGCGACAAGCTCTCGCGCCTCATAGAGGCCGGCGTTACGCCCGTGATGGCTCCCCTGACGCACGACGGCCAAGGCCACCTGCTCAACACCAACGCCGACACGATAGCCGCCGAGACGGCCAAGGCCCTCGCCGGGCATTATGACGTGACGCTGATTTTCAGCTTTGAGAAAAAAGGCGTCCTTGCCGACCCTGACGACGACGACAGCGTGATACCCGTGATAACGCGCGCCGACTTCGAGCGTTACGCCGCCGACGGCACAGTGGCCGGCGGCATGCTGCCCAAGCTGGAGAACGCTTTCAACGCCATCGACGCCGGCGTCAGCCGCGTAAACATCACCCTCGCCACGGCCATCGACGGCCGCCACGGCACGATGATTGTGCCTTGACGCGTATCGGATTGTGGCTTTTTACCGTGTAAAAGGTGCCCTTTCGCACGGTAAAAAGCCACATTTTGCATTCCAAAAAGTCGCCTTTTGCTAACCGTCTGGCAATCAATAACTTACCATCCAGCCTGCGGCGGCGCGTCATCCCCATTTGTCTTATCAGTCCCATCGGGCTTATCTATCAATCAACCGCTGTTTTCTTAAAATCAGTTAAATAACAAAATAATCACAGGTTTGCTGTAACTTTCACCCCCGCAAATCGTCATTCAAATAGAGAGCAGATGAAAAATATCAGTTTTCGCAACGACGTGTTGCCGCTAAAGAACGTTCTCTACCGCTTGGCGCTGAGGATAACGCTCAGCCGCGAGGAGGCCGAGGACATAGTGCAAGACACGCTCATAAAAGTGTGGAGCAGGCGCGACGACTGGCAAGACATCGACTCCATCGAGGCTTTCAGCCTCACCGTGTGCCGCAACCTCTCGTTGGACAGGTTAAAAAAGGCGGGCACGGACAACCAGCCGATAGGCGAGGGCGAGGCGTCCGCGGCGGATGCAGGCTCGGACCCTTACGAGCGCATGATGCAAAGGGACAGGGTGGAGCAGGTGAAACGCATCATCGACTCCTTGCCCGAAAGGCAAAAGAGCTGTATGCAGCTGCGCGATTTCGAGGGCAAGAGCTACAGGGAGATTGCCGTGGCGCTGGGCATGACGGAGGAACAAGTGAAGGTTAACATCTTCCGCGCCCGCCAGGCTGTGAAACAGAAGTATAACGAAATTGACAGGTATGGATTATAAATACATCGAACAGCTATTGGAACGTTACTGGAACTGCGAGACATCCCTTGAGGAGGAGCAGATACTCAAGACGTTCTTCAGCCAGAAGGATGTGCCGGTAAGCCTCTTGAAATACAAGGATTTGTTCTGCTACGAGCAGGCGGAGACGGCTTGCGACACGCTCGGCGACGACTTCGACGCCCGCATGGCGGCACTGGTCAACGAGCCGGAACCCGTTAAGGCGCGCACGATAAGCCTGACTCAAAGGCTTATGCCGCTGTTCAAGGCCGCCGCCGTGGTGGCTATCTTCCTGACACTGGGCAACGCCGCCCAGGTGGCTTTCACCGACGGCGATAAGCCGGCGACGGCCACCGCGACTTACCAGAAGACGCAACAAGGCCCGTCGGTGGCAATGGGCGACTCGGCGAAAGTTGACTCCCTGAAGCACGCCCCGGCAACGGCTAAGATAACGGAATAAGACAATTTTCTATGCTTTCTCTATAAAACAGTGTTTAATAAAACAAAACCCGAAGCTGTGAAGCTTCATTTCTCTCAAATTTTTCATAACATACTAACGTGAAGAAAGAGAGCCGCCGTCTGTGCAGACGGCGGCTCTTGATGTTTTGTTGGTTATGGTTTTTAGGGGGTGTGGAATAAAGAGAATTAAAAGAAGTTATCGCTCACGCAGTGAGCGATAACTTCTTTTAATTCTATAACTTCAGAAAAAATCACCACTTCAGCTTACCGTATTTCTCCATGCACCACAGCTGCCAGGAGTTCAGCGTGTTCTGCCACACCACGTAGGCGCAGGGCGCGATGGCCACAACGGGGTTCAAGTAGACCATGACGAGCCAGATGCCCACACCCGTGTTCTTCTGGCCGAGGGCCTGACCGCCGTCAACGCTGTCGCCGAAGCGTCGCCCTACGCCCTTGCCAATGCCGAAGAGCACGAACGTGGTGACGAGCGGCACGAAGATGAGAGCCGCCATCGACAGCCACGAAATGTCGGCCGTGAAGATGTTGTGCAGCGTCATGCCCATGACAATCGACAGGTTGACGGCCCAGAAGTAGAAGCCCAGGTTGCGCCTGTCCTTAATCCGCTTGGCTATCGTCGGCAGCCAGCGGCGCGTCGCCATGGCGCAGATGAAGGGGAGGATGAGCACCACGGCGGTGCGCTGCAATATCGTGGCGAACGACGACATGAACGTTACGTCGGCGTGCTTCTCAATCATTGGGAACAACAGCGGCACGAGCACGGCTGTCACGGCGTTGTCTATCAGCGTGTAGACCGTCATCGAGGCTATGCTGCCGCCCAGCTTCTCGGTCACTACGGCGGCGGCCGACGCCGTGGGGCATATCACGCAGGCGAACGCTCCTTCAAGCGCGATGCGCAGCGTGGGGTCGGCGGTGCTCTTTACGGCCACCACCAGTCCGGCGGCCAGCGTTATGCGTATCACCTGCATCCACACGTGCCACGTGTGCAGGCGCAGGTCGTGCAGGCGTATCTTGCAGAACGTGACGTACAGCGTGCAGAATATCAACACGGGCAGGATTTCTATGAACCACGGGCCGACGGCATAGCCTATCGGCTCAAGGAAGCTGATTTCGGTGAACAACAGGTAGACCGCCGCCCCGAAGACCATTGCGCATGGCAGCGTCCATTCTTTGATGAATTTGATTATTTCCATTGCAAAGCGTTTTTAGAAACGCTGCAAAAGTAGTAATAATTTTTCAAGGAGGGAAGAATGGAAGGAGAAAAGGACTAAGGAGGGAAGGAGTAAGGAGTAAAGTAATAAAGTAGTAAAGGAGAGAAGGAGTAAGTAGATTTGCCTTGTAGCAACATACCTACGAGGCATTTCTACTTACTCCTTCCCTCCTTTACTACTTCTCTCCTAAGAAAGACTAATTAAAATAATACTTCACGCCGATTTGCAGCTGCCAGCACTGCGAGTAGTTGCGGTCGAAGCTCCACGTCTTTGTCGGTGCCGCCATCTCGCCTTCGGCGTTCTGTGAGCGGAACATCGAGAAGTAAGGCGTGCCGTTCTCGATCTTGTCAACGTAGAGTATCGCGCCGTTGTTGCATTCGCTCATGTTCTTTTCCACGCCCCATTTAGAGTTGAACAGGTTGCCGATGTTCATGAAGTCGGCCGTCAGTTGCAGCTTGTGCATCGTCTTGCCGATGCGCAGGTTGAAGTCGTGCGCCCAGCGGAAGTCGAAGCGGTGCACCCACGGAGCGTGCGCAGAGTAAGCCTCGGCGTATTCACCCTTGTGGTTCTTCAGGTAACTGTCTTGGTTTACGAAGTCCCAGAAGGCCTGGCGGTCGGCCTCCGACGTGAAGTTGATTTCGCTGTCGTCCTTCGGGATGTAAATCAGGTCGGTCTTGTTTCCGTCGCCGTTGATGTCGTCGGCGTAGGTGAAACTGTAGCCCTGGGGCCTGTAGCCGGTGTAGAACAGGGTGAAATGATCGTTGTGCCAAGTGTAGCTTGCCGACGCAATCACGCGGTCGGGGATGACATACTGCGAGTTGTGCAGGCCTACGTGGTTCGGACCGTTCACCGTGTAGATGCCCGACCATGCCGACGAGGCGTTGCTTCCGGGCATGCCCGACATCTCTTTCATCACCGTGTGGGTGTAGGCGGCCATGAGGTTGAGGTTCTTTATCGGCTCGGCCGTTGCCGTGAGGTTGAACGTCCAGCCGTATCCCTTGTGCGTGTTCGTCAGCACGCAGGCGTTGCTGAAGTCGTTGTAATACCTGTAATTGGTGGGGTAGACGAGGCGGTTGTCGGCTCCTTGCAGCCTCTGCCACGTGTCATCGACGGGGCGGATGTTGTAGTTGTCGAGTATTACGTCGTTGATTTTCTTGGTGTAGGTGAACTCCGCCGACACCGTAAGCGGGAACTTCACGGGCACTTGGTAGTCAACGGCTATCGACGTCTTCCACACCTGCGGCATCTTGAAGTCCTTGTCTACACCCGCAATCTCGCTCGGCACGGTGCCTTGGTCGGGCGTTATCGAGGCCGGCGCGCCCAAGAGTTCGCGTATCTTGTCGGTGTCGGTGATTATTCCGCCGGCGAAGTTTTGCAGCCTTGGGTCGCTGCTGGTCACCACGCCGTTGCTGTTGTAGCGCGTGTCGGCGTGCACGAGGTTCTGTATCATGCCTGAGTTGGTAGGCATGTTGGTGAAGAACACCAGCGGCAGGCGGCCTGCGAAGAGGCCCGTTCCGCCGCGAACGGTGAGGCTCTTGTCCTTGAACACGTCCCACGTGAAGCCTATGCGCGGCGAAATCTGCACGTTGCCGTCAGGCCATGCGCCAGTGTCGATGCGGCGTCCGCCGAAGTCGAGGTTGTAGATAGCGTTGTTGCGCATGAGGTCGTCGCTGTCGAACGTCAGCAGGTCGAAGCGTATTCCGCCCGTCAGCTTCAAGTTCTCAAGCACGTTCCACTCGTCTTGCACGTACCATCCGTACTGGTTGAACTTCACCTCCGAGTTCGGGTTCGTCTCGCCGTTGTATCCGTATGCTATGCCGACGGTCTCCGGCGCTGCGCCGTTGAGGAAGTCTTCGAGCGAGCGGTAACGGTAATATCCCGTGCCGCCGCGCATGTAAGAGTTGTTGGCCAGCTGGTGCTCGAAGCTGAAACCGGCTGTCAGCTTGTGGTCGCCCAGGTAATACGTGAAGTTGTCCGTAAGGTTGTAGACTTGGTTTTGCACGCGGTTGTTGTACGAGAACAGCTCGTAACCGAGGCTCATGTACGGCGTCAGGCTTTGCGTCACGGTGCCGTCGGCGGCTGTTTCGTATCCGCCCATGATGTCGATGAAGGGGAACGGCGACGAGTTAGAGCCGCGCTTGTCGTCGATGTCGGTGTAGGTGAAGAGCAGCTGGTTGGAGATGTTGTTGCCGAAGCGGCTGTTCAGGTCGGCAGAGAGCGTGCCGACGGTGTTCTCCATCGAGTACATCGTGTTGGCGAAGGCCATCGAGTACTGCGACATGCGGTCCATATTGCGCAGGCGGTAGCCCGTGTCTGACGAGTTTCCGTTCACCGGGTTCCATTCAGTGTTCGTCGTATAGTTGTAACGCACGGCCAAGTGGTGGTTGTCGGTGATGTTCCAGTCGATGCGTCCCAGCAGCTTCAGGTTGTCGCCGGTTGACGGGAAGCTGGTGTACGAGCCGGTGTCGTAACCGTAGCGTTCCATCATGAAGTCGCGCACGCGCTGCATGTCGGCCAGCGTGGTGCGCGAGATGTAGTTGCCGGGGTTGGCCACGCCGTTGGTGGAAGCCTGCCAGCGGTTCACCACGGTGGGCATCTTCGAGAATTCGGCGTTGGCGAAGAAGAAGAGCTTGTCTTTCACGATAGGGCCTCCGAGGGTGAAGCCGTAGGTCGTGGTGCGGTTGGTTCCGCGCTCGCCGAGGTCTTGGTTGGCCACTCGGTTGCCGTGCATGTTCTCGTTGGTGTGGTAGACGTAGGCCGTGCCGCGGAACGTGTTGGTGCCCGACTTGGTTACGGCGTTGATGCCGCCGCCGATGAAGTTGGTCTGGCGCACGTCAAACGGGGCGATGACTACCTGCACTTCGTCGATGGCGTCCATCGAGATCGGGTTGCCGCCGCCGGGCAGACCGTCGTTCAGGCCGAAGTTGTTGTTGAGGTTGGCGCCGTCGAGCGTGAAGTTGGTAGAGCGTCCGTCGCCGCCGGCGAAGCTCATTCCGTTGGCGTAGGGCGACAGGCGGGCGATGTCCTCGATGCTGCGGTTCACCGTGGGCAGGGCCTGTATCTGCGCGTTCGAGATGTTTGTCGTGGCGCCGGTCTTCTCGTTTGAGAATTTCGACGCGCTGCCTACTACAACCACTTCGCCCAGTTCGTTGACGTCTTCGGCCATCGTGGCGTTCAGGTTGTACGTCTCACCGAGGGCGAGGCGTATGCCCTTGTAGTCCTTCTCGCCGTAGCCGATGTACGAGATTTTCACCGTGTACGGGCCGCCCACGCGCATACCCTGTATGGCCCAGCGGCCGTCGGCGTTGGTCACGGCGTTGTAGGTGGTTCCTGACGGTTCGTGAGTCACCCTGATTGTCGCGCCGATGACGTCATCGCCGGCCGTGTCGGACACTTGTCCCGCCATCGCCGAGGTTGTCACTTGCGCGCTTGCAGCCGCCGCAATCATCATCAGTGCGGAGGCAATGAATAATCGCATCTTTTTTACCATAATGTTTTAATTAGTGTTTAAAGTCCTAAAAACATCGGCAAAAGTAGCGATTTCTTTCCGTGAAAGTGTTACAAAGAGTTTAAAATAAGAATACTTTTAGGAGTTATATGAAGGTGTGTCAAAAAAGGAGTTAACTGGAGTTAGACGCTTCGCGTCGGAGTTATCCGGAGTTAACGGACAATACCTGTATTCTGTATTATGACAACTTGGCATTTGTCTGTTAACTCCGGATAACTCCGACGCGAAGCGTCTAACTCCAGTTAACTCCGTATTATCTCAGCAACGCCTGTATTTCGGCGTCGAGGTCTTTAATCTGCACGTCGCGTTTGCTTATGGTGTTGCTCTTGTCTATCAGGAAGAACGTAGGTATCGAGCTTACGTTGTAGAGGGCGAGGCTCTGCGATTGCAGGCCCTGCGGGTCGCGCACGCTTATCCAGGGCAGCGCCGCCGTCTGCGTTTTCCAGAAGTGCTCGTCGGGGTCGAGGCTCACCTGGTAAATCTCGAAGCCCTGCGCGTGGTACTTGTTGTAAAGCTCGCGCATCTGCATTATGCGCTTCGTTGAGCCTTCCGAGCCGAACACGTGGAAGTCGAGCATCACCACCTTGCCCGCCAGGTCGGTCAGCCGGCGCGTGTGCCCCTGGTTGTCCCGCAGCGCGATGTCTATCAGGTTGGCCTCGTGCACCTTGCTCGCGTCTATCGCCTTGGCCGCCTGCTGGTTGCGCATTATGCGCACGTTGCGCATGCCCTGTATGGCGATGTTGTGCAGGTTCTCGCCGCGCAGCGATTTCGGGTGGTAGGCGTCCCAGCTCGTTGCCACGGCGGCGAAGGCCTTTATGTCGTCCTCGCTCTCGCGCGGGTTGAAGATGAGGCGGTTGCCGAGCGTCTGGAACAGGGCGAAGTACGACGACGGGCGCATCGGCGCCTTGAAGATGTAGTTCATCTTGATGTCGTGCTTGTAGGCCTCCACTATGCGCGCTATGCTGTCGCGCGTCTGGTCGAAGCCGAGGGCCGTGTTGCGCTCGATGGCTATGACGCGCCCCAGCAGGTCGATTTGCTTCAGGGCCAGCTCCTTGATGGTGGCGCACTCAGGCGAGCCTTCCACCGTGTAGCCCGTGGCCATCGTCGGGTAAGACGCCCTCACGCCGATGGTCTCGGTAGAATCGACGCTCAGGTTGATTATCTGCCCGGCTATGCGCAGGCGGTAAAACTCCGGCGCCGTGGGCGCGTCGTCGGTGAAGCTGAACTCGCCCTTGCCGTCGAGCTTCACCGAGTCAACCGTCACGGGGCCGTCAAGGCTCATGTTCTCGAAATAGAGCACCGAGTCCTTGGCGTCGGTGATGGAGCCGCTTACGCGGAACTTCCTGTTGTCGCACGAGCCGAGCACGGCCGTCATGAGGGCCGCCGCGGCGCATAAGAGTAAGTGCTTTGCGTTTGTTTTCATTGGTGGTATAGTTTTGAGACGAACAGTCCGGCCGCCACGGCGGCGAAGCCCAACGCCACGCTCGCGCCCACGTAGACGGCGGCGAGAGCGGCGTCGCCCGCCTTGCAGAGCGTCAGCGACTCGTTCATGAATGTGCTGAATGTAGTGAAGCCCCCGCAGAAGCCGACCGTCAGCAGCAGCTTCAGGTCTTGCCCGACGGGCGCGCCCGCGCCCGACGACAGTCCGCAGACCACGCCTATCGCCAGGCATCCCAGTATGTTGGCGGCCATCGTGCCCAAGGGGAACGCCCCCAGCGGCGTGTCATGCAGGGCCTTGGCCAGCAGGTAGCGCGCCACGCTGCCTGCGGCTCCGCCCGCCGCCACGAGTAAGATGTTCTTAATCATCGCTGCAAAGTTACTTAAATTCTTAAAACTGGCAATGATAATGCAGGGAAATTAGGAATTGTAACCCGCTCAACGTTGCATCGGCGTTTGACTCGTTAAGCCCAAATCGGTCACTTGTTGAGGGTGTGCCGAAATGGAGTAAACAGGAGTTAGACGCTTCGCGTCGGAGTTATCAGGAGTTAACGGACAAATGCCAAGTTGTTGTTGCATAGGGTGTTGTCCGTTAACTCCGGCGAGTGAAACGAGCCTAACTCCTGATAACTTCCTAATTTTGATGCCCCCGTTCCCTCTGATTTTCAATCCAAGGAAATGGGTATAATGATTTTTAATCCGGGGATTTATTTATAATTTACTTCTCAGAGGATTACAAACCGGTTTGAGCCTAAACCGGGTCGGATTGCAACCGGCAGGGAACGGGGAAAACCGTGGCGTTCCGTTTTGCCGTGAAACGCCTTGCGAAAAGCCGTCTTTCACCCTCCGTTTTGCCGTGAGTTGCAGACCGTTTTACGGCAAAACGAAAACCGCCAGGCCGGAGGCCTCACGGCGCGCCGCCGCAGGGCGTGCAAAAAGGCGTCGCGCGACGGTGGATTTCGCACGAAAACATTAAATTTCAGTAAGCAACCTAACTTAAACCTTATTATATATATGGAAAAGAAAACGCTTAACGAAATCTATCAGGAATGGCGCGCCATGAAGCGCCGGTTGGTAAAAGAGTCCAGCTTCTCGACCTACGCCATCAACATCGAGAAGCACATACTGCCCGTCTTCGGGATGTGCCGCACCGTTGACAACGACACCGCGCAGCAGTTCGCCTTCAAGCTGGCAGCCGAAGGCCTGTCGGCGAACACCGTGAAGTCGGTGCTGCTGATGCTCAACATGCTGCTGCAATACGGCTACCGCCGAGGCTGGACCGAACGCCCCGACCTGCGCGTCATCCTGCCCAGGGAGGCCAAGCAGGCCGAGTTCCACGTCCTCGGCCTCGACGACCAGCGCACCTTCATGTGCTACCTCCTGGCCCACATCACGCCCTTCAACCTCGGCATATACATCTGCCTCTGCACAGGCCTGCGCATCGGCGAGATTTGCGGCCTGAAGTGGGGCGACATCAACCTGCGCGCGCGGCTGCTCGTAGTCAAGCGCACCGTGAGCCGCATCTACCTTGAAAATGGCGGACGCTGGGGCACGAAGGTGGTGGTGAACACCCCCAAGACCCGCAACTCACGGCGCGAGATACCCATCAGCTCAAGCCTCGCCGCCCTGCTGCGCCCCCTGGCGAAGTACGCCGACCCCGCCGCCTACATCCTTTCAGGCAGCGACACGCCCGTAGAGCCGCACCGCTACCGCAACTATTACCAGCGCCTGGCCGGCCGCCTCGGCGTCCCCCTGACAAAGTTCCACG
The DNA here is from genome assembly GCA_944320255.1 of uncultured Prevotella sp. Classification (GTDB taxonomy): domain Bacteria; phylum Bacteroidota; class Bacteroidia; order Bacteroidales; family Bacteroidaceae; genus Prevotella. The sequence goes on along the minus strand of CALUGU010000085.1, from coordinate 493 downwards.
GCCTGCGCCACACCTTCGCCACGCGCTGCATCGAAAGCAACTGCGACTGCAAGACGGTAAGCTCCATACTCGGCCACGCCAACATAAGCACCACGCTCAACCTCTACGTCCACCCCGACATGGCCCTCAAGCGCAAGTGCATCGACCGCATGCTCCGCACCGTCAAGGTGGAAAAGTGAGCGCCGGGGCGGGGCTTGCCGCCATTGCGCCATCGCCCCGCCCTCCATCCGCCTCAGGACGCCTTGCCGAACGGCTCTTCGGACAAAGAAAAACGCCTTGCAGGATGTCCTGCAAGGCGTTTCCTTAATTTTTAATTTTTAATTCTTGATTTTTAATTCTTCATCACCTTGGTCGTCTCTCCGCCCTTCTTCACGATGAGCAGGCCCTTGGCGGGCACGTCGTCGATGCTGAACGATGCGGCGGGAGCGGCGTAAATCTCAACGCCGTCAACCGTATAGACGCGCGCCATGCCGTCGTCGGCGGTCGTGGTTTC
>CALUGU010000084.1 GCA_944320255.1 uncultured Prevotella sp. | reverse complement strand
CGTGTCGCCGTCGATGGCCTGGCGTCCGCCGATGATGATATCGGCTCCGCCGATGTGCTTGATTGCCGTTGCGAGGGCGTAAGACGTAGCCAGCGTGTCGGCGCCGGCGAACAGGCGGTCTGTCAAAAGCCAGCCCGTGTCAGCTCCGCGGTAGAGGCCTTGGCGTATGATTTCAGCCGCGCGGGGAGGCCCCATGGTTAGGATGCCGACCGTAGAGCCGGGGTTTTGCTCTTTCAGGCGCAACGCCTGTTCGAGCGCGTTCAGGTCTTCGGGGTTGAAGATTGCGGGCAGCGCGGCGCGGTTAACCGTCCCTTCGGCGGTCATGGCGTCCTTTCCCACGTTCCTCGTGTCGGGTACTTGCTTGGCAAGTACGATGATTTTAAGTTTCATAGTAATATATAATAATGTAAAGTTCGTGATTGCAAAAATACACTTTTTTTGTCGGGTGACAAAAGAAAAGAAGGAAAAAGTAAAAGTGGATAAGACCCACCCCGACCCTTCAGGAGGGAGGGGGCTTGACATGTCTGACTTATTTAGGCTTACGCCTGCAATGTTGCAATCTGCAAAAAGTTATCAAGCTCCCTCCCTTCTGGATGGCCGGGGTGGGTGTTTGTTAGTCCGGTTGTGAACAAAATTACCTTTTCTCCAAGGTCATCACGGTCTTTCCGTCGGCCGTCTTGAACGTCATCTTTCCGTCAGCCGTAATTTCGTATTTGCCGGTCTTGCCCATGGCGTCGAGCACCTTGCGTTCGGTCTCCATGTCGGCGCACATCATCCGCGTCGAGCCTGTCTGCCCGAAGTCTATCGTGCCCTTCTTCGGGTCGGCGTTGATGCCGCCTACGAGGTTGTTGCATCCGGTGCATCCGTAGAGACGCTTGTCCTTGACGCTGAAGCCTATGAAGGCTTCCTTCTCGCCGGCTTTGGGCGACAGGGCTTCGCCCTCAACGCTTGTTATCTTCCATTCGCCGTCGAGCGCGCCGAGCGTCGAGGCTGCGTTGCGCGCCGTTCCGCACGATGTCATGGCGCAGAGCGCGCCGGCCATGCACAGGGTGATGAACAGTTTTCTCATGTCTTAATCCTTTTCTTTTACTTAAACAAACATTTTTACCTCTCGTCACGTCGCGCTTGTGCGCTAACGTGCTGCAAATGTAGCCCTTTTTGCTCTATCTGCCAGTCGCTGGCAAGTTAATAAATGTGATTAACCGAAAACCAGTATAGAAAATAAGGCATATAGGATAAGCCGCCGTTGCGCGGCGGGGCCGCCGTGACGGTTTGCCATGCCAAGCCCCGGATGTGCTTGCACGATGATTTAGGACGACGCTCTTATTTTGCGTTATTTTGAAAAATAAAATCCTTGGCGGCGAATATCGCAAGGATGAGTGTGCATCGGTAATGGCTTGTAAGCGTGAATTTTACGGTGGTTTGACGGTTAGGTGTGCACCGTTTTGCTGCTCGCCGTGATGCGAAAGACGGCTTTTCGCAATGCAAAAGACGACCTTTTGCAATGCCGTTGGGCACGGATTGCGGTGAGCGTAACGGCCTTTTTGAGAGCGTTTAAGGTTAAATACGGTTAAAAACGGCACGTTGCAACGCAGTGTTTCCTGTTTTTCGGTACTGTCAAAGGTCGTGTCCGCCTGCCTGTGACGCCTGTTTCGCCTATTTCAGAGTGTGTTTTTGTTTTGTCAAAATGAAAGATGACAAAGCCCTCACGGTTGCATTTTGACATGGCGGCGGTAGCCGTCCGCCGTTATTTTAAGATGGTTAAATTTTCATCCTGATTGCGCTTTTCTTTGCGCCGGACGGCCCGTTGTCGATAAAAATCCGTATCTTTGCAATGTAAGGAGGGTGTATCAAGATGGGCAAACATCCCCGCAAGGCGATATTCCTAATGTTGATGCACTTACGGAAAACTTCATAAAATGTGGAAAGATAAATTAGGCAATTACCTCATAGACGTGTCAAAGTACTTCCTGACAGGCGTTTTTGTCGCCTCGCTCATCAAGGATTTGGCGGATATGCGTTGGCTGATATACGTGCTAAGCGGCACTATAGCGGCGGCGTTGTTAGTTTTAGGTTTGATTTTGACAAATAATAAAGATAAAAAGTAAATGGGAACGCTGATTATTTTAGGCATGGTCGGCATACCGTGCATTGTTACTTTATTGTGGTTTTTGACTCCGAGCGGCAAGCGTTGGCTGCGCAAGAACAATATGATTTGACGGCGCGTGAGCCTGCGTTAAGCCCGTAATGTAAGACAATGATAGACAAAGCCACTATTGACAAGATAATGGACGCGGCGAACATCGTTGACGTCGTGTCGGAGTTTGTCACCCTGCGCAAGGCCGGGGTGAACTATAAGGGCCTGTGCCCGTTCCACGACGAGAAGACGCCTTCGTTCGTGGTGTCGCCCTCGAAGGGCTACTGCCACTGCTTCTCCTGCGGCAAGGGCGGCAACGCCGTTGGCTTCATCATGGAGCACGAGCAGATGACTTACCCCGAAGCCCTGCGCTGGCTGGCAAAGAAATACAACATAGAGATACACGAACGGGAGCTTACCGACGAGGAGAAACGCGAGGCGAGCGAGCGCGAGAGCCTGTTCATCCTGAACGACTGGGCGCTGCATTACTTCCAGGACAACCTGCTCAACACCGACCGCGGACGGGCCATCGGACTGGCGTATTTCCGCTCGCGCGGCTTCCGCGACGACACCATCAACCGCTTCCAGCTGGGCTACGCCATGCCGGAGCGCGACGCGCTGGCCAAGGCCGCGCTGGCCAAGGGCTTCAAGGAGAACTTCCTCATAGACACGGGCCTCTGCTACCGCACGGAGGACGGGCGTCTGCAAGACCGCTACCACGGCCGCGTGATCTTCCCCGTGCACACCGTCACGGGGCGCGTCGTGGCCTTCGGCGGGCGCATCTTGGAGAACAACAAGAAGCTGGCGAAGTACGTCAACTCGCCCGAATCACTCATCTACCACAAGAGCAACGAGCTTTACGGCATATTCCAGGCCAAGCACGCCATAACGAAACAAGACCGCTGCTATTTGGTGGAGGGGTATATCGACGTCACGTCGATGCACCAGAGCGGCGTTGAGAACGTCGTGGCGTCGTCGGGCACGTCGCTCACCACCGGGCAGATACGCCTCATCCGCCGCTTCACCAACAACATAACCGTGCTTTACGACGGCGACGCCGCCGGCATACACGCCTCCGTCAGGGGCATCGACATGCTGCTGGCCGAGGGCATGAACGTGAAAGTGCTCCTGCTGCCCGACGGCGACGACCCTGACAGCTTCGCACGTAAGCACACGGCGGAGGAGTTCCGCACGTACATCGAACAGCACCAGACCGACTTCATCGAGTTCAAGATGAACCTCCTGTTAAACGGTGTCACCGACCCCGTTAAGCGTTCCGAGGCCATCAGCAGCATCGTAAGGAGCGTGTCGGTGATACAAGACCCCATAACCCGCGCCACCTACATAAGCGACTGCGCTCACCGCCTGGGCATGCCGGAGGCCACGCTCGTGGGCACGGCAAACAAGTTCATACGCGGCGACATCGAGGAAAAACGCAAGGAACAGAAGCGCGAGGAGGCCAAGGCCGACGGCCCGCAGCCGCCGTTGCAGCCGCTGCCGCAGGTGGCGGCGGCCCCCACCGTTGAGTACATGCTGATGCAGTTGGTGGTGCGCCACGGCCAAGAGACGCTCTACAAGGGCGTGGAGACCGAGGACGGCGGCAAGATTGACCTCAGCGTGTCGCAGTATATAAGCTACGACCTCGGCACGGACGACCTCCGTTTCGGCAACGAACTGTACAACCGTATGCTCGCCGAAGCCGTGGAACACAACGACGACGAGGGCTTCAACGCCGAGAGTTACTTCACCCATCATCCCGACGTCAACATCAGCCGCGTGGCCACCGACATGGCCATTGAGCGTTTCCAGCTCAGCAAGAGCCTCCAGGTGAAGCGCGACGAGGACACCCTGCGCAACCAGGTGGAGCACCTCATACTCGACTTCCGTATGGATTACGTCGATAAAAAGCTGAAGGAATTGCAGCGCGAAATAAGTCTCGCCGTGGGCGACACCGACCGTATGATGAAGCTCATGGCCGAGTACAAGGATATGCAAGTCATCCGCAACGCCATCGCCAAGGAGCTTGGCAGCGACATTGTAATTCATAATTCATAATTCACAATTCATAATTCGGCGTGCGCTACGATGTTGCAAAAGTGAATTTTAATGATGATGCACAATGTCATTACACCTATGGCGTCTGCTGATTATGAATTATGAATTGTGAATTATGAATTAGAAAGATGGTTTACCTGTATTGGTTGATATTCGTTTTGTACGCCTGCGTCGTGCTGGGCGTTATGCTGACGGTGCTTATGGACAACCGGCAGCCGGCCAAGACTATGGCCTGGGTGTTGGTGTTGATATTCGTGCCGGTGGTCGGAATAGTGCTTTATTTCTTCTTCGGGCAGAACACCCGCAAGGAGAAATACATCAGCCGTCGTAGCATGGACCAGCTGACGAAACGCTCGATGTTCGAGTTCGCCGAGCAGCAAGACCTGAAGTTGCCCGACGAACACGCAGCGCTCATCAAGCTCTTCGCCGACCAGAACTGGGCGTTTCCGTTCAAGAACAACGACACCGACATATTCACCGATGGCTACGGTTTCTTCTCCGCCCTGTTGCGCGACATCGGCGCGGCGCGCCATCACATACACCTTGAGACTTACATCATCTGCGACGACCCCCTGGGACGCTTAGTGGCCGACGCCCTCATGGCAAAAGCGAGGCAGGGAGTGGAGGTGCGCCTCATTTACGACGACGTGGGCTGCTGGGACGTCCCTGCGTCGTTCTTCGAGCGTATGCGTTCCGCTGGGGTTGACGTCCACGCCTTCATGCCCGTCAAGTTCCCGATGTTCACCAGCAAGGTGAACTACCGCAACCACCGCAAACTCTGCGTCGTAGACGGCCGCGTGGGCTACATCGGCGGCATGAACATAGCCCTGCGTTACATAAAGGGGCGCGACGGACAGTCATGGAGGGACACGCATCTGCGCATCCGGGGCGGCGCAGTCTACGGCATACAGCGCGCCTTCCTTGTTGACTGGTACTTTGTTGACCGAACACTCATCAGCAACCGCGTCTATTATCCGGTGCAAAACGCCGCCATATCGAACGGTTGCATCATGCAGATAGTGACGAGCAGCCCCGTGAGCAAGTGGCCGGAGATGGCCCAGGGCTACGTCCGCATTCTGCTTGAGGCCAAGCGTTACGTCTACATTGAGACCCCTTACTTCCTGCCTACGGAACCAGTGATGTTCGCCATGCGCACCGCCGCCCTCGCCGGTGTTGACGTCAGGCTGATGGTGCCGTTGCACGCCGACGCCAAGTTTGTGGAGTGGGGCAGCCGCCCTTACGTCCAAGACGCCTTCGACGCCGGTGTGCAGGTGTATCTTTACGCCGACGGCTTCAACCATTCAAAGCTGCTTGTAAGCGACGACTCGCTCTCTACCTGCGGCTCAACGAACGTTGATTTCCGCAGCTTTGACAACAACTTCGAGAGCAACGCTTTCATTTACGACCGTGACATGGCTCTTCGCCTAAAGCAGGTGTTCACGGCCGACATGGAGCATTGCGTCAAATACGGGGACTATATGCGCCGCCACCGTCCGTCGTTCGCCCACCGCCTGTGGGAGTCGCTTATGCGTTTGTTCTCCCCGTTGATGTAGTTTGTTCGCACTGACAGGTTGTTTTGTCATAGCTTTTTGTACGGTAATCTTCAAAAATTCTACAAAATCGCAGTTTAATTTTGCGCCAAATACAGTATGGCTTCATAACCATACAAACTCAAAACCTCAAGAAACCATGTGGAAATATTATGCTTTGCTTTCCGCATTCTTTGCCGCTCTGACGGCAATCTTCGCCAAGATAGGGGTGAAAGACATTAATTCAGACCTTGCCACGGCCATCCGCACGGCGGTGATACTGCTCATAACGTGGGGCATCGTGTTCTTCGGCAACCATTTGGGTGAAGTGAAAGCCATCCCGCGCCATGCCTGGCTGTTCCTCATTCTGTCCGGGGCGGCCACGGGGTTGTCGTGGCTTTTCTATTTCAAGGCGTTGCAGTCGGGCGACGTTTCGCGCGTGGCTCCGGTTGACAAGTTGAGCGTTGTCATCACCATCTGCCTGTCGTTCCTCTTCCTGAAAGAGCCTGTCAGCCCGCGTGTCATCATCGGCGCGCTGCTGATAACGGCCGGCAGCATCGTTATGTTGGTAAAATAGGCGGTGTAACAGAAATGTAATGTGATGTTTACATAATGTTCAAAATTTCCTCAAAATGTCCTTTTATCTTTGTAGCTGAAAAGGTAAAGAGGGACATTATATGTTTTTACAAGGTGTTATTAATACTCTCGACGGCGTAGACCGTTCGGCAATGTTAGAGTTAAATTTCGACGGCGGCGGTTTGGCCGACGGCTTGGCGGTTGTGCTGTCGTCACGTCTGGTGTGGATACCGTGGGCGTTGTTCCTGGTCTATTATCTTCTTTTAGTGCGTAAAGTGGGGCGTTGGCGCACTTTGGCGGCAGTGTTCGGCCTTGTTGTCGTCGTCACTTTGTGCGACCAAGTGTCGGCCTCGCTGCTCAAACCGCTTGTCGGACGGCTGCGTCCGTCGCACGATGAGGATATTTGCGGAATGCTCCATTATGTAGGCAGTTACCGCGGCGGGCTTTACGGCTTCGTGTCGAGCCATGCCGCCAACGCCTTCGGGGCGGCGGCCTTCTCGTCGTGCTTGCTGAAAAAGCGGATGTTTACCGTGGCCGTTTTCGTCTTTTCCGCACTTGTCAGTTATTCACGCATTTACCTTGGCGTGCACTATCTTGGCGACGTTCTTGGCGGTTGCCTGTTAGGCTTGCTGATAGGCTTTTCGTGTTACAAGGCTTACGCCTTTGCGATTTGCGGCTTTTCGGCGTGCAAGAGACGGCCTTTTACAAGGCAAAAGGCCACGTCTTGCATTGCAAAACGTGGCCTTTCGTAATTTGTTTTGGATGTGGGCAGCCTGCCGTCAGTCGGTTGCACGGCGTAAGTTGCTGGTAATTAGTGCAATATCCGTGGATTTGGCAAGACGGCGGAGACCTTCTCGTAAGTGCTCAGTCTTTTTCTTCGGCTTTGAGGTTTGCGTCTTCCGGCTGGCGGAACAGGCTGAAGTTGACGCTGCCGTAGGCGCGGTGCTCTATGAAGCCGGGCACGTCGTCGAATGAGTTATGCTTGCCGTGCTCGAACACTAACACGCCGCCGGGCTTCAGCATCTTGCGCTCCAGTATCATACGTGGCAGCGTGGGCAGCTCCGGAAGGGCGTAGGGCGGGTCGGCGAAGATGAAGTCGAACTGTTGCTTGCAGCTCTTGACGAAGCGGAACACGTCGCCGCGCAACGGCACGCACTTGTCCGTTCCGAGCTTCTTGAGGCATTGCTTGATGAAAGCGTGGTGGTCGCGGTCGGCCTCTACGCTTATGACCGAGGCGCATCCGCGTGACAACAGTTCAAGCGAAATGCTGCCCGTGCCCGAAAAAAGGTCCAACGCCGTGGCGCCGTCGAGGTCGATGTAAGCGTTAAGCACGTTGAATATGTTTTCCTTTGCGAAGTCCGTCGTCGGCCTCGCCTTGAACGTCTTGGGGATGTCGAAGTGGCGTCCCTTGTATATTCCGGTTATTATTCGCATATTATATGGATTAAGAATAAATGATTAAGAGTTAAGAATTAAGAATAAATGTCTTGGCAAATCATCGGCAATACATATTCTTAAATCTTAACTCTTGAGCCTTAATTTTTCATGAAATACGTCACGAGGTCGTAAGGCAGGTTCTTTATCTCGGTTATGGGAGCACGGTTGAACTCGGCCTTCGGGTTGATTACGTACACATTCTGGATGAACGTGTGCAGCTCCTTGGCCAGTTCCTCCCGGCTTGGCAGTTCGCCAACGAGGTGCAGTTCGTCGCGGCGGTTGTCGAAGGCGAGCTGCTTCCATACGTTGAGAATGAAGTAAACGGCGTCAGGCACGAGGTTCGTGTCGAAGCTGTTGGTGAACTTGAAACGGTTTTGTTGGAAGCTGAACACGTCAATCTTCTTGTCGTGGAAGTAGGCGTAGAGCTTCTGCCTCACGCCCGTGAAGCTGCGGCGGTAGAGATGTTCCCAAACAGGAGCGCAGACATGGGTGAAGCGTGCGTCGCTGAAATGGTCGTCGATGACGAGCTTCAGGTCTTTGTTTATGGAATAAACGGCCACGGCGTTGAGCGACGGCAGCACCGCCGACATCACCGTTTCGGCGTCGCGCCCTGTCACGGCGTGGTGGTACAGCGTGGCTTTCAGGCTGTCGTTGTACTCATCCACGGGCATCATCAGCACCGGAGAGTCGATAAGCACCATCGCCCTTTGCCATCCGCTGCCAGGCAAGCCGATTTCCCTGAACGCCTCCCTGAGGTTCGCCGCCATCGATATTCCGCTCCTCACGGTGTACGGCTCGAAGACGATGCTGTTGGCATTCTTCGTGTCCGGCGCCGAGAACGACAGCGTGTTGCGCCCTATGCGTATTGTAAGGCGCGGCTTTTTCAGTACGGAACCGCCCGCCGCCTGCGCTCCGGCGAGTCCGCTTGCCGCGCCTGCCGGCTTGTCTGCTCGTTTGCTTGTCTGCTCGTTTGCTTGTCTGCTCGTTTGCTCGTCAGCTTGTCTGCCTGTACGCTGAAATATGTTATTCCCAGTTTCCTGCATTGTCGTTAGGTGTTGTTAAGTCTCCTATTTTAAGTCCGGGGTAACGTCCGGCGTTGACGGCTTCCTCCGTCAGTCCCGAAATTCCGCTCTCGTCAAGCCCCGTAAGGTAGTCGGCGTATTCCGCTCCGCATTCCATCAAGGGCGTCTGCCTCCCTGACTTGCCCACTTGGGTGGTCACAGTGATGTTGAATTTCTTATTGTTGGAGTAGGGGATGTATTGCAACGAGTCGGCCAGGTAGCCACGGCTTACGAGCGCGCCGAAGTCGTCTGTGTAAGCGCCCGTGGCCTTTCGGTATTGCTCTTCGGCGTGCCTTATCTTGACAAGGCGTGCTTTCACGGCGCTTTCACGCACGGCCTGTTGCCGCCCGAAGCGTATCGGGGCGTAGACGCTCATAACGCACGCCGCGGCCAAAGCTGCGGCGAGGATTGCCAGAATGTGGTTTTTGCTGATTTTGCCCATTGCCCTACAGCCTTGTTCTTACGGCCTTTGCGGAGGATAAAATGTTCTTTTTATCCGCATCCGGAGCGTGAAGTTCAAATTATTTTCGTAAGTTTGCATTGCGCGTTGCGCACTGTATGTAGTTGCAAAAGTACACAAATAATCCGTAAAATCAAACCTTTAAGCTAAAAACTGATGATTGTTGACGAACTGACATATCAAATAAAGCTGACGTTCGGCTTTGAGCCAACCGCCGAACAGGCGTCGGCGATAGACGTGTTTTGCCGTTTCTGGGTAGGCGGGGGCGACCGCGCGGTGATGCTTATGCGTGGTTCTGCCGGCACGGGCAAGACCTCCTTGGCGGCAGCTATGGTGAAGACTATGGTGAAACTGGGGCGCAAGGTGGTGCTGCTCGCCCCCACGGGGCGTGCGGCAAAGGTGTTCTCGCTCAACGCGGGGCTGCGTGCGCTTACCGTCCACCGCAAGATTTACCGCCAAAAGACGTTCACCGGCGAGATGAGTGGCTTCAACCTTAACGACAACTTGGCGCAAGACACACTGTTCGTCGTTGACGAGGCGTCGATGATTGCCAACGACAGTCCCGGCGGCGCGGCGCAGTTCGGCACGGGGCGGCTGCTCGACGACCTCGTGGAATACGTCTATTCGGGACGCGGATGCCGCCTTATGCTCGTGGGAGACAAGGCCCAGCTGCCGCCCGTTGGCGAGGATGAGTCGCCCGCCTTGTCGGATGATTACTTGGCTGGTTACGGCCTGCGGGTGTTCAGGTGCGACCTTAACGAGGTGCTGCGCCAGGCTGAAGGCTCCGGTATTCTTTACAACGCTACGGTGATAAGGCGGATGATTACGCACGACGAGGCCACCGACCTGCCCAGAATACGCTTCTCCGGGTTCGCTGACATACGAATGGTGCCGGGCGGCGAGCTTATCGAGCAGCTCTCTGGCAGCTACTCCGAGGTGGGCGTTGACGAGACAATCGTAGTAACCCGGAGCAACAAACGCGCCAACATCTACAACGCCGGGATACGCGGCATGGTGCTCGACCGTGAGGAGGCTCTCTCAACCGGCGACATGCTTATGGTCGTCAAGAACAACTATTATTGGTTGGAGAAAGAAGAGCAGCCCCTCCCATCCTCCCCATCGGGGATGGGACAGTTCGCAGACCGAGGTAATCAGTCACCTCCCCGACGGGGAGGACGTGAGGGACTGTTTATCGCCAACGGCGACCGCGCCATAGTCCAGCGTGTGCGCAACGTGCGCCAGCTGTACGGCTTCAGCTTCGCCGACGTGTGGCTGCGCTTTCCCGACTACGGCGATTACGAGATGCAAGTCACCGTGTTGACAGACACGCTGGCATCAGACGCCCCCGCGCTAACCCGTGACGAGGCCGACCGCCTGTTCAATTCCGTGCTCGAAGACTACCAGGACGTGCCCCGCAAGGCCGACCGTATGAAGCGAGTGCGCGAGGATATGTATTACAACGCGCTGCAAGTGAAGTACGCCTATGCCGTGACTTGCCACAAGGCGCAGGGCGGGCAGTGGGCGCACGTCTACATAGACCAGGGTTATATGACCGACGACATGCTCACGCCGGACTACATCCACTGGCTTTACACGGCCTTCACCCGCGCCACCGAGCGGCTCTTTCTCGTCAACTGGCCGAAGACGCAGACTTCGGAATGAGCGGCGTGCGTGGCCGGTTGTAAAATCAACGGATAAAAGTGTAAGAGAACAAGTGCGTTTTTCTTACAGTCAATGGTGTTGTATTGTGATTGCGGATGTGACTGTAAGCATTTGCATACGTATTCCTTTCAATTCTAAAAGGGCACGTTTTAGCCTGCGATTTGGCACGTTTTATATTGCAAAAGGGCACCTTTCGTAATGTGAAAGGTGCCCTTTTGCAAAGGTGTTGAGCATAGGTCGGTTGCTTGATTATTGCAGCGGGAGGTGTATCAAAAAGGAGTTAATAGGAGTTAGACGCTTTGCGTCGGAGTTAGCAGGAGTTAACGGACAAATGCTAAGTTGTTGTAACATAGTGTATTGTCCGTTAACTCTGGCGAGTGGAACGAGCCTAACTCCTGTTAAATACTGATAACTTCAGAAT
>CALUGU010000083.1 GCA_944320255.1 uncultured Prevotella sp. | reverse complement strand
TACAATAATCGCAATCTCCACACTGTCCCCAAGTTTGTCATCAAAAGAAAGTTTCCATTTTACATTATCAACAACAGAGCAAGGCAAGCTGCTTAAAAATTCCCTTAACGGCTCAAGCTCGTCCATTCTGAGCGGATCATCCACGTTACTGCCAACAAAAAGACAAACCGCAATGCCGTGACAGGCTTCTAACTGTACACCGTCAATCGCTCTCCTTGCTTCGGCCAATGCTTTTTTCAAACGGCCTGCTCCACTTCCGCGCCCGATACCCGCCAAAGTTTTACCGCCCTCTGCACACAAATTTTCAATGTCGCATGAACCAAGCCGTACACCGTTATCGGCTTCAACAATCTTCTTAAAAATGTCTTCCATTATCATATAACTAAAATTACGTCTATTACCTAATACGAAGAAGGGTGCAAAGCTAAATGTTAAATCGGACATTTAGAACAATTTTAACGAGTAATGGAATATACAAAATAGTGTATAAGGCTGAACACAGCAGTAAAAACTGATAAAAAACAAAAATCCACCTGCCTGGAGCGGCAGGTGGATTTTTGGTAAATAAAAACGTTTACACCATTAAGCCATTATTGCGCGTCGGCGCTGTCAGGTGCCTTGTCGATGAGGTCCATGAACTGGTCGAGCTTCGGCGTGATGATGATTTGTGTGCGGCGGTTGCGCTGCTTGCCAACTTCGGTGTCGTTGCTCGTGACGGGGTTGAACTCGCCACGGCCTCCGGCTGTGAGACGCTTCGGGTCAACGCCGTAGTTGTTGATGAGCGACTGCACCACGCTCGACGCACGCAGACAAGACAAGTCCCAGTTGTTGCGGATGTTCTTCATCGACGCAGCCGAGGCGTTCACGGGCACATTGTCGGTGTTGCCCTCGATGAGCACGTCATAGTCCTTGTAGTCCTTGATTATCTTCGCAATCTTGCTGAGGGTTTCGGCGGCGCGCTCGTTGATTTCGTAGCTTCCGCTCTTGTAGAGCATGTTGTCGGCCAACGAGATGTAAACCACGCCCTTGAGCACCTGCACGTCAACCTCTTTCATTTCCTCCTTGCTCAAGGAGCGGGTCAGGTTGTTGGTGAGTATGAGGTTGAGCGAGTCGCTCTTGCTCTTAACCTCAACCAAGTGGCGGATGTACTGGTTCGACTCGTTGATCTGGTCAACGAGCTTGGATATGTTCACCGTTGTCTGGTTGCTTGCCGTGAGGCTCTTGTCGAGCGAGCTTTGCAGCGACGAGAGCGTGCCCTTGGTCTGTTCGAGCTGCTCCTCAAGGCTTGCCACGCGCACCTTGCTTGCGGCGAGCTGCGTGTTGGCGTCAGACAGCTTATTCTGCGAATCCTCGTATTTGCCTGTCAATTCCTTGTTCTCAAGCTGGCAGTTTTCAAGTTCCTTCTTGCTTACGCAGCTGGTTGCCAGCAGACATCCCGCCAAGAGCGAGATTGCTAAAACATTCTTCTTCATACGTTACTTTTTTACTATTAGGTGATAATTTGTTGCAAATTTACGTATATGACGGATATGTTGTACCAAAGTTGAATGTCATTAACTTAATTTAACCCCTGTCGGACGCCGCACGACGCCGCACAAACAAAACATCCCGCTGCGCTCCGACCGTATCGGGGCGCAGCGGGATTAGACTTTCAACAACACCAGTCAACAATACTGGAACTGGTTGATAAGCGGGAACTTGGCCATCGTTGATGACAGCTTGATGGTCCATGCGCCATACGCTTGCTTTATGTTTTGCGGCAAGAGGTTGGCGTCCCGTAACTTCATAAGCAAATCCCTGAGAGGAGAACCCGGATTGGGCTGGGAGTCTTTCAACAAACCGGCACGATCCAACTCCATGTTGGCCTCCATGTCGCCAATTTCCTTCTTGCCCTTAAGAACCATATAATCGTCAAGGCAGGAAAGGATAGCTGAGAATTTCTTAAAATCTACCATGACACTAAAACTTTTAATATTAGACACCACAAATATACGTTTTTATTTTGACAAAACAAACATATAATGTTAAAAAAACGGCGACACTTCCGCTTTTTAACGTCTTTTTATCATATTTACAATAATCCGCAACGGCAATGACAGCTACAGATTGCAATTTAAAACAATGTAACAAACATTACTTATGGTTTAAAAGCAAAAGAGAGGTGACAGCAAACGTCTGGCACAACAGCGGCGGACGTCCACGTCAGAAGTCGAGTTCGCGCGTCAGTATGCTCTCAAGCTGCTCCGCCGAGAGGCGCAGCTGAAACCGCCCCTTGATGGCGACGGATATGCGGCCGGTCTCCTCCGACACCACTATCGCCACGGCGTCGCTGTCCTGCGATATGCCCATGGCGGCGCGGTGGCGCAGGCCGAGTTCCTTCGGGATGTCGAAGCTGTGGCTCACCGGCAGTATGCAGCCGGCGGCGCGTATGCGCTTCTTGCTTATCACCATCGCTCCGTCGTGCAGCGGCGAGTTCTTAAAGAATATGTTTTCTATGAGCCTTTGGTTGATGTTGGCGTCTATCACGTCGCCCGTCTCCACAATCTCGTCGAGCGGCGTCAGGCGTTCGATTACTATCAGCGCGCCCACCTTGCCCTTACTCATGCTCATGCAGGCCATCACGATGGGCATTATCGACTCCATATCGACGCGCTCCTCCTTGTCGCCCGACGAAAAGAGGCGTATTATGCTGTTCACCTTGCGGTGGGTGCCGAGGTTGTAAAGGAACTTGCGTATCTCCTCCTGGAACAGTATTATTATCGCGATTACGCCGACGCTCACCAGCTTGTCCATAATGCTTCCCAACAGGCGCATCTCTATCACCTGGCTGACGAACAGCCAGATGATGATGAACACCATGACACCTATGAACACATTGAGCGACCGCGACTCTTTCATCAAGCGGTAGATGTAATAGAGCATCAGGGCGACACAGAAAATGTCGATAATATCTTTTATGCCGAAATCAAACATATTCTTTTATTTTATAGCAGACGAAACGTATTTTTTTAGCAGACGAGCAGACAAGTTACGAGCAGACGAGACTTTTTTGTCAGCAGACGAGCAGACAAGTTACGAGCAGACAAGCCTTTTTTCCTTAGCAGACGAGCAGACAAGTTACAAGTTGACAAGAGATTTGTTTACTTGTCACTGACTGCTTGTTTGCTTGTCACTGACCGCTTGTTTGCTCGTCACTGACCGCTTGTTTGCTCGTCACCGACCGCTTGTTTGCTTGTCACTGACTGCTTGTTTGCTCGTCACTGACTGCTTGTCTGCTTGTCACTGACCGATAGTCTGCTTGTCACTGACTGTTCATTTGCTTGCAAATCTTCACCACCTCGACACACTCCTTCACGTCATGCACGCGCAGGATTGACGCTCCGCCCAAGGCCACGGCCAGCGTGTTGACAACCGTGGTGCCGTTAAGCGAACCGTCGGCGTCTGTGCCCAAGAGGCGTGAAATCATCGACTTGCGCGACACTCCCACAAGCACCGGCAGCTCCATGACGTGCAAACCGCCAAGTCCGGAGAGCGCGGCGTAATTCTCGGCGACGGTCTTGCCGAAACCGAAACCAGGGTCGAGGATAATGTCCTTCTGCCCAAGGTCGCGCAGCAACTGCACCTTCGCCGCGAAGTCTTGCATGATGCTGATGATGTCCGGGCGCGAAGACATTAATATATAAGGTACGCCGAGGCGCGCCACCTCGCTGAACATCGGCGGCACGTCGGTGCCGGAATATTCCCTGCAAGCCGCCTCGTCGATGCCCTCGCCACCGAAAGCACCCTCGATGTTGCCGCCCGACACGTCGTTCACGATGCCCGCACCGAACTCCTCCACGGCCATCCGCGCCACTTCCGGACGGAAAGTGTCAACCGACACAACGGCGTCAGGCTGGACGCGCCGCACCGCCCGTAAGGCCGTGCGCATGCGCCCCATCTCCTCAGCCGCCTCCACACGCGCCGCTCCGGGGCGCGTGGAGTAAGCCCCTACGTCAATTATCGAGCCGCCCTCGGCCATTATCTGGTCGGCGCGCGCCTCTATCTCAGCCTCAGTCCGCCGCCGGCTGCCGGCGTAGAACGAGTCAGGCGTGGCGTTGAGTATGCCCATCACCTGCGGCTCGGACAAGTCCACCAGCCTCCCGTTCACGTTTATTGTATAAGGTATTATGCCTTTCATTTCGGGCAAAGGTAATCAATTATATCGACACGGCGGCGGTTTTGACGTTTTTTATATTTCAGGAAGCCAAACGCCGATACCGTCATCAGCCGAACAACGACATTTCCGCCCCTTGTTCATACGGGATCATCAACTCTGCCACACCTGGCACAGGTACGTTCATCAGCTCCCTTGGTTCAAGTTTATTAAGGCCGCCGCCATAAGAACGTCCATTGGCCATAAGTTCGTCAACAGGTATAAGGTTTAGCCTATGCCACACCTCGGCCAGCAATTTTTTATTTTTGAGACATCTTGCAAAATTCACTTTAGGATATAATAACAAATAAACATTAGTTGTTATGGCCTTTGAATTATTCAAAATAAACCTGAACAGTCGGCCTTTACCTCCTGCGCGCCCCATATACGGGACTACGATAGGTGCTGGTTTTCGTTCTTCACACAAATACCATGGTGATCTACGGCTACAGATATAGCCGCCATCCACACCCCTGTCAATCCCCGACTGTATGTATTTCCACACCATAGGATAATCCCTTTTCAGGCGTTCCTCGTCCTCACCGCAAGTAAAAAGATATTGCCTTGCAGGCAAAAGAGGCGAACCGTCATTCGCCCCAAGAATTACATTCCCGGCAACATATTTAGGACTCGGCAACACCGGACGCAGGAATTTTTGTGGTATTGAATATTCATTTACCGTATTTTCGTCTACAATGAAAAACTTATTGTCACCTGTGGCTACGCCTCGCTTAACGGTAAAAAAGCGTCCCAAAACAAAATCACTGTTTCTTACGCCATCAACTCCACGAATAAATAAGTTTCCCCATTTGTCCTCTTTCGCCAACACATTTTTATCAATGCTGTATTTTCTGCAAGGCATGGCTATGTGTTCTCCGTCCGTAAAAACAACTTTATTTGAAGAAGGACGCTTATTCTTGAATATCACGACACACGAACTAACAAGGGCATCCTTGAATTTAAGGTTTTCAACACCGAAACGATGTATCTGCAATAAGTCTACTTTCTCTGTCAAATACTGCCTTACAGCTTTCCCGTAGTTCACATCCATGAACTCATTAGGAACAAGCCAGCATGAAAGTCCCCCGTCTTTCAACCATTTGGCAGACAGCAGCATAAAATAACAATACATGCCTGCAAGGCCTGAAACATTTATGCCTGTTTCCTTTTTCACGGCGATTTTCAGACGCTCTTTCACTTCACGGGGTATGTGGTGATGGCGCACGTATGGAGGGTTTGTCACTATAAGGTCAAGTCCCTCACCGCCATTTGGGGCTTTAAGGAAATCCTCGCACCTAAACTCAACGTCATGCCCGCTCCAAAGTTCACGTGCGGGATTAAGATAATAAGGATCAACCTCAAATCCCAACGCACGCCCGGCATTGCCGCCAAAAACACGTTTAAAGGCAGAATAAAACACGCCGGTGCCAATCGCAGGCTCAAGAAGCGTCATAGTCCCTTGCGGGCAGAAAGGCCGCACGTATTCCATTATTTCCACAGCCAAATCGTAAGGTGTGGCAAATTGCCCCATCATATTACGTTCCTTATGCGGCTTATGCAAATCAAGCTCATCCTGCATCATTTGGCGTCTTGCTTCTATATCAACCATTTGCCTATACCCCTGTTTTTAAAAAGTCTTCAATCCGGTGCTCCCAAACCCAGTCGATGCCTTCCGCCGCTTCATAGCCAAGATACCCACTATCGAAATATCCACAAAGAAACAACACGAAATCAACATCTTGCCCGTAAGTAGCTTTCAGCTGCTCTATCTTTTGCGCTTCTTCCTTACGCCTCTTATTATTATTGGTAAAATCACCCGCCGACTTGCATTCCACCAGCAATGGCAGTCTTCCCGCACTTCCGGTTTTACGCATGACTGCTACATCCACGGGGATGTTCACACTCTTGCCTGCCTGCAAATCCACAGGGACATTCAAGTGAAAAGTGAAAGTTCCACGCTCCATGTCACGAACGCTTGTGATTTCGCTTGAGGGAACAAAAACATAACCGCACGTTTCAAGAAACTTTGAAATGGCGCCAAGCTGCCTCTTTTCCTGTTCGTTTCGTATTATCGGGTCTGACAATGTGCCGCACAACCTGTCTGCGATTATGCATTCCGCGATTTTCAAATCACTGTCTGCCGGATTTGACTTGCCCTTCAACCAAGGCAGCAGTTCCACGTCAAGCAGCTTATTTATCACATAAACGAGCTTTCCAAGTTCGCTTTTAACGCCATCATAACACATTTTCTTAGGCAGCCGCCCGGCTTCAAGGTTTGTCAGAAATGATTTCTTCACTCCCGATAGGCCTATGAGCCTGTCTCTTGCCAACGGCGGGGTTGTAGCCATCCTCAGAATAGTAATCAACTCAGGATGGAGCGACAACACTTCGTCGGAAATACGAAGGCTATCCGTGTTGCGCATTGCCTTGTGCACATCCGCCTTTGCTTTTTCACGTTCACGCAAATAAGTATCCGGCGCAAAGTCAAGAAACCATTTGTTATACTGTTCTACCGACTTCCGCGTATCGTCTTTCCATAAATCCGGATTATTCCTGTTAATCGCTATTTTCAACCTTCCGCCCATATACGTTTCTGACAATCACATTAACCATTCAAATGGTATTTTATGATAAATCGCTTTCATACAACAGTTCATCACACCTTTGTGTAAAAACAAAGACGGACCCTTTATATAATGCAAAAATAATTATTTATATCGACACGGCGGCGGTTTTGACGTTTTTTATATTTCAAAGCACGGTTTGCCAACGCGGGCATTGGTAAAATCTCTTGACAAATGATTTTCGCGAAATAGATTTTCAACGGTGCGTTTTCACGCCGCAAGACTGTCTGATTTTCCTGTTCAGCACTTCGTTTTGCCACGTCTACATTGCAAAACAGCATATAAACCCGCCACTGTAGGCGGCTAACCGATGCGCAAACGACGGTCTTCGGCAACGCAAGACACGGCAAATGGCAGCCTGAATGACGGTCTTTCGCAACGGCGTCCACCGTCTGCACAATATGCAAAAAGCGCAAACAGCTGCCAGACAGGCAGTTAGGCCAACCTTGCAAAAACGGCGTTTTTTCATCCTGAACTCCGCTTCCGCCGCCACGGCGGGCTGCCTCAGGGCCTTAACGTGCCGTAAAAGGACAGCCCGGTGGCAGATTTTTTGCAAAAATAACGCCGCAACATTACGCATATATCATATTTAATGTAACTTTGCATAAGAAAAGTTGCACCTATGGAACGCGCCGGCAAACCTGCCCGGCAACCGGTTGCAAACTTTTGCGCAATATAAAAACAATGACAACAATGGAAATTCCTGCACTTTACGACATCTTCAGGCAGCACCCCGTGGTGACTACCGACAGCCGCGACTGCCCTGAAGGCTCGATATTCTTCGCGCTCAAGGGCGCGTCGTTCGACGGAAACGCCTTCGCGGCGAAGGCCCTGGAACAGGGCTGCTCGTATGCCGTGGTTGACGAAAAGGAACACGCCGCGCCGGGCGACAGCCGCTACATCCTCGTGGACGACTGCCTAAAGACGCTGCAACTGCTGGCCCGCCACCACCGGCGCACGCTCGGAACGCGCATCGTCGGCATAACGGGCACCAACGGGAAAACCACTACCAAGGAGCTGCTCTCCGCCGTACTGGGCGAGCGTTTCAACGTGCTTTACACCGAGGGAAACTTCAACAACGACATCGGCGTGCCGAAAACGCTGCTACGGCTGAAGCCCGAACACGAGATTGCCGTGGTGGAGATGGGGGCCAGCCATCCGGGAGACATCAAGACGCTGGTGGACATCGTTGAGCCTGACTGCGGACTGATAACCAACGTGGGGCGCGCCCACCTGCAGGGCTTCGGCTCGTTCGAGGGCGTAATCAAGACCAAGGGGGAGCTGTACGACTACCTGCGCGCCCACAGGGGCACGGCGTTCATCAACGGCGGCGACGAGCACCTGATGGGCATATCGCAGGGGCTTGACTTGATAAAATACGGACTTGAAGGCACCGGGGACGCCACGGTGACGGGCGAAGTGACGGCGTGCGACCCTTACCTCGCCTTCCGCTGGCGCGAGGCCGGCGGCGCGTGGCACGACGTGAGGACGCACATCATCGGCAGCTACAACGTCTACAACATGCTGGCCGCGGCGTGCGTGGGGCTGCACTTCGGCGTGACGCCCGGACAGGCAAGCCACGCCCTCGCCTCTTACGTGCCCAAGAACAACCGTTCGGAGCTTGAACAGACGGCGCACAACCGCCTCGTCATCGACGCTTACAACGCCAACCCTACGAGCATGGCGGCGGCGATAGACAACTTCCGCACGATGAAGGCGGACAGGAAAATGGCCATACTGGGCGACATGGGCGAGCTTGGCGCGGTGAGCGCGGAGGAGCATCAGCGCGTGGCCGACAGCCTCAAGGAAGCTGGGTTCGACGAGGTGTGGCTCGTAGGCGCCGAGTTCGGGCGGACGGACTGCCCCTTCCGCAAGTTCAAGGACGTCGGGGAGGTGAAACAGGCGATAACCGAACGCCAGCCCGAAGGCTACACGATACTCATCAAGGGCAGTAACTCGGCAAAGCTGTTCCAGCTGCCCGCACTGCTGTAAGGACATATAAAATAAGGTGAACCGCACTGACAAACAGCACGGTTCACCTTTTTAATTATTATAACAAAACCTGCACCGCCATGCCCGGCGGCACAATCGGGCGTCAATCCCCTACCCTCTTGAGGGTCATGTCGCCTACTTCCGCCTCGGTGAGAGTCATCACGCCGCCGGAGATTTTCACGTTCTTGAACTGCAGGTGGCTCTCGCCTTTCTTGCCGAATTCCTCTGAAAAAGACTTGAACAGGGGTTTGGAGACCTGCTCTTCTATCTTTTTCAGGAACCCGTCGCTTTTCATCTTGGCAATGGCGGCCACCGTCTGGGCGTCAGTCTCGTCAACGGGCTGGGCGTCAAAATCCTCCATCCGCATCTTTGTGTCGGCGTTTTTCATGGAGATGTAGACGCCGCCGTCCACTACGGTCCACGTGCCCGGCGTGGTGAATTTTAAATTCCCTGAAATGCGGAAATGTTCGCTCACAGGCTGGCTGAACGGCAGGTTGATTACAACCGTCACCGTTCCGCTGTTCCCCGTACCTTCAAAATCAAACTCCGTGGTGCAGTTTCCGAAGCCTTCCGCTCCGCCCATGCCTGTAAAATCGACGTCGCCAGTCCACTTGCCGGCCAACTGCGAGCCTATCGACTGCGCCCCGGCGCCCATCGGCGCGAGGCAAAGCATGACGGCGGCGAGCACCGTCCACGCCGCGCGGAATGTTGAGTTAAGTGTCATTCTCATGTTGAAATTCGTTTTAATTAAAGCGTTTAACAATTTATTCCGCCCACAAAAATAACATAATAAATTAAGAATTAAAAATTAAGAGTTAAGAAAAACAGCAGCAAGGCATATTTTCTTAACTCTTAATTTTTAGCTCTTAATTCCAAGAAAGACGTTACTTGCTCATGTCAATCTTCCATTCGCCCTTGTCGTTTTTCTTCAGTTTCATATTGTCCTCGTCGGTCTTTCCGTTGGCATAGTCAATCTTCACCTTAACGACAGCCGTGTTGCCGTCCTCGGCAATCTCCTCGGAAAGGATTTCGTAAGACTTTATGCCGCCTTCCTTCTCATACTGCTTGTCCATCTTCTCCTGGAACATGGCTACGAGCATGTCCTTCTCGTTCTGCGAAGTCTCGGCCTCCTTGTTGTTGTAAATCAGGTCAACCAGCGTCTTGGCGTCCCTGTCCTTCATCGCCTTCATGGCCTTGTCGGCCACGCCCTTGGGCGAATTGCCACCGCCGCAAGCCGTCATTACAAACATGGCTGCGATGAGAACTACAAATCCTAACAGTTTCTTCATGATGATAAAAGTTTTGGTTAATACTATGGTTAAAACGAAATCACAGTCTCCAAGGCGGCGTTGTTGCAGATGTCAGACGGCAGGATGCACTCTATGCGCACGCCCGGCAGGTGCACCGTGTGCCTCGCTCCGCCGGCAAGAGGCCGCCCCGCGCCGGCGTAAGCCCGCTCCACAAGCTCGCAACAATACATCCGCGTAGAGTCGCCGTCGTCGTAATCATGGTCGAACAGCACCCCGCGGCGGTACGCCTCCAACGCATAGCGCGCCGCACGGGCCGCCACGGCAGTGTCGCCGCGCAACCGCTTCACCTCGCCCATCTTTGCGTTTATCGACGAGTAAAACTTCTCCGGCGTCTCCATCTTCACGCGGTCGGGGTCGCCCTCGTAGTCAGGCTCGCCCGGAACAGCGTGCACCACCATCATAACCCCGCACGAATCCACCACTATGCCTACGTGCGAATAGCTGCCATGCCTGTCCGCAAGCATCACAGCACGGCTAGTAAGCCCGTTGCCCCGGCGGAAAACCAGGTCGCCCGCGCGCAGCTTGCAGCCTTCGGGCAGGATGCTCCCGGCCGTCTTCTTGCCGCACGAGGCCAGCATGGCAAGCATTATCATTATGGTGAGAACGTTTTTCATCACGGCAGGGTACCAGTTGCAAATATAGCAAAAAAATGTTAGTTGTGCAAAATTCCTTAAAAAATAAAGCGTCAAATGGCGGAAAACCGTTAGTCCGCAAAGTCCCGCCGTCGGCACATCCGGCGGCAGGCTTGTAACTGCCTGACAGCCAGAGCGTTTACAACTTGCCGTAAATCGCCTTGCAAAAGACGGTCTTTTACTGCGCAATTAACGGCTTTTCAGGCTGCAATTTACGGTCTTTCGCACGCCGCCCCGCCGCAAGCCGGCATGGCAGCGTGCGCCTCCCGAACAGCAAGCCGCACCCGGCAAAGCCGCCAAACAAGGCAAACGGAACTGCAAGAAACAAAAAAAGCGGTTGAAAGCAACCTGCTCTCAACCGCTTGGTCGGGATTACTGGACTCGAACCAGCGACCCCTACGTCCCGAACGTAGTGCGCTACCAACTGCGCTAAATCCCGATTTGCGGGTGCAAAGATACTGCAAATTTCCGAAACTCGTGCAATTTTTACAAGAAAAATGCGCAAAAACTTGCAAGAATGGCAAGAAACGCCTATCTTTGCACCCGCAAAAAGCAATAAAGATGGTGCCATAGCTCAGTTGGTAGAGCAAAGGACTGAAAATCCTTGTGTCCCCGGTTCGATTCC
>CALUGU010000082.1 GCA_944320255.1 uncultured Prevotella sp. | reverse complement strand
CGATTTTCAAAAAACAAACTACTTAAAAACTAATCTACTAAAACAAATCAAAAAAATATCTACTTTAGGATCTATCTCCATTATGTATCTATCTTCGTTTTGCAAAGTTAGGACTTTTCCGCAAGCATTCAAAATTTTTCAACAGGAAAATCACCACAAATGCCTTAAAAAGATAAAAAAGAGGGATGAAACACTTGTCACCCCTCTTTTTTGTTATCTATGGTTTGCAAATTACATCATTCCGCCCATTCCAGGGTTGCCCATCGGCATAGCCGGCTTATCTTCCGGTTTGTCAACAATCAGGCATTCCGTGGTGAGGAACATTCCAGCTATCGAAGCAGCGTTCTCAAGGGCTACGCGGGCAACCTTTGCAGGGTCGATAACCCCGGCCTTGCGCATATCTTCGTAAACGTCGGTGCGTGCGTTGTAACCGAAGTCGCCTTCGCCCTCACGAACCTTCTGCACTACCACTGCGCCTTCGCCGCCGGCGTTGGTGACAATCTGGCGGAGGGGTTCCTCGATGGCGCGCTCAACAATGTTGATACCCGTCTGTTCGTCGGCGTTGTCGCCCTTTACGCCTTTGAGCGTCTCAAGGGCGCGGATGTACGTTGTACCGCCTCCGGCTACCACGCCTTCCTCGATGGCTGCGCGTGTGGCGCAGAGGGCGTCGTCAACGCGGTCTTTCTTTTCCTTCATCTCCACCTCGCTGTTAGCACCTACGTAGAGCACTGCCACGCCGCCTGAAATCTTGGCCAGGCGCTCCTGGAGCTTCTCCTTGTCGTATGAGCTTGTAGTGTTGGAGATTTCGTTCTTTATCTGGGCCACACGGTCGGCGATGCACTGCTTGTCGCCGGCACCGTTTACTATTGTGGTGTTGTCCTTGGTCACTGTCACCTTGTCGCACGTGCCGAGCATTTCGAGAGTTGCCTGCTCCAGCTTCAATCCCTTCTCCTCGCTGATGACTACGCCGCCTGTCAGGATGGCGATGTCTTCAAGCATAGCCTTGCGGCGGTCGCCGAAGCCCGGAGCCTTGACTGCGCAAATCTTAAGTCCGCCACGCAGACGGTTTACAACGAGCGTCGTAAGAGCCTCTGAGTCAACATCCTCGGCGATTACGAGCAGCGGGCGTCCGCTCTCTGCGGCGGGCTGCAGGATGGGCAGGAAGTCCTTGATGTTGCTTATCTTCTTGTCATAGATGAGGATGTACGGATTTTCCATTACGCACTCCATCTTGTCGGCGTCGGTTACGAAGTAGCCGCTAAGGTAGCCGCGGTCGAACTGCATACCCTCGACTACGTTGATGTGAGTGTCGCGGCTCTTGCTCTCCTCGATGGTGATCACGCCGTCCTTGCTTACCTTGCGCATGGCGTCGGCGATGAGCTTGCCTATTTCGGGGTCGTTGTTTGCGCTGACGGTGGCCACCTGCTCTATCTTGTCATAGTTGTCGTCAACCTTCTCGGCATGGCTCTTGATGTATTCAACAACGGCGGCAACGGCCTTGTCGATACCACGCTTCAAGTCCATAGGGTTGGCACCTGCGGTGACGTTCTTCAGTCCCACGTTAACGATGCTCTGCGCAAGTATCGTGGCGGTCGTGGTTCCGTCGCCCGCGTCGTCGCCGGTCTTGCTTGCCACGCTCTTAACGAGCTGTGCGCCGGTGTTCTCGAAACGGTCCTCAAGCTCAATCTCCTTGGCCACGGTTACGCCGTCCTTGGTGATCTGGGGTGCGCCGAACTTCTTCTCGATGATGACGTTGCGGCCTTTCGGACCGAGGGTTACTTTCACTGCGTTTGCCAACTGGTCAACACCCTTCTTGAGCAAGTCGCGGGCGTCTACATTATATTTAATATCTTTTGCCATGATGTTTTATTTTTTTGAAGTTATATGAAGTTAAAGAAGTTATCGCTCACTACGTTCGCTTAGAAGTTAAAGCCAAACGCCTTGACGTTTTTAGCGTGGCGGCCTTTCGCTTCATTTCACAATGGTAATGGCTCTAAATCCTGTAACTTCCCTTAATTCTTTAAATTCTAAAAAATGATTACTTTTCTATGACTGCGAGCACGTCGCTCTGGCGCATCATCAGGTATTTCTCGCCCTCGAATTCGAGTTCAGTGCCTGAATATTTGCCATAGAGCACTTCGTCACCGGCCTTCAGCACCATTTCTTCGTCCTTGGTGCCCTTGCCAGTGGCTATCACTTTGCCGTGCAAAGGTTTCTCTTTCGCCGTATCAGGAATAATGATACCACCAATCTTTTCTTCCGCAGGAGCCGGCTGCACCAGCACTCTGTCTGCCAATGGTTTAATGTTCATAGTTGTTATTGTTTTTAATGTTTATACGTTACGTTTCGACCGCACCTTTACGGCACGTCCGCTAACTGTATAGCGAAAAGCGTGCCAAAAGGAGGTGTGACACTTTTGGCACACTAAGACTGACACATTTGACACACCAACTGCCTGCACTGGCGGCACGGCGGGCAACGAGCGGAATGGCATTCATTCAGTGATGCGTCAAAGCATGGAAGTCAGCGGAAATGCAAAAGGCCGTCTTTCAGCGTGTGAAAGACGGCCTTTTGCTCCATGATTTGCCGTTAACCGCAAGGCGAAAAGCCGTTAATCGGAACGGCGTTGTTGACGTGCCGGCTAATGCCCTGGCACAGAGTCGGTTGCGTGCGACGACGGAACGTCCTTACGCTGGTGTCCGCCTTGGTCGCCGGAGGCTTGGCGACGGTCTGTTGACGACGGCGGCACGCCCTCGTCCCCGCCGCCCGGCACGGCTTGGACGGGCCGCTGCAACGAGTCGTTCGACATTTTGTCACCTTCCGGGTCGGCAGGCACAACGATGCGTCCGTCTTGCGTCAGGAAGCGCATGCAGTTGCGGTACATCGCCCCTGAATATGCGTTGAAGATGTTCCCGGCGAAAAGTATGTCGGTTATCTTGTTATTTTTCACGTATTCCTTGATGTTTTTCTTGAAATACCTGAAATCAACCACGTGCACTTCACCGAACGAATAAAAGAGGTATCCGGGTATGGCGTTGCCGAAACTGTCCTTTATCACCATCACGCGGCGGCGGCTCTTGGCCGACGTCCTTACGACGGTGAGTTTCGTGTCGCCGCCCATGAACGTGCAATATGCCCCGCCGTTGCCGTCGCGGAAGTGGAAGAAGTATGCGCTCTTGTACGGTCTGCCCTCGCCCGTCACGCGGTAGTGGCTGTCAATCGTGTAATTGACATACGTCGTTGTGTATTTCACGCCCTTCGGCACGTAATAAACGAAGTCTTCAGGGGCTTTCTTTATGGATATGTCTTTTGAATATCCGTACATGCTGCCAACGTAGCCGCGGACTACGCGCTTTGCGTAATGCGACAGGCCGGGAAACGGCACACCGGCCACTTCGGCGAATTTCTGCGCCGCGTAATAGGCCCCCAACGGTGCCCAATGGTGGTCGGTGCGCAAGTAAATGTCCTCGCCGGCATGGCGGCCGAGCGGCGTGTAGACGTCAACAGGCTTCACCGAGGGGTCGAGATGGGCGTAGATGTTCTTTATCGTGGGTAACTGCGGGCGGGTGCATGATTTCGCCATGTCGGGGCAATAGAACTCAACGGCAGTAGGTATCACCATGCAGTAGACGTTCACCCCACCGCCAAAGGCTTTCTTATAAGCGTTGGCCAACCGTGCGTATGACACGCCGCCTTTGGAGCTTCCGCCAAAAGCCATCAAGGCGCGGACGTCGGCCCCCGACCCTACTACTATTATGCCGGCGTTGGCTATCTTGGCGTTCTCGTCGGCTGTTACGTCGTTGACGTATTCGTCCAGCTCCATTTCTCCCTGCCGTCCGCCGCCCTGCGCCGCGCCGCCCGCGCCGTCGGCCCCCATCGGGGTGTCTGAAGCGTGAAACTTCACGGCCTCTCCGGCAAGCGCGACACCAAGCCCGTCCTTGACGTACATGCTTAAAGCCATGAACTTGTCACGGTAAGGCTCGCTGTCGCTGAACCACGACGAAATCTCGGTCATATAGCTTCCGTCTTTCAACTTGTCGAAAGCGTATTCCGGAAATGTCTTCAGTTCGCGTTTCTCAAGCTCCGAATACGTGCTGCGGGGGAAGGTGTCGAAGACGATGGCGAACGCCACGAACACCGTAACTATTGCGATTGTGAATATTTTATTGTGCATGCTGTTTCCTTGTTATCGTGTAAAATCATTTTTCCAACAAGCGTGAATAGGCGGCGTGTGTGCTGCTCAGGCAGGCGTGCGCCATGTTGTTTACAAAGAGAACGTCGGTTATCCGGTTGTCCTTGACGTATTTTTTGATGTTCTCCGTGAAATACCTGAAGTCGATAACGTGTATTTCCTCGAAAGAGTGAAACAAGTATCCGGGCACGGCGTTGCCGTAACTGTCTTTCAGGATGGCGAGCCTGCGCCCGTTGCGGACCGCCGTCTCCACCTTCACCGTGCGCAAGTCGCCGCCCATGAAGGTGCAATAGGCTCCGCTGCTGCCGTCGGGATACTTGATGAAGAAGTCGCGCTTTTCAGGCTTGCCGACGCTTACCACCCTGCGGTTGCGCCCCACTCGGTAATTGGTGAACGTGGCTTCATAGTCCACGTCGGTCGGAACGTAATAAACAAAGTCCTCCGGCGCAGCCTTCACCGACGGGTCTTTAGAGAACGTGTACATGCTGCCGACGTAGTTCTTAACCACCTTCCGGTCATACCCTGACAGACCCATGAACGGCACGTGGGCAGCCGAGGCGAACTCATAGGCGGCGTAATACGCTCCCAGCGGTGCCCAATGGTGGTCGGTGCGGGAGTAAATCGGTTCATCGGCATGGGCTTTCAGCACGCCGTAGACATCCACAGGGATGACGTCGGCGGCCAAACCGTTGAATATCGCATCCATTACGGGCCGCTCGCTCCGCGTCTTGTCCTTCGCCTTTTCAGGGCAATAGAACTCTACGGCGGTAGGTATGGGCATGCAATACACAGCCACGCTGTCGCCAAACGCCGACTTATACGAGTTTACCACACCGGCGTAACCAACGCCTCCGGCCGTCGTTCCGCCAAAAGGTTCCATCGCCCGGAGGCTCGAATCACGGCCTACGATGATTATCCCACGCCTTGCAATCCGCACAGGCACGGTGTCACAGGCTGCGGTATCGGGCGACACGGCGTGTTCCCCACACCGAATGACATTGCGCGAGGACGACGGCACAACGCCAGCAAAACATGAAATGACGGCCGCCACAAGCATTGCGCGGCGCATCTTACCAACAAACATGAGCTTAAACACGACCTAAAACCTTGTATAAATAAACGCATTGTTAGTCGCCCCGACAAGCAACGCCACGCTGAGAACAAGCAAAGCGACCGACACCGCCAACCGGGAAACGAGGAAAACGCCGTCCTTCACCGCGGCATGGCCGGCCAGCAGGCGTCCAACAGACCGTGAGACAAAGCCGCGCACGGGCATACTGAACACGATGGCGGCCACCCAAAGCCAGAAGTTATCGGCCAACGCGCTCTGCGAAACGAAGTCGGCGAGCACCGGTACGTTGCCAGTGAAGGCGTTGAAGAACACGAGCATGGAACCGAAATCCTCGAAATAGAATATCCCCCAACCTACAACCACGGCGGCAAGGCTGTACAAATGGAGGAAGAAAGATGGTATTCTGTCCTTCACGCGAAGCAGAGTGTACTTCTCCGTCATTACTATCAGGCCGAAATAAAGCCCCCAGATGATGAAGTTCCAGCTCGCACCGTGCCACATTCCGGTAAGGAACCATACCACAAGAATGTTCAAAGCCTGGTGGCGGCGGTTGCCGCCCATCGGTATGTAGACGTAATCACGGAAGAAACTGCCCAACGAAATGTGCCAACGCCGCCAGAAGTCGGTGATTGAATCACAGCAATAGGGATGGTTGAAATTCTCCTTGAAGTGGAAGCCCAAGCACCTCGCAAGGCCTATGGCCATATCGGAATAGCCTGAAAAGTCGAAATATATCTGGAACGTAAACGCCAAGATGCCAATCCATGCGCCGGCGGTTGAGAGCGAGCCAAGGCCGTCAACGAGGAACTGGTCGGCTATCTCCGACATCTGGTTGGCCAGGATGACCTTCTTGCCAAGGCCGATGAGGAAACGGTAAGAGCCTTCGGCGAAGTCGTCCACCGACACATGGCGCTTGCGTATCTCGCCGGCCACTGTGCCGTACCTGACTATCGGGCCGGCGATAAGCTGCGGAAACATTGATATGTAAAGCAGCAAATCCACAAACTTACGCTGCGCCTTGGACTCGCCACGGTAAACATCTACGAGGTAAGAGATGGCCTGGAACGTATAAAAACTTATGCCGATGGGCAGGGCTATGGACGGAACGGGAAGCTCTACGCCGACGCCGCACAGGGTGGCGGCCAAGAAACCGAGGTACTTGAAAGTGCACAATATGGCTATATTGCACGCTACGCCGAAGGCCAACAATGCCTTGCTGCGGCGTCCGCCGCGGACGATGAGCAGGCCGAAAACATAATTCAGCAACACGCTGGCCAGCATAAGGAACACGTAAACCGGCTCGCCCCAGGCGTAAAACACCAGCGAAAAGGCCACCAACACAAGGTTCTTGGCCGCATTCGAGCCGTCGGCCTTGCCTCGCCCAAGCATCTTGTCGCCCCACGCCGCCAACATATAACACACGAAGAACGACGGGAGGAAGACGAAAAGGAAGAACAAATCTGAAAATACCATTTGCCTGTTATTATGTCTTTTGTGAAAACAACATATATAAATAAGGTGTCAATACTGCAATATCGAGCTTACCATGTTGGCCACGAGGCAGCCGTTGCGCCGCGCTCCGTCAACCGACGTGTGTGTGCCGTCATACGTGCGGCGGGTGCGGACGCGCTCGCTTACCGCGTAAACCGAGCCAAGATAATCCATGCGGATTACGCCAAGGCCCATGCGGCGGCCGCAATCCTCGATGATGTCGCCCGCCATACGTATGCGGCTTGCAGGCACCGAAGCCGACTGCAACGGGGTTAAAAGCACTATCTGCGCGCCGGGGAAGCGCGACATCAGCATCTCGCAACCGTACCGCACCGACTCGGCGAGCGTCACGACAGTGGCGGCCTTGCGGGCCGTGATAAACCCGCCGTCGCTGCTGAACGCATCGTCAGCCGACTTTGCGAAAGCTCCGGGCCGCTTCTTGGCGAACCAGGCGTCGTTAGTGCCGGCGGCTATCAATATCAGGTCGGGCACGGGCTGGACGCCGCCGTCAACCGCCTCGGCGAGTCGGTTCACTTGGTTGTAGACTACGTTGTCGTCGCTTATCACGCCGGTTTCTTCCTCGGTGTCATACGACGTGCGGACAGTGTTAGTCCATGTGGCGCCGCTGCGGGCGTAACTACGGCACGTGGCAGGGGCGAACTTATCCTTGAACCACTTGTTCCACCCCTTCGGATTGCTGCAATCATCGCCTCCGATAGAAGTGTTCGAGTCACCGAGGATGACCACGTGCAACGCCTCGTGGCCCTGCATCGGCGCGACCACGGCGCAACTGTCTCCGCCGTCAACGGCGAAAGAGCGCGTCAAAGGCAACACCGCCAGCAACAAGGCGGCCACGAGCGTCAGATGTTTTCTTAAAAGTATCGTCACCTGTTGATTTTGAAAAACAGCTGCAAAAATAATAAAAATAAAGCCGACACAGCCCGCATTTGCGTAAAAACATTTATAAATATCAAGTCCGAACCAATCCATTACGCCACCCAACGACCGTTTTGCCACAAAACGACAGGAAAAGATAATGGCCGACTTCACAGCCGGCCATACCTTAGTCATACAAAAACATTATGAATTTTATTTAGCGAACAAGATTTTAATTTAAGTTTATCACTTGTCAATATGGGTAATTAAGTTTGTCAGTTTCCGTTCTATGTGGTTTTCGCCGCCGTCCGGTTCCGGGTCGCACGCCGTTCCTGGCACGTCGCCTCCGGCACGCCGGGACGCCCGTCACTGGGCCTGCTTGCAGCTGCGGCACTTGCGCTCGCAATAACGCTCGCACTGGGCGCAGATGTCATAGCCGAGCATTGCGCCGAGGATGAAATCTTCTTCGGGCGAAAGCATGTTGAGCGGGCGCGTAAGCATCAGGCGCACAGCGTCGAGACACTCCTGCCGACCGAAAAAAAGGTTGACGCGGTCGTTGCCCACGGGCTGCAATATGTACCTGATGTTTTGCCTGCGCAAGCGCGCGGTGGCATATTCCTCGTACTTCTTGTTGAACGTGAACAGCACCATGCGGCGCACGCCTTTCTTATACTCGTAGATGTGGTTCATGAGCACTTTCATGCCGGGAGGCAAAATTTCGGTCTGCATAAGCTGATGTTTTTACGTTTGTTGATTTATTACTGCCTGCGCGGCTTCAAGCTGCGGGAGCGGCTGACTTGGCCGCATAGCCGCCAGGCGCCGCCCCGCCGCCGTCAAAGCACCATTTTTCAGAGAGAGCCTTTTATGGCTTCAATCCACGCGCCGATGCGTTCGTCGGTCTTGTCGTCCTCGTTCACGTCGTCGAGGGCAAGCCCCACGAACTGTCCGTCAACAACCGCCGCAGAGTCGTCAAAGGTGTAACCGTCTGTCGGCACCGCGCCCACGAACTTCGCCCCGCTGTCTTTCAGGCCGTCGTAAATCTCGCCCATCGCCGAGCAGAACGTGTCGCCGTATGACTCGCTGTCGCCGCAGCCGAACAGGGCCACGGTCTTGCCTTGCAGGTCGGCCCCCTTCAGCTTCTCCAGTCCGTCATACCAGTCGTCCTGAAGTTCGCCCGCGCCCCAGGTGGAGGTGCCGAGCAGGAGGTTGGCGTAGCCGCCCACGGTCTCGGCGGAAATGTTTGCCACGTCGTAGACATCGGCTGAGCCGACTCCGAGTTTGCCGGCAATCTTTTCGGCTATGGCCTGGCACGTACCCGTGGAAGAACCATAAATTATACACGTCTTATCCATGTCTGTATTCCGTTTTATTGTTTGTTTACGGTTGCAAAGATAGCCCAAACCAGCCGTATGCGCAATACCTAAAAATAGGGTTTCGGCAAATACCTAAATGTTAGTACGCAAAAAGGCCGCCAGCTTATCGTAAGCTGACGGCCTCTTTAATATCAGTAATTAATTACTTTTCCAAACCACGGTTGTTGAACGTTGCGTTCAGCAGCATGAGATACTTGCGGTACTGATCCTCGGTGAGCACGTAGCGCATGTACTTAAGGTCTTTCTGGACGGCCCTTTTCACCATGCCTTCACGCTCGTCGGCATTGGCTCCGGCTGCGTTCATCATGTCGGCGCAGAAAGATGAATGGATGTCCTGCACCGCCTCAGCTTGGTCTGTAGAGAGTCCCAAGCAGTCAGCCAGCCTTCCGTAATCAACTGCCATGTTGTAAACGCTTGCGTTTTCAACACTGTTCAAGTTCTCGTTCTCAGCGAATGTCATAGTCATGCTGAGCACAGCTACGACGGTTAAAAACAATCTTTTCATAATCCTTAAAATTTACTTTTTACCTTGAGCCTCGGTATGTTCGTCTCGAATGCCCTCCGCTCGTTATCCTTTTTAATTAACTCTATTTGTCTTTCGACGATGCAAAGATACAACCAAAATTGGCTGTTTGGTGCAAAAATATCACACTGTTTGCGTTAACAGCTTGCTTTTTTGACCTAAATCAATAAACAAGCTATAATTTGTCACAAAATATGACACTCTTGGCTGCGAAGTGTGACACGGCTGTCAGCCACGCCTGTCACACCTTGACATATATATACACGAAGACCTTTATGCGGCGCGGCGCGCAAGGCGGCGATGCCGTTTGCAAGTCCTTGGTTTCAAACGACTTACGGGCTGCGTTGCTAAAGACGGTCTTTTACGCTGCGATTTGCCGTATCTTGGCGTGCGTTTTACGGCTTTCAGCAATGCGTTTTGCCGTCTCTTGCAAAACATCCGCCGGCCGACGCCGTTACGGCCAGACTACAACTGCCGAGCGGCAAGTTCCATTTGGCGGCGTATCCACTCCATTATCACGTCCACGACGTAACGCTGCTCCGCCGCCGTAAGCCCCCGCCCCGCCGGTATGCCGTGCCACTTGGCCAGGCATCCGCGGCAGCAACAACCCGTGGCGTGCTGCGCTATGAACACGGGATGGCCGCGCATCGGCGTCTGCCGCCCATCGTTCGGCGGCGTGGCGGGCGCGAGGCGGCGGCGCACAAAGTCCTCGGCGTGGCGGCGTATCTCGTCCACGCCCTTGGCGTTGACATACTCAACGTATCTCGGCCTCAACCAAAAACTACTGCGGAAGGCCGACCGTGACAGTCGGTCGAACAAGTCGCCGAAGTCGTATTGCACAGTCTCGTCCTTTTGTTCCTTATATTCAAAATCCTCACCGGCAAAGAGGTCGCCTTCAACCGCGCGCCCGTGATAGCCTGTTTTCTTCATTTTCAAACCGTCATAAACAAGTGCCTGCAAAATAAACCATTTTCCACGGAAAAGCCAAACAACGCCCCTGAAAGAGGCGTAAATAAATGGAAAACGCCAATAACATATCAAATATTTGCAAAAATGGAAAGATTTGGATAAAATTACGACCATAAAAACAGCGAACAACCAACTTATTTCTTACCTTTGCCATTACATAACAAAACGACAAGAGAAATGGAAGACATACTCAATATGCACTTTTTCGGCGTGTCGGTGCGCTGGTTAATCGTGTTCGCCATTAAGGGCGCGATAATCTATTTGTTCGTCCGCGTGCTCACGGGTGTCACGAAATACCTGTTCCGCCGCTCCATGCGCAAGCAGGGAAAGATAGTGCTTGACGAGACAAAGGTGAGCTTCATGCGGCGGATAATCGTCACCACGATATATATAATAGGTATTGCGGCCTTCCTTTCGCTCATTCCTGGCATGGAAAAGGTGAGCAACTCGATATTGGCCAGTGCCGGAATAATGGCCGCCGCCGTGGGCTTGGCGTCGCAGGACGCACTGTCGAACGTCATCGGCGGACTGTTCATCATCTTCTCGCAGCCGTTCAAGCTGGGCGATTTCGTAGAAATCGACAGCACCGTAAAAGGCACGGTGACGGAGATTACGCTGCGCCACACCGTGATACGCGACGCCGAGAACCGCATGATTCTCATCCCCAACAACAAGATAAACTCAAGCACCATCATCAATTCGTCTTACGGCGACACGGCCACCTGCGCCTTCGTGGAGGTCGGGGTGTCATACACCGCCGACCTGAACCACGCCATCGACACCATGCGCGACGAGGTGATGAAGCACCCCTTGCTCATCGACCACCGCACGGAAGACGACAAGAAGGGAGGCGTGCCGCAGGTAATCATCCGCGTGACCAACCTCGGCGACTCCGCAATAACGCTGCGCGCATGGGCCTGGGCGGCAAGCGCGGGCAACGC
>CALUGU010000081.1 GCA_944320255.1 uncultured Prevotella sp. | reverse complement strand
TAATTTTTATCGACATATGCAAGTAAACACTTGATTATCAAGCGTTTATAAACGTTAAAATCTTTCAACCACTAATGGATTGCAAATCCGCAGGAACATTACTCAGGAACATCACCAATCCGCAGGAGCAATGTCTGTAACGAATAAACAGGCTGAAAGTGTGCCTAATATGATAATATTCAAACTTATACGGTCTAATAGTTTGGGTTAAATTACAACAATCACTTTTAGTAATCCCTTCTCTCCTACATAATCAACTGCCGAACTGTATAAATAATCTTCCGGACTGGCAACAATCTCTTTCAGAACAGGATTATTGTGTATGTAATTTAACTTTTGTGCATAAAAGTCAGATGAATAAATAAGTTCCGGATGATAACCGTCTTGCCAAAAGTGGTAATTTTTTGTTTTCTTGTCGTTGGCACCGGCGAAGCTGAACCGGTCGAGCATCCATTCGCGCCGACTTTCCAGGGGATCGTTTTTCAGTTCTGCCAATATTTGCTTTGTGGTGAATTTCTTGAAATCGCGCACAATTTCAGCCACCGTCTGGTCTTCCCCTGCACTGACTATGGCGTGCAAATGGTTGCTCATTAGCACCCATGCGTAAATCTTCAACCCCTTATGCTGTTGGCAATATTCCAACGACTCCACCACTATGTGCTTATACTTTGGACGGGTGAAAATGTCCACCCAATCTGTCACGGTCATAGTGATGAAATACAATTCATCCGCGATGATGTTTGCACTGTTCATTTAGTTGTTAAAATTGCTTTCCCATAGATTAAGCAGCATCTTTTATCACGCTTTCATCCAGAGTTAGTTTTTTTCTACGGCTTGTTTTTTTGTCGTAGCAAAAATACAAAGTTTTTTCTTCTTAACCAAATGCAGATAGTAAATTCTCTGTTTCCAGCGTTTCCTCGGATTTGTAATCTGGCACTTTATTGTGTACCGCATTTTATAATGTATTTTTAGCGGATTGCAAATCCTTATACTCCCACCTGCGGATTGCAAATCCGCAGGAACATTACTCAGGAACGATACACCCTCAACACCAGCAAATCCGCAGGAACGGAAACGGAATATTACACTTTAGAGGTGAAATCCAACGCTTTTCATTGTCACAATGTCACGGCCTAAGGCAACACCTTGACAACCAGGATGTTGCGGCGTGACATTGCGGTCTGTTCCACTGTCACTAATGTCACTCCACGTGTTGCAGGATACGTGAAAGCATTGTGACATTGGTGACGACGGAACAGGCCGCAATGTCACACCGCAGAGGCTTGGTTTTCAGTAAGTTACCGTCCAGTGTGACATTGTGACAACACGTTCAGGCATTCATCTTGATTTGCTGTATTCCGATTTACGACCTTCCACATTGCAGAATACGACAAACGGCACGGCGAAAGGTCGCCTTTCGCCGTGCCGTTTGCCGTCTCTTTGAATATAATTCTGAAGTTACCGGGAGTTATCGGGAGTCAACAGGAGTTACCGGGAGTTAACAGGAGTTATCGGGAGTTACCGGGAGTCAACAGGAGTTACCGGGAGTTAACAGGAGTTAGGCTCGTTTCACTCGCCGGAGTTAACGGACAATACCATATACTGCGACCTTAGCATTTGTCTGTTGCAGCCTCCTGTCTCCTGCGGATTTGCATTCCGCAGGAACGGTACCCACACATTACCAATCCGCAGGAACATTACAGGCGCAGAGGACTGTAGGGCATGTCGAAGACGTCGGCGACGGCCCGATAAGTGATGTCACCTTCAACTATATTAAGACCCTTATACAGGGCGTCGTCGTCACGGCACGCCTGCTGCCAGCCCTTGTCGGCCAAGGCTACGGCGTACTTGAGCGTGGCGTTGGTGAGGGCCATGGTGGAGGTGTTAGGCACGGCGCCGGGGATGTTGGCAACGGCGTAATGCACGATGCCGTCAACATCGTAAACGGGGTTGCTGTGGGTGGTGGGGCGCGAGGTCTCGAAACATCCGCCCTGGTCTATAGCTACGTCAACGAGCACCGAGCCGGGCTGCATGGTCTTGAGCATATCGCGCGTAATCAGACACGGCGCCTTGTCGCCCGGCACAAGCACCGCGCCGACAACGATGTCGGCGTCGCGTATCTCGGCGCAGATGTTGGCGTGAGACGAATAAAGGGTGTTGACATTGGCCGGCATGGAGACAGAAAGCTCATGCAGCTTGGGCAGCGAGATGTCTGTTATCACGACGTCGGCACCCATGCCCGCCGCCACACGGGCGGAGGCCTGCCCCACTACACCGCCGCCAAGCACGACGACCTTGGCGGGACGCACGCCGGGAACGCCGCATATCAGCTTGCCCATGCCGCCCTTGGTCTTTTGCAGATAGTAAGCGCCGTTGATGGTGGCCATTCGCCCTGCTATCTCGCTCATGGGCGTGAGCAGGGGCAACGAGCCGTCGGCCGGCTGCACAGTCTCGTAAGCCAGGCACACGCCGCCGCCCGCAACCATGGCCTCGGTGAGCGCGCGGCTGCACGCAAAGTGGAAGTAAGTGAAAACGAGCTGGCCGCGGCGCACGAGGGGATACTCCGGAGCGATAGGCTCTTTCACCTTTATTATCATATCTGCTACGGCGTAGACGTCTTCAATGGCAGGCAGGATTTCAGCTCCCGCGGCTGAATACATCTCGTCGGTGAAGCCGCTGCCGCATCCCGCCGTGTGCTGCACGTAGACGGCGTGGCCGTGCTTGACAAGCTCGGAAACTCCGGCGGGCGTCATGCCCACGCGGTTCTCATTGTCCTTGATTTCTTTAGGAATGCCAATCTTCATAGTCTTAAGGTTTTTAGTGAAACATAACGATGACGGTGCAAATATATGAAAAATCCTGTTACATGGTGTCTTGTAACAGGATTTTTTCATTAATAAGACTAATGGGGCGGATGAGCCAAATAAGGCTAATGGAGGCAATGGAGGCAATGGAAGCAATGAGGCTAATGAGGCCAATGAGGCCAATGAGGCCAATGAGGCCAATGAGGCCAATGAGGCTAATGAGGCTAATGAGGCTAATGAGGCTAATGGGGCTAATGGGGCCAATGGGGCTGGTGGGCCTAATACGACAAGGCGGGAAACAGTCAACGCTTGCGGCCTACGCCGGCATGACAAGAAATCACTCGTAATCGTCGATGACCGAATTGATGAAGTCCATCATAGGCTTGCCCGCCTGGAGGATTTCAGCCATGCCGTCAAGCCATGCGTCACCCTCAAAGAAAGCGTCGGGCACGGAACGCCAACAGCAGTAATCCTTCATACGGATGTATTGGATGAACTCGTAATCACGGGGAAAGCCCGAAGGGGCTGTCTTCAAATGTTCGAGTCCGAAACCCTTGGGGTCGTCCCAACCGCTCTCGCACGGCCGTCCGAACATCTCGACGAAACGCCCGCTCTCGACAATGGCGCGCCACTCGGAGATGTTTGCCATTATCTCGTTGCGGCATGAAGTGAGAATGTTGGTAGGCAAATAGTAGTTGCCGCACGAGACGAGGCAGTGGCCCGGCTCAAGGTGGATGTAATATCCGCCGTGAAAGGCCTTCTTGCCGTGAGCCGCGATGTACGCGCCGAGATGCGTCTTGTAAGGCGACTTGTCAGGCGAGAAGCGCGTGTCGCGGTTGAAGCGGTACATGGCGTCCTTGGCCTCGATGTGGCTTATCGAGGGGTCGAACACGGCGATGCGCGCAATGGCGTCGGCGACGCCTTTCGCGAAGTCGGCCCTGACAGCCTTGTATTCGTCCTTGTTGGCCGTAAACCAATCCTTGTTGTTGTTAGCCTTTATGTCTTCAAGGAAACGCAATATCCTTTCAGCCTGCATCAGTAAAATGAATTTGGTTAATATTATAATGTCACGACAGCCGCGAACCGTCCATCACTTTCGGACAAACAGCCTCAAAGCGGCATTTATCACAATGCGGGGCGCGGCTCGTGCAGACGTAACGCCCGTGCAAAAGCAACCAATGATGAGCGTCGGCGGCGAGCGAGGCGGGTATGTTCTTCAGCAGCTCCCTCTCCACCTTCAACGGAGTGTCGCAGCTTTTGGGCACGAGGCCGAGCCTGTGGCTCACACGGAACACGTGGGTGTCAACGGCTATGGCCGAACGGCCGAAGGCGACGGCCTGCATCACGTTGGCCGTCTTGCGCCCCACGCCGGGCAGCTTCATAAGCTCGTCCATGGCCTGGGGCACTTCGCCTCCGTAATCACCGACCAGCATCCGCGACATCTCGACCAAATGGCGCGCCTTTGAATTAGGGTAAGAAACGCTCCTGACATATTCGTAAACTTCTTCAGGCTCGGCTGCGGCCATAGCCTTGGCGTCAGGATAACGCCCGAACAACGCCGGCGTGACCATGTTGACACGCTTGTCGGTGCACTGCGCGCTGAGAATGACAGCCACCAGCAACTGGAAGACGCTGCCAAACTCAAGCTCCGTAGTGACGGCAGGCATTTCCTCTTGGAAGCACTCCAAGACGTACTTATACCTGTCCTTCTTTCTCATCACCGTCCCCGGCCTTGTCTTCCGGGTCGTCAAAATTCGTTATCCCGCCTTTCACGAGTATGTCGTACCACTGCAAGAGTTTCTTTATGTCGCTGTCGTGCACACGGTCGCGGTCGAAATCGGGCAGCACCTTGGCGAAATACTCACGCAACTCGGCAGAGCCGCATTTCTTGTAATTAAGCGACATCACCTTACCTTCTTCTTCCTTATAAACATTTGCCAGAACCTTGGTCAGCGGTATGTCTTCGGCGTCAGTGTAAATCGCGATGTCGTTAAGGCTCGTCACGCTGTCAGTGGCGAACACCGGCATGCGCTTGTGGGTCTCATCGACCTTCTCTACAATCAACGTGGATTTACCCCTTGAAATGAGTTTGTAAAGTCCTGGCTTGCCAGAAATAGAAAGAATTGTAAGTTCCATATTCCTTAATAAAGATTTTAGTTAGAAAATAAAGTTATTTTTGATTACATGCGCCATCCTCCAAATGAAGGGACGCAAGGATTGTGTCGATTTGCCGTTCAAGCCCCGCTTCGCCGTCATTGACAATCTCGTAATCGCTCAATGACAAGACTTCGTCCTGGGGCATCTGCCTGCCAATCCACTCAAGCGCCTTCTGCCGCGTGATGCCGTCGCGCCGCATGACACGGGCCACACGGACGTCCAGCGGAGCCGTGACACACACCACCTTGTCAACCAAACGGTTGAAACCGCTCGAAAACAACAAGGCGCACTCCATCCACGCACACCCGGAACGGACGAAATCGTCGGCAACGGCCGGATGGACTATGTTGTTGATTTTACAAGCATTGTCGTCGCTCTTAAGCAGGAACGAGGCCAACACAGCCTTGTTGACGACGCCGCCAGAAACGACGCCGCCGCCCACAACTTGTTTCAAGCGCGACTGTATTTCAGGCGACGAGGCCATTATG
The DNA here is from genome assembly GCA_944320255.1 of uncultured Prevotella sp. GTDB lineage: Bacteria > Bacteroidota > Bacteroidia > Bacteroidales > Bacteroidaceae > Prevotella. Next base: position 6,119 of record CALUGU010000081.1, on the reverse strand, counting down.
CGCTTGGCCGCGCTGTCACAGTCGTAAACGTGAAAGCCCCTTTGCCCAAGCAGACGGCACACATAACTCTTGCCGCTGCCTATACCGCCAGTTATCGCAACCTTAACCATAGCAGCCTATTGTTCTTCAATCAAATAATCAACCTGGTTTACGCTTATGCGGGCGTTGCGCACACCGTGGGGCACGGCGCGCAGATAAATGTTGCATTTCTCTGACGGGTTGGCCGTCACCTCGTTGTAATCCGCCACGACCTTGAAACCTTCAGGGCGAATCGTCCTGAACAGGCTCGCGCCTACGGTGAACGTCACCGTGACGCGCGACGGGAACGTCCTCAGCACCTTGCCGTCAGGCATATTCACCGCGACAATGGGCACTTCGACGCTCTCTTCGGTCAAGACATCAGGGCAAATGGATATTTTAACCTTGTCAGGGACATACTTGACGCCCTTGATCTTATACAACGCCACGTGCCTCACCAAGGTGTCGGTGATGTTCTTGATGCTCAAAAGCTCCGTGTTGACGTACTTTATGCTGTCCAACATTTCACGGCTTGCATAAATCTCGATGGAATCCGGGGTGAAATATGCCTTGGATAAATAATAGCTCTGTCCCGGCAGTATCCTTCCGTTCAGCCTGACGGGCACTTTCTTTTTCAACCCGTAATTGAAAAAGTATTCAAACTTGTCGGGCTTAACGCTGACAATCTGCGACGAGTTGAACAGTTGGCGGAATATCAGCTTCTGGAACTCCGCAGAAGTTATAACGCCCACTCCTGTCTTTTTCGCGTATGTGTTGAACTTCACTTTTACCGTGCGCGTCTTGTTCCCATACAAATACGCAAGCAGCGAAAAGCCCTTGTCACGCAACGTTACACGGACGTTTGTCGTAGTGTCGCTTGTCAACACCACGTTTTTCGGTATGTCAACAAGCTGCACGGGTATCTCTATCTCCCTCTCGTAGGTTTCGTTCAACGCCATCAACAACCAGAATGTCCCACTTAAAAACAAGAAGAACAAGAAAATCAGGAACTCCCTATTCATCCAACTGAACAGGAAATTCCTGATAAATCTTAATATGTGAAACAATCTGGAACCGCCCATTTATTTCGCTTGAGTATTAGCCGCACCCATGTTTGAAGCAACGTCAGCAAACACATAATTCCTGTCCACGCTGATGACAACGCCTTTTGAAATCTCAACCTCGACGATGTTGGTGGCCAGGTCTACCCTTTTCACCACGCCGTAGATGCCACCGCCGGTTACGACCTTGGTGCCGTCCTGAAGGCTGTTCTGGAATTTGCGTATTTCTTTCTGCCTTTTCTGCTGCGGACGTATCATAAAGAACCACATGATGACGAAGATTGCGATCATCATTATCAAGAACGTTCCCATGCCGCCACCTTGCTGCTGGGCAGCCAATAAAATAGATGTGTTCATTTTTGTTTTCTGATTATGTTAATAAATTATTGATTACTTTTTCTTTGGCTTGTCCGCCATCGGCTTCAGCAGTATGCCAGCTTCCACCAGGTGGCGCGCAATGCTGTCAAGCATTCCGTTGATATAGCCGGAGCTTTTAGGGGTGCTGTAGATTTTGGCCAAGTCAACATATTCGTTGATTGTGACATTCACCGGGATGTTGGGGAATGTCAGCATTTCAGCGATTGCAATCTGCATGATTACGACGTCCATGTACGCCAAGCGTGAAAAGTCCCAGTTCCTCGAAGTCTCGCTCATGTAACGCTGGTACTGGTCGGCGTTAAGGATGGTGGCGCGGAACAGCTTGCGGGCGAAGTCCTTATCCTCGTCGTCCTTATATTCGGGCAGAAGCTCCTGCTTGGCGCCGTTTTCCGGCTCGAAACGCTTTATCGTCTTCAGCACGAAAGTGTCCACAATCTCCTTGTCGTCGTTCCAGTAGAGGCTTTTCTCCTCAAGCACGCCGTCAAGCTCGTCGTTCTCCATAACAAGCGTCTTATACAGCTTGCGCCACAGCTCGCGGTCGGCCTCGTATGACGTGTCGTCGCTCTCCATATAGTCCAAGTAAATCTTGCTTTGCATTACTTGGGAATAAAGTTTGCGCACCAGCTCAACGTCGTCGTCCCATGTCTGCTTTTGCGTTGACATGAAATCGCACAACTGCTCGTTTTCCTCAAGCTGGGTGGCGAACTTGTTGTCAGCGAACTTGCTTGAAGGCAACGGCAGGCCTTCACGCTTGGCCTTAGCCGTCTCCACGTCGTAATGCTTGCGGGCTTCCTTTGACACCGCCACTATCAAGGCTAACAAATAATGGTAAAGATGATAGGCCTTTGAAAGGCTGAAAAGCAGCTCTTTCTCCGCGACATCCAAATTCCGATTTCCGTTTTGATAGTATGCGTAGGTTAACTGGACGATTTTTATCCTTATTAATTCCCTGTTAATCATTATTTTATGGACATTTTCAACATTCAACGTTGCAAAATTAGGTAAAAATGTGAATATTTGCAAGAAAACAGTTTGTTTTTAACCGTTTTTTTTGATATTGTTTGTGCGTTAAAAGAAAAAAAGATAACTTTGCACCGCTTTTTCAAGCACAACGTGAAATACATTTACGTGTGATGGTGAATTAAGCAAATTTTATCAACTTAATTTTAGAGTAACACATCATGAAAGAAATTGACGTAAAAGGAACGAAAAGAAGCGTAACAGGAAAGAAGGCTTCTAAGTTGTCAAGGAAAGAGGGGCTCATCCCCTGCAACCTTTACGGAGAGTGCAAAGACGAGAACGGACTGCCTAAAGCATTGTCGTTCGTAGTGCCGATGAACGAGCTTCGCAAGATTGTTTACACTCCCCACATTTACGTAATCAACCTCATCATCGACGGCGAAGCCCACACGGCCGTGATGAAGGAACTCCAGTTCCACCCCGTAACCGACGCGCTGCTCCACATCGACTTCTATGAAATCAACGACCAGAAGCCTATCACCATCGGCATCCCTGTAAAACTCACGGGTCTTGCACAAGGTGTACGCGACGGTGGACGCATGAACCTCTCTGTACGCAAGCTCAACGTTACGGCTAAGTACCAAGACATACCCGAACACCTCGACGTTGACGTTACCAGCCTCAAGATCGGCAAGAGCATCAAGGTTGGCGACCTCCACTTTGAAGGACTTGAACTGGCCACGGGCAAGGACGTCGTTGTATGCTCAATCAAGGCTACACGTAAGTCTGCGATGTCAGCTTCTTCTGACGACAGCGCAGCAGAATAATAAAAAGCCAGACTAAAACAGGAAATGGACAAATACTTGATTGTGGGATTAGGAAACCCCGGCGACGAGTACGCAGGGACACGCCACAACACAGGATTTATGGTATTGGACGCTTTCGCGAAAGCGTCCAATATCATTTTTGACGACCGCCGTTACGGGTTTGTCGGCGAAACAAGCCTGAAAGGAAGGAAAATCTTTTTACTCAAGCCCACCACTTACATGAACCTGAGCGGCAACGCCGTAAGGTACTGGATGAACAAGGAGAACATCGCCCTTGAGCGGTTGCTCGTCGTCGTCGATGACCTGTCGCTGCCACTGGGCGCACTGCGCTTGAAGGGCAAGGGCAGCAACGGCGGGCACAACGGCCTGGGCAACATCCAGAGTGTGATAGGCACCACGCAGTACGCAAGACTGCGCGTGGGCATCGGCAACGACTTCCCCAAGGGCGCGCAAATAGACTGGGTGCTCGGCAAATACGGCGAAGACGACCTGAAGACGCTTGCGCCGAGCATCGACACCGCCGTCGAGATAATAAAAAGTTTCGTCCTCGCGGGGCTTGACATCACGATGAACCAATTTAACAACAAGCACGCCAATGGCAAATGACACTGCAAGAATAGACAAATGGCTGTGGGCGGCAAGGATATTCAAGACGCGCTCCATAGCCGCCACGGCCTGCAAGAACGGCCGCGTCACCATTGGAGGGGTGAACGTCAAGCCGTCGCACGTCATTAAGGCCGGCGAGACTATCGACGTAAAAAAGCCGCCGATAACTTACTCTTTCAAGGTGCTCGACTGCATTGAGCAGCGCGTGGGCGCAAAGCTGATACCGCAGGTTTACGAGAACGTCACCGACGCCAAGCAGTACGAGCTGCTGGAGATGAGCCGCATCAGCGGCTTCGTTGACAGGGCGCGCGGCACGGGCCGGCCCACAAAGAAGGAACGCCGCAGCCTCGACGCCTTCATTGAGCCTGCAATGTTCGGCTTCGACGACTTCGACGATGAGGATCTTTAGTTTTAATGCATAATGCATAATTCATAATTGGGAGGGTGAATACATTATTCTTAATTCTTAATTCTTAATTCTTAACTCTTAACTCTTAATTCTTAATTCTTAACTCTCATGACAAACATAGCAATATTCGTGTCGGGCAACGGCACTAACTGCGAAAACATAATCAGGTATTTCAAGGACGATGAGGATATTAACACCTGCTTGGTGGTCAGCAACAGGGCCGACGCCTACGCCCTGCAACGCGCGGCGAAATACGGCGTTCCCTGCAAAGTGCTGACAAAACAGGAAATCAACAACCCCGACACGCTGCTGCCGCTGCTCGCCGGTTACGGCGTCAACTTCATCGTGCTCGCCGGCTTCATGCTCATGGTGCCCGGCTTCCTCACCGAGAAGTTCGCCCGCCGCATCGTAAACATCCATCCCTCGCTGCTGCCAAAGTTCGGAGGCAAGGGTATGTACGGCCACCACGTACACGAAGCCGTGAAGAACGCCGGCGAAACCGAGACGGGCATCACCATCCACTACGTGAGCGACGTGTGCGACGGCGGCGAAATCATAGCGCAGTTCAAGACCCCGTTGTCGCCCGACGACACGCCGGAAGACATCGAAGCCAAGGTGCACGTGCTTGAACAGCGGCACTTCCCCGAAGTGATAAGGCAGGCCGTCAACTCCTGAACCACATCCCCACCCCGTAACATTATTCTGTCAAAAAGCCGCATTTCCGAGCTTTTTGACAGAACCTGTTTGTCAACAGTTTTTCCCGAAACAGAGCGGCGGCGATGGCCGTCCTGCGTAATAACCGTCCAAACCGACAGCAATAACGGCTATTACCACCCTTAATAACGGCTTTTACTATCCTTAATAACGGCCTTTACTGCCCGTAATGACGGCCTTTACCGGCCTTAAAAGCCGTCATTGACGCCCTTGTTTGCCGTAAATGACGCCTCGGAGGACCGTTTTCCGGGCAAAAGAGAGCCGCCGATGCTGCACACGCCGATGGCTTTTTCGCATATCGTCCACAGTCACAGAGGCTTACGTTTGCACACTTCTCCTTGCGTTATTTACGTCCAACTTCCTTTTATTTCCTAACAAAGGCACTGTGGAGCGTCAACGAAAATCAATATGTAAGCAAACGCACGGTCTTGCTTTCATTATGTCATTTTGTGTTTTTACCGTCATTAACGTACACCTCAAATATATAATGTACGTGGTTCGGTATAAAATAATGTTTTCAATGACAATCTACATTCACAATATCCACCGGCAAAATGAACCTAAAAACGTATGTTTTTCATTGTCAGGAAAGTCCGTCTCTTACCCCCAAAACCATATATTTTATAACTAAATGTGCCGTTTAGGTATCTTTCACTTGCATATCTTTATATTTATCCGTTGATAATTGAAATGAAAAAGCCGGCGAATGCGTCTATAAAACACTCCTAAATTGCGAAGAGCCTCTGGTTGTTCGTGATATGCACTACTTCACACATAAAATTTGTTGACATTTATCAAAAAAACGGAGAAAACGAGGTACTCTGCAACTCGCTGATAATAAACGTATTACAAATGTTGCGTGAATTTTTCGGACACCTTGCGTGAATTTTTCGGACACCAAGTGTCAAAAAATCCATTGTTGAAACTTGATTTATTGTTATCTTTGCAAAAGCGCATAAACTCAAATTGGGAAATATACCAATCTGTAGAAAGCGTGGAATGAAGTCTAAAAAGATACCTAAACGGCACATTTAGTGACAAATGGAAAAGCCACGCGACTTTGACCCTCTTGGCCAAACAGGATTGTCCCCTTTGGCTACAATATGATTGACCCCTTTGGCCAAAATAGTATTGACCACTTAGCCC
>CALUGU010000080.1 GCA_944320255.1 uncultured Prevotella sp. | reverse complement strand
ACCTCGCAGTGAAACCACTTTTCGACATATCTGGCAACAAATCTTAATTTGGGTGGCGCATTGACGAAGTCAGGATACGAATTTTAAAGCAAATCACAACATATTTGTACGCTTACAAACTGCCAGTTACGATGTTTGTCTAAGCGCAAAGATACGAATTTTAAAGCAAATCACAACAATATTAATAAATATGAAACCAATTATTTGATGTTTGTCTAAGCGCAAAGATACGAATTTTAAAGCAAATCACAACGCACAAAGGATCGACCTTTTGCTGCCCCTGGATGTTTGTCTAAGCGCAAAGATACGAATTTTAAAGCAAATCACAACCCTTGAAGTTCAAAATGTGTTGGCTTCATTGATGTTTGTCTAAGCGCAAAGATACGAATTTTAAAGCAAATCACAACGACGATGACTACTGGAAATCCTTGAAGGATGATGTTTGTCTAAGCGCAAAGATACGAATTTTAAAGCAAATCACAACTGGTCAAGTAATGAAAGATGAACAGTCTAAGGATGTTTGTCTAAGCGCAAAGATACGAATTTTAAAGCAAATCACAACTTAATGTTTACCTGCGTGTCGAAGCGCAGGATGTTTGTCTAAGCGCAAAGATACGAATTTTAAAGCAAATCACAACACCTTGCGCCTGTCAAGCTCAAAAGATAGCTATGTTTGTCTAAGCGCAAAGATACAAATTTTAAAGCAAATCACAACCTCTCGCTTCTTCTTCGTCGAGTTCTTGCAGATGTTTGTCTAAGCGCAAAGATACGAATTTTAAAGCAAATCACAACCTTTGACTTCTTAGGCTCTGCATCCTCTGGGATGTTTGTCTAAGCGCAAAGATACGAATTTTAAAGCAAATCACAACAGTCTGAACAAGCCAGGATGAACCGAGAATGATGTTTGTCTAAGCGCAAAGATACGAATTTTAAAGCAAATCACAACCTTTGTGCCTATGCAGCTCATTGATCCATAGATGTTTGTCTAAGCGCAAAGATACGAATTTTAAAGCAAATCACAACCCGCCAACGAAAATATGTGCTGTTTGATTTGATGTTTGTCTAAGCGCAAAGATACGAATTTTAAAGCAAATCACAACTTCCGCTCCTTGTAGTGAACATGACGTGCTGGATGTTTGTCTAAGCGCAAAGATACGAATTTTAAAGCAAATCACAACTGAACGCTGAAACGTCTGCGCCGTCGTTCAGATGTTTGTCTAAGCGCAAAGATACGAATTTTAAAGCAAATCACAACTCATCTATTGCAAAGATACGAGATAAAACCGATGTTTGTCTAAGCGCAAAGATACGAATTTTAAAGCAAATCACAACCTTACCATGGCAACCGATTGAGCGTAAGTCGATGTTTGTCTAAGCGCAAAGATACGAATTTTAAAGCAAATCACAACTGCTTCCTTCTTTCAAATTCTTCTTCAAACTTTTGGGCTTCCTTTTCGTAGGCTTCAGGGTCTTTTTCGTAAAGTTCCTCTAATCTTTTCATCTCGGATTCTTGCCAGTCGAAGAAGTCGCGGTTTTTCTCTATGTACTTTTTGTCTTTGATGTAAGATTTTATCACAATGGCTGCGATGCAGACGGCTGTCCCAGTGAAAAACAATATCCAGCCGGGCAAGCCAGCTCCACAGCTGACAAGTATTATAAACCAAAATATCGCTCCGATGCTACAACTTTTCCCCATATTGCAAAGATAGCGTTTTTTTGATTACATAGGATGTTTGACACAAATTTTAACCCAAATCACAGCTGACGCGACGGGGGGGGCGCACGCTGCGGCGTCAGTCTTGGGCATAAATAAGAAATCGTGAAAGCAACGCGGCGGCTGGGTGGTGGCTGGAAGGAAGGCTGTTTGCCGCTTTTCGCAGGGCGGGAGGCCGTGAACTGCCGGGCGGTTTGCCGTAAACTGTGGCGGGAACGTGGGCTGGCGGAACAGTGTTTAAAAGTGTGTTGATAACGTTGTGGATAACGCCGGGATTTCCACACAGCCTAGGGCGACGGGCGGGCGGGGTGTAGATATTAACAGGGTTATGGAGGAAAAATACACAAGTTTTCAACGGTTTTAGGGCGGAAAAAGATGTAAACTTATTAAATTTGCATCTTGCTACGTGGTTGTTGACAACTGGCGTTATGTGCTGACTGTCAGTGGGAAGTTGTTACTGGCGGCTGTTGAAAACGTCTCGCCTTACGTTGACAACTTAACGTGCAAGCAAAATGACTGGAAGTTTTGCACGTATCCACGGCATATCATATAAGTCATCTTTGTTTTTTTCAGAAAAAGAAAAAATAAGATTATTATGAAATGGCGTGTGGATAAAGGGGGAATGAAGAATGAAGAATGAAGAATGAAGAATGAAATTTCCTATACCCCCTGACGTGGAGCGTCTGACTTCTGTTGACTGCATTTTATAAATTTAAAAAATGGCTATGATAAAGGAAGAATGGAAACTGGCGGGCTGCATCTCGGAGCCTGCGCCTGAAGGCGCTGACCTGAAGGCTGAGATACGCAGGATGTGCAAGGATAAACGGGCCGTGGTGATGGCTCATTATTACACGCCGGGCGACGTGCAGGACGTGGCCGACTTCGTGGGCGACTCGCTGGCGCTGGCGCGCCGGGCGGCGGAGACCGACGCGGAGGTGATTGTGATGTGCGGGGTGCACTTCATGGCGGAGACGTGCAAGCTGCTGTGCCTGCGGAAGACGGTGCTCTGCCCCGACTTGAACGCGGGCTGCTCGCTGGCTGACTCGTGCCGGGCGGAGGACTTGGCGAAGTTCAAGGCGGAGCACCCCGGCTACAAGGTGGTGAGCTACGTGAACACTACGGCGGCGGTGAAGGCCCTGACGGACGTGGTGGTGACGAGCGGCAACGCCGAGCGCGTGGTGTCGAAGCTGCCGCAGGACGAGAAGCTGATATTCGGCCCCGACCGCAACTTAGGCGACTACATCAACGCCGTGACGGGCCGCCGGATGCTGCTGTGGCAGGGCGGGTGCCATGTGCACGAGCGGTTCTCGGCCGAGACCGTAAAGCGCCTGAAGGCGGAGCACCCGGAGGCCGTGGTGATGGCTCACCTGGAGTGCAAGTCAGCCGTGCTGGAGCTTGCCGCGGTGAAAGGCTCTACGGCCGACATGCTGAAATACGCCGAGGCCAACCCCGGCAAGGCGTACATCGTGGCCACGGAGGCCGGCATTCTGCACGAGCTGCGCCGCCGCTGCCCCCGGACGGAGTTCATCCCCGTGCCGCCGGAGCAGGCCGCCACGGGCTGCAACGAGTGCGAGCACATGAAGCTGAACACGCTGCTGAAGCTCTACAACACGCTGAAGCACGGCTGGCCCGAAGTGACCGTGCCCTCGGACATCGCCGCCCGCGCCGTGAAGCCGATAGAAAGGATGCTGGAGATGAGCTGAGAAAAGGAGTAAACAGGAGTTAGACGCTTCGCGTCGGAGTTAACCGGAGTTAACGGACAAATGCCAAGTTGTTGTAATAAGATAATGGTATTGTCCGTTAACTCCGGCGAGTGGAACGAGCCTAACTCCTGATAACTCCTGATAACTCCTGAATAACTCCTGAATAATTATACCCTCTATGTTTTCTTAACTCTTAATTTATTTACTATCGCTTTTTCAATGCCGTCGAAGACGTAGCTCAATGCTGTCGAGGCGGCGAATACGAGCGCGGCGTAGATGATGATCTGCGACGCGTCTTGGCTTATCGATGCCATCCAAGGGTCGGTGATGCGATAGACGATGTAAAAGCTGAATATCTGGTAAAGGTAGATGCCGTAGCCGCGCACGTTCCATATTTTCAACAAGCCATTGTAAGGCAGGCGCACGCGCCTTAACGTCAGGGCGAAGACGGTGAGCCAGGCCGTGCCGAAGACGAGGAAGAAGATGTCGGCGGGGAACTTGTGGTCTTGCATGGGCATTATGAAGCCTTGTGCGAAGCCGTAAATGGTGAAGGCCACGGTTATGAGGCAGACTATGCGCAAGGCGTTCAGGCTGTAATTTTTATAGTAAGCGTAGCCGGCGATGAAGAAGAAGTTGTAGACGGGCAGGTTCTTCAGCTCTATTTCGGCGGGGAAATGCAGTGGCGTGAGCACGGCTGACACGGTTGCCATGAGCGCAAGCCAGAGCCAGGCGGGGATGCGACGGAGCACCCATCTTTGCAAAGGCAGGGAGCACGATATTATGAGATAGCAGCTGATGAACCATGTGTAGCCGTAGAACGGTATGTTTGCGCAGCCGCCCGTAGCCAGCGTTTTGAGCACTTCGCGCAGCGAGAGAGCCGTTATGTCGATGTTGAAGTTGTCCGTAGGTTCGGCGAGGAACGTCATAATGGCCATCCAGGCGTAGAGGATGGCGAGGAAGATGTAGAAGGGCACGAGCAGCCTTTTACATCTGTTTTTCACTGTTTCAAGAAATCCTTTCTCACGCTTGGCCAGCGACTGCGACGCGCCGGCTATGAAGAATATCGCCGGCATCTCGAAGAGCAGGGCCGAGCGGGCTATTTCGTGGCCTAAACCGAAAAAATAGAGTACGTGGATGATGCACACGATGTGTATCATCACGAGCGCGCGGCAGGTGTCAAGGTTGGTGTCTCTAGTCATAATTAAAGTCATAAGCAAGCCCCGGTAAGCCCCCCTGTAAGCCCCCCTGTAAGCCCCCGGTGGGAAGCCCCCTGTAGCCCCCCGGTGGGGGGCGGTGGAGGTGATGGGTGTTGTTTATTATCTCAAGATGTCAACGGTGTCGCCGTGGACGAGCAAGACCTTCTCGCATTTCTCCACGGTTACGGCGTGGCGGACTATGCTGTCTATCTTGTGCGTCTCGGCCGGCGTGATGTTGGTGTCGGATATTATCTTAGGCCATCGGTAGCCGGTCTCCTTGTAGATGGCTTTGCCCCAGCCGAAGGCGTCGTAAGGTATGGCGCAGAACGACGAGTATTTCTGTTCGCCGCGGTCGATGTGGATGATGAAAACGCTTTCAACGGGCCGTCCGAGTTTCATCACGGCCTCTTGCCCCATGCGCTTGCCAGTCATGCTTGACTGGTAAGACTTCTGCCAGTGGTGCCAGTCAACGTAAGCCGTCGAGGCGATGAACAGCGCGAACAGCACGGTTACGGTGCGCCTGCTTGCGGCCTTGTCTGTGAGATAGGCCACGATGAGCGCGGCCATGCCCAGCGAGGCGTAAGGGTGCATGGCTGAGATTAGCGTCACAAGGTGTGGTGAGACGGCTATTATCATACAAACCGCCAATCCGGCGAACAGCCTTGAGCGCATATTCCTTGGCTTTGAGAAGAAAAGGTAAAGCACGAAGGGCACTGACAGTGCGGCGGTGACGGCCACGACGGCGAGGTTGCGGCTCGGTGCGTGATACAGGCTGACGTAATCGAGGGGTATCCACGTCATTCCGACGAAGACGCCAATGTTCTTCAACTTCCGCGACAGGGTGTTTTCTAAATATTCATCGTCGATGCAGACGTTTTCGTTGTAGAGTGCTTTTCTCGCAACATAATAAATTATCATCACTGCCAAGGCCCACGCCGTGTCTTTCATAGCCTGCCTGAAAGATATTTTCCCCGAAGCGTAAGCCAGTATCTGCGGTATCACGAAAAACGTTATTCCGTTCTCCTTGCACAGCGTGGCCACGAGCGTGCAGCCTAACCACAGCGGCAAGCGTGCGCGGCCTTTCATCTCAAGATAAAACAATGTGCCGAGCAGCCCCCACATCTGGGCGTAAGCCTGGTTCATTGAGTCGATGCCGAGGACGGTGCCGAGCATGGCCGGGGAGATGAAGAAGAAGATGGTGGCGACGTTTCTCGCAAAGTCGGAGAAACCGAACGTGCGGCAGAGTTTGTAAACGAGGAAAGTGCTGACGAGATGTGCAAGATAGACGGCTATGTGGTTGAGCGTGGGGAAAAGTCCCGGCGCAAGGCTCAGCACATAGCCGAACAGGCTGTCGAAGGGCCGCCAATAGCTGAAATAAGGCTTCAGCCTTGCCGTGAAATCGTCGCCGAAGTCGTAATAAGGCGTGGTGAAATAGCTCCAGTCGTCATGCACGGGTTGCAGTAAAGTGACGGCGTAGAGCAGGAAGGGCGACGCCAGGAGGATGCAGATGAGCACCCAAGCCCCCCCCGACCCCCCCTGTGGGGGGGAGATGGGAAAAATGGAAGACAGCCTGTGAGATTTCTTCATTATTATTAATTATTCATTTTTAATTTTTAATTTTTAATTTTTTAATAGGATGTCCGCATTTTATCAAATGCGTGTAGTTATCGGGAGTTAACGGAATTTATCACTTGCTACGCTCGTTCAGGGAGTTAACTGACAATAGCTTTATCGGGTAATGTCCGTTAACTACAGCGATCGTAACTGTTAACTCCCGATAACTACTTGGCTTCATTTTTAATTCACCACCGCTATCTTGCACACCGTGCCTTTGTCGCCCGACGACGTGGCCGTCTGCACCATGTAGACGCCAGAGGCCACGCGGCGTCCGTCGAGGTCGCAGCCGTCCCAGGTGAACGTGCCGCCCGTGGAGCGGCCCTCGGCCACGAGCACGCCGTTGGACGTTGTTATCTTAACGTCGGCGTTGAGCGTCAGGCCAGTGACGGTTATCGGCCCTGTGTAGTCGGGGCGCACGGGGTTTGGGTAAGCATACACGTTGTCTTTCGTCATCTCGTCGGCAGGCTGCGTAGCGTCGCCCATGTAAGAGCATAGGCCGGCGGTGGTGCCGAAGAACACTTCGCCCGTGACGTCGTTGATGGCGATAGACTGTATGTTGTCTGAAAGCAGCGGAGAATTGTCCGTAGTGAAATGCTCCACCTGCGTCATGTTGTCCTCGCTTATCAGGTAAACGCCCGTGCCCGCCGTGCCCATCCACTTGCGCCCCGCGCCGTCAACGGCCAAGGCCGTGATGTCGATGCCTGAGAGCAGGTAGTCGCCGTAGTCGGTGCCGTCGTTACGCGGCACTATGACTTGTGTGTAGACGGGGTTGTCGCTCGTTATCTGCGAGGCTTCGAGCATTATCGGCCCTACGTTGGTGCCCACCCAGATGTTGCCGTCAAGGTCTTCGTCGATGCACCTGGCGTTGTAGAACGACGCTATCGGCGTGCCGTTCTGGTTTACTTCGGGTATGAACGAGGCCAGGGCGTCGGTTGACGGCTGGTAAGCGTAGAACGACGGCACTACCCAGTTGTCGTTGACAAACCACATCAGGCCGCGGCTGTCCGTCATCAGGTGCTTCATTCCGGCCAGGCTGTTCATGTTGTTCTTTCCATTCACCTCGGTCTCAACCTTCATCAGTTCTGGTTTCTCGTGCGAAATCCATTGACCGTCGGCCGTGAGTTCGATGATTGACTGCGTGGGAGCCTGGCTGTTGAGCAGCCATAGGTTTCCGGCGTCGTCGAACTTCACGCTGCCCACGATTTGGTATTCCACGCTGCGTCCGTTGTACCGCTCTATCGGGCTGTTCTGGTAGCCGTGGTAGGCAGTGAAACGCCCGCTTCGGTATTCATACAGGCCGTTGCGCCCCCCCGCGAACACGTGTGTGGTGTCGGTCGGGTCAACGTCCAAGCACCAGATGTTCTGGTAGTTTACGCCCGTCTGCTGGCTGATGCCGTCTTCGGGATAAACGTTCCATTCGCCGCCGTCGAGTATCTGTATCGTGCCGGGAATGTCGGTGCTCTGTACTCCGGCGCAGGTGTAGAGCCGTCCGTTGATGAAGCGCATAAAGCCGAAATAATTACGCTTTGGTCCGCCGGGCTTCAGCGTCTGCGTCACGGCCAGCAGTTCGGGGTCGATGGTCTTCTGGCGCGGGGTGTACGGAGCTGTGTAAGTCCACGAGGCGGGGTCGAGCAGGTTGGCCGTCATCTGTGCCGAATACGTGCCGTTGGTGCTCGACGCGGCGTAGATTTTATTCCCCTCCGTGTAGACGTAATCCACGCGGAAGCCGAGGTTGTAGGCCCCGGTGACTTCGGCGTCGGCCATGTTCACGTCCACCAGTCCGAAGTTAGTTGACAGGTAGGCGTGCGTGCCGCTGACGTCGATGCCCAGGATGGTCTTGTCGAGCGTGGTTGAATAGTTGTAATAGTCGGGCAGGTTGGTCGTAGCCCCGTCACGCTCCATCAGGTCTATGTTGCCGTTCCCGTAGATTATGGCGAGGCGCTTGGCGGCCTGGCTCCAGGCTATGTGCGTTATGCCGCAGTCGGAGAGGGCGTTGGTCTTGTCATACGTGGTGATGCTCCGGTCGGCCGTATTGTACGAATAAAGCCCGCCGGAGGCGAGAACGAACAGAGTGTTGCCGGCCTGCTGCACGTCGGTTATCTCGCTGTAGGCGAGGTAGTTTCGCCACGTGCCGATGCTTTGTGCGCTGACGCTTGGCGCCGACGCCGCCAGTAACAATGCTATGAGGATGTGTTTCATTGGGCGGGATATGGTTTTTAGCCGCTTGTTTTGCCGTCTTTTATGCTGCAAAACAGGCCGAGTTTGTATATATTAAACAGTAAAATGCTTGGATTATTGCCCGTAAGGTTGCTTTTTATGGCTTTGGCCGTGAGCCTGAAGGCCGTGCGGAAGGCTTTTGTGAGGCGTGCCTTCTCCAGTCGCCGGGCTGCGGCGAGAACGTTCGAGTATCCCTCAAGCTCGCCGCGCAGCTTGTACAGCATCTCTATGCTTTCTTCAGTCTTTGCCAGGAAGCACCGGTTGTCCTCGAAGTCTTCAAAGCTGACGGGGTTGTCGATGTTGATGATTTCCACGCCGGCTTGCTTCAGTGCCTTGCCGAAGATGAGGTCTTCATGCCCGTAGCGCGTCACCCGTTCGTCTATCGGGTGGTCGAGCATGATGCTGCGCAGTATGGCAAGGTTGGAGACGTGGAAATTGTCGTATGGGCTTTTGCGCCGTTCTTCGGCCGACGCGTTGCGGTTGTATTTCGATTCGTATTTGTACCTGAGGTTTCCTTTCAGCATTCCGGGGTCGCCGTTCACCTCGTATCCTCCGTATATTGCGCCTCGGCTTTCGGTGTCGATGTAGTTCTTCAGGAACGAGCCGTTGCGCAGCTTCATGTCGCTGTCGATGAACAGCAGCCACTCGTAGCGGGCCGCCCGTGCGAGGTGGTTGCGTATGGCGGCGCGGCCCACGTTGCGCCCTCTCACCTCGTAGGTGCATTCGGGCAGCGTGTCTATCTTTTTGTTTTTCGATATTACCGACTGGTCGGTTGAGCCGTCGTCGGCAACGATCACCTCGTATTTCAGCCGCCTGCCTGAGCGTATTATGCTTTCGGCCTGAGCGCAGATGTCGGCCACGAGCGCGTGGCACTCGTTGTTGTAACAAGGCATCAGGATGGAAAGCTCGGTTATCATTGCGCCTGTCGTTTCAGGTATTCCACCAATTTCGCCACGGCGCGGGCGCGGTGTGAAATCTTGTTCTTCTCCTCATGGCCCATCTCGGCGAAGGTTTCAGCGTAGCCGTCGGGGCGGAATATGGGGTCGTAGCCGAAGCCCTCCCCTCCCCTTCTCTCGCGTGTTATTTCGCCGGTGACTATGCCCTCGAACTCTATCGTGCCGCCGTCGCCGCCCTGCGTGAGGGCTATCACCGTGCGGAACTGCGCCCGGCGGTCGTCCTCGCCGTCGAGCTTGGCGAGCAGCTTGGCCATGTTGGCCTCGCTGTCGTGGCCTTCGCCGCCGGCGTAGCGGGCCGAGTAGACGCCCGGCTCGCCGCCGAGGGCTGCCACTTCGAGTCCGGTGTCATCGGCGAAGCAGCACGCGCCGTACTTATTATATATGTATTCGGCCTTCTGCCTTGCGTTGCCTTCTATCGTGGCCGACGTTTCGGGGATGTCTTCGTGGCAGCCGATGTCGGCCAGCGACTGCACTTCGATGCCCGTGCCGGCGAGCATCTCTCGTATCTCGGCCAGCTTGTGGGCGTTGTTGGTGGCGAAAACGATTTTATTTAATTCACAATTCATTTTAGTTAAGAATTAAGGGTTAAGAATTAAGAAAATATGATTTTGTTGTTACCAGCAAAAGGTAATTTTCTTAATTCTTAATTTTTAATTTTTAATTATTCATTTTTAATTTTTCATTCTTCATTTTCTTCGGTACTTTCACCTTTATCTGGTCGAAGCCTTCGCCGTAGACGCCGATGACGGAGCTTTGGCTTACGAAGGCGTTGGGGTCTATCGACTTGATGAGGCGGAAGATGGTGACGCTCTCGCGGCGCTTGGCGAGCAGGCAGACTACCTTGGTCTCCTTGCCGCTGTACCATCCGTGGCCGTCGAGTATCGTCAGGCTGTGGTCGGTGGTCTTGGCTATGGCGTTGGCTATCTCCTGGTATTTCTTAGAGAAGATGAAGAACTGCACCGACTGGCGTTGGAGGTTCATCACGTAGTCGAGCATCGAGCATTCTACGAACATCGTGCAGAAGCCGAACACCACCTTCTGGCAGCGCACCTGCACGGGGCCGAACGTGTCGATGAACAGACAGCTGCCCACGATGCAGACGTCGATGAGCAGGATGACGCGGCCCAGCGATATGTTGCGGTACTTGTTGACCGAGGCGGCTATGATGTCGGTGCCGCCCGTCGAGCCGTTGTTGAGGAAGACTATGGCCAGGGCCGTGCCCGTCATCATGCAGCCTATGACGAGCGACATGAAGTCGTTGCCCTCGCCGAGGAGCTTGTAGAACGTGCCGTCGGGCTGCATCACCACGTCTTGCGCCACCTCAAGCAGGAACGTCAGCATGAACGTGGCGTAGATGGTCTTCATCAGGAAGCGCCAGCCGAGTATCTTCAGCGCGGCCACGATGAGCACGGCGTTGATGATGAAGAACGTGTACTGCACGGGGAATTTCGTGGCGTAGAACACCACGGCGCCTATTCCCGCTATGCCGCCCGTCACTATCTCGTAGGGCAGCAGGAACACCGTGAAGGCGAACGTGTAGAGCATCAGGCCGAGCGTGATGTTCACGTAGTCTTTCAGCTCTTGTTTGATTGCTTGTTTTATCATAGTATTGTTTTTTTCAATGGAAGCCTCTCAAACTCCCCCAAGAAGCCCCCCTCAATCCCCCCATTAGGGGGGACTTTGGGTTTGCTTCGTTGTTTATTTTATTATCCTCTTTGGTATCTGAAGCTCCCCCACGGGGGGAGTTGAGGGGGCTGTTGTTTATTTAATCACAATGTTCACAATCTTCTTCGGCACGATGATTACCTTCACCACGCGCTTGTCGCCGATGTACTTGGCGGCCCTGTCGTCGGCCATCACGGCTTCCTCAATGGCCTTGTCGCCTGCGCCGGCGTCGAACTGCATCTGGTAGCGCGCCTTGCCGTTGAACGATATTGTCATCTGCACGGTGCTTTCAACGAGGTATTTCTCGTCGTACTCCGGCCAGGGGGCGTCGCACACGGTGCCCTCGCCTCCCGTCAGGTGCCACAGCTCCTCGGCGATGTGCGGCGCGAAGGGGGCCATCAGCCTTACGAGCGTGGTGAGCACCTCGCGGTTGCGGCACTTCATCTGCGCCATTTCGCCCACGCATATCATGAACGCCGCCACCGACGTGTTGTAGCTGAACGTCTCGATGTCGTGCGTCACCTTCTTTATCAGCTTGTGCAGGCTGCGCAGCTCGTCGGCCGTAGGCTCGCCGCCGTCAAGCTCCTTGAGGCCGTCCTTGCCGCAGTAGAGCGCCCAGAACTTCTTGAGGAACCTGTGGCAGCCGTCTATGCCGTTGGTGTCCCACGGCTTGCTCTGCTCCACG
>CALUGU010000079.1 GCA_944320255.1 uncultured Prevotella sp. | reverse complement strand
AGCGTGCGCTCGAACTGCCCCGTGTTCCGGGCGTTGATGCGGAAATACGAGCTAAGCTCCATCGGGCTGCGCACGCCTTTCGGAATATAGACGAACGAGCCGTCGCTGAACACTGCGCTGTTAAGCGCGGCGAAGAAGTTGTCGCGGTAAGGCACAACCGTGCCCAAGTACTCCCTCACGAGGTCGGGATGTTCCTTGATGGCGTCGCCTATCGAGCAGAATATGATGCCCTTCTCGGCCAGTTTTTCCCTGTAAGTGGTCTTCACCGACACCGAGTCCATTATGGCGTCAACGGCGGTCTGGCCGCTAAGTATCAGGCGTTCTTCAAGCGGGATGCCCAGCTTGTCGAACGTCTTCATCAGCTCCGGGTCAATCTCCTTCTTGCCCTCGTCCTTCTTCTTCGCCAACGGGTCGGCATAGTAAGATATTGCCTGATAGTCGATGTCGGGCACGTTGACGTGCCCCCACGTGGGCTGCTTCTGCGTCTGCCAGTAGCGGAAGGCCTTCAGGCGGAAGTCGAGCATCCATTCAGGCTCGCCCTTCTTCGCCGAAATCAGCCGCACCACGTCCTCGTTCAGGCCGGTGTCTATTATGTCTGTATGCACGTCCGTGGTGAAGCCGAACTCATATTTCTGCTCGGCCACCTGGCGCACAAACTCGTTATTGTTGTTTGTTGTCTCCATTCGTTGTTTCCTGACTTGCCCGTATGCGTTTTATGCGGGCACACTTATGCAAGGTTGCAAAGATAAAAAATAATAAGGACGGAAACAAGGATTAGGGTATAAAAAAACTAAAACCGGCGGCGAAGCATCCTTCTGCTTGCCGCCGGTCTTAGCAATTTACCGTTTTATGGCTCACATAGCCACTTTAACTGTTTTTCCGCCTGCCTTTACTACATATATGCCGTGCGCAGGAACGGCTATCGTTGCGCCGCCGTCTGCCTTCACAGCGGCGACCTTTGCGCCCGACACGTCGTAAACGCTCACCTCGCCCTCGACGCCGCTGACGGTTATCACGCCGCCGGTTGCCTTAACCGCAAAGTCAGTTGCGGCCACGGCGTTGGATATTCCCGTAGGCGTGAACTCTACGATTGTGCCGAAGTCTTTCCATGTGTCGGCTGCTTTGTAAGCCTGTGCTGAACCTGCGGGAACGCGGAGCGTGGCGTTCTCAAGCGGAACGTCGTAAAATGCATAATCGCCGATAGAGGGAGGAGTTGCACCGAGCATTGTCACGGTTTTCAGGTTTGAACAAATTTGGAACATGCCCGGTCCAATAGACGTCACTCCGCCACAGATGGTCACTTCTTCCAAATTAGGACATCCCAAGAACATACTCTGGCTTGTCACCGCACAGTTTATTACCGCGCTTTTCACACTGCTCGTAGAGAACGCGCCCATGTCAACCACGGTAACAGACTCAGGTATGAAAACAGAGGCCAGACCGCAGCCCATAAACGCCACTTCACCTATCGACGTCAGCGTGTTCGGAAAATCTATACTGCCGAGGCTTGTGCAATACTGAAAGGCCGAGTAGCCTATCGTCTCGACGCTTCCACCGAGATCGACGCTTGTCAGGTTGCTGCATTGGTAAAAAGCTCCATAACCGATAGCCGTCACCGTGCTTGGCAGCTTCACGCTTGTAAACTGGTTACGCTCCAAAGCCATGTCGCCAATGGCGGTCACGGTGTACGTCTTGCCGTCAGCCGTGACTTGTTCGGGAATCACCACATCGCCAGTCAGCTCTGAAGTCTCCACCACCTCGCAGACCATGTCGGCCTCCGACGTCACATTGTAGTTGATGCCGTCCACGGTGAACGTCTGCGCCGCGGCGTTAACGCCGGCCAGCATCAGGGCGGCGGCCAGCAATGACTTAAAGTAATTGTTTCTCATTCTCATTTCTGTTTTTGCCCCTCATTCCCAGACAGGGCGGTTAATAAAAACTTTCACTAACGGGACGGACATGAAAAAAGCGTGGGAACTTTACCCGTCAGCTCGTCCCACCCTTTGAGGCTCTGGCATTGCCCTTTCCGTCAGGACGAGCAACGCCGAAGCCCACGCCGATATGCAAGCACCCCAAGCGCGGCAGCCATGCTTGGATGATGGCTGTCGCGGCGATGGGATGTATTTACACACCCGACATCGGGCATCTACCGTTGCCTTGTCTTTGACGGAAATTGAAACTGCCAGATTTCAAAAGGGTCAAGAACAAAGCGCCATAGTAAACGCCTTCCATAAATGTCCGCCAACATACCCTCCGCCCGTCGGGGCTTCGGCATAAGCGGCGTTGCAAAGATACTAAATTAAATGAAGAATTAAAAATGAATAATGAAAAATCCTTTTAAAGGAAAAATGAAGAATGAATAATGAAAAATCCTTTTAAAGGAAAAATGAAGAATGAATAATGAAAAATCCTTTTAAAGGAAGAATTAAAAATGAATAATGAAAAATCCTTTTAAATGAAGAATGAAAAATCCTTTTAAATGAATAATGAAAAATCCATTTAAATGAATAATGAAAAATCCATTTGCAAGCAAGGGAAAAGTAAATAATCCATTTGCCGACATAGTTTTAACAGCATATAGCATTTGGATTTTTCATTATTCATTCTTCACTTCTCATTATTCACTTCTCATTATTCATTTTTCATTATTCACTTTTCATTATTCATTATTCATTATTCATTCTTCATTATTCATTATTCATTCTTCATTCTTCATTCTTCATTATTCATTCTTCATTATTCATTATTCATTATTCATTCTTCACTTAAATTCTCTATTTTTGTTTTTTTATGATAACAAAAGGCGTATTTATGCTGAAAACCGTTAGTTTTGTAAACGATATTAATACAAATCACACAACATCATGTACAAAAAAGCATTCAAACCTATCACGTTACTCATGGCCGGCACGTTGCTCGTCAGCTCGTGCATCGGTTCGTTCGGGTTGTTCAACAAGGTGCTTGACTGGAACAAGCAGGCTACGGGCAACAAGTTTCTCAACTGGCTGATTTTCATCCTCATATCGCCGGCCTACGTGCTGTGCGGCGTGGCCGACATCCTCGTAATCAACTCGATAGAGTTCTGGTCGGGCAGCAACCCATTGGCCGAGAACGTCGGCAAGACGGAGAACGTGCTCGGCAGCGACGGCAAGCTCTACGCCGTAACCACGCTTGAGGACGGCTACGAGATACGCAACCCGGAAGGGGAAATCGTGAACTTCGTTTACAACAAGGAGGAGAACACGTGGTCGATGGTGCAGGACGGAAAGAAGACGACCTTGCTGCGCCTCAAGGACAAGGACACTGCGGAGATTTACCTCAAGGACGGACGCACGATGGATGTGGCCCTCGACGAGCAGGGTATGTTCAACGCCCGCATGGCTGTGAACGGCGGAACGTTCTTCGCGTTCAGATAAAATTAAGAGGATGTATCATAATTCTGAAGTTATCAGTATTTAACATGAGTTAGGCTCGTTCTACTCGCCGGAGTTAACGGACAATACCATTATTTATTACAACTTGGCATTTGTCCGTTAACTCCGGTTAACTCCGACGCGAAGCGTCTAACTCCTATTAACTCCTTTTTGATACACCTCCCTTTAACCTCATCTCCCCTTCCCCGCGCATTCGGGGCACAATCCTTTGATTACATAGTTTATGCTGTTGACGATGAAGCCGTCGGGCAAGTCAACCACGGGCACGTGGATGCGCTTCAGGCAGAACGTGCGGTGGCAACGCTCGCAGTAGAAGTGGGTGTGCTCGTCGTCAACGCCGCAGTCGCAGTCGTCGGCGCAGACGTTGTATTTCAGCGAACCGCTGCCGTCGTCAACGGCGTGTATCAGCTTGTTCATCAGGAACAGCGACAGCGTGCGCGATATTGTGCTCTTGTCAACCGTCGGCAACAACCTCTCAAGCTGCGGCATGGACACGGTCTCGTCGCCGCGGAACATCTCGCGCAGTATCAGCAGCCGCGTGGCCGTCGGCTTTATGCCGCGGTGCTCTAATCTGTCAATGTAAAATTGCTCGTCGGTCATAGTGATGCAAAAATAAGGTTTTAAACACAAACACCCTACCCCGCCCTCGCAAAGAGAAGAAAGTTTAAACACCTTTTATGTTTGTTTAAAAGCATTTAAAGGAGGAAAGGAGAGAAGGAGGAAAGGAGAATTTTTAGGAGTAAGGAGAGAAGGAGGAAAGGAGTAAGTAGATTACCTCTGTTGGCAAAACATATCTACTTACTCCTTCTCTCCTTTACTCCTTCTCTCCTAAAAAAAACACCCTCGTAGCATTCAGCACGGCCAGCAGGGCCACGCCCACGTCGGCGAAGACGGCGGCCCAGAGGTTGGCCAGGCCGGCGAGGCCGAGAGCCATGACGAGCACCTTCACGCCCACGGCGAAGACGATGTTCTCCTTGGCTATGCGGCGCGTGCGGCGGGCTATGCCTATGGCGTCGGCCACGCGCGAGGGCTGGTCGGTCTGTATCACCACGTCGGCTGTCTCAATGGCCATGTCGGCACCCAGTCCGCCCATGGCCACGCCCACGTCGGCGAGGGCCAGCACGGGGGCGTCGTTGATGCCGTCGCCCACGAAGGCCACGCTGCGCCCGCCGCCCTTGGCGGCCTGTATGTGGCTGACTTTGCCTTCAGGCAACAAGTCGCCATAGCCTTTGTCAACCTGCAACTCCGCCGCCACCTTGTCAACCAACGCCTGCTTGTCGCCCGACAGTATCTCCACGCGCCCCACTCCCTGCCGGCGCAGCGCGCCGACGGCCTCCTTGGCGTCGGCCTTCAGAGTGTCGGCCAGCACCAGGCAGCCGGCGTAGCCGCCGTCCTTGGCGCAGGCCACGATGGTTTCGGGCACGTCCTCCAAGTCCTTGGGATACGCCACGCCCTCGCGGCGGAGCAGCTTCAGCGTGCCCACGGCCCAGCGGTGGCCGCCTACGGTGGCCGTCATGCCGTATCCGGGGATGTCAGTCACATCTTGAGCCTCTACGTCTGTAGCCTCCGCCCCGGCCGTTATGGCGCGGGCTATGGGGTGGTTGCTGCCGCGCTCTATGGCGGCCACGGCATTGAGCAGGGCTGCGGGGTCGTCGGCGCGGACGTCCACGACGGCGAACTCGCCGCTGGTGAGCGTGCCTGTCTTGTCGAACACCACGGTGTCAACCTTGGCCATGGCGTCGAGCCAGTTGCCGCCCTTGAACAGCACGCCGCGGCGCGACGCCGCGCCGATGCCGCCGAAATAGCTTAGCGGTATGCTGATGACAAGGGCGCAGGGGCACGATATTACGAGGAAGATGAGCGCGCGGTAAAACCACGTGTCGAAGTCGTAGGCGAACGAGGCGTCGCAGAGCGACCATGCGTAGGGCACGGCCACGGTGAGCACGGCAAGGGCTATCACCACGGGGGTGTACACGCGGGCGAACTTGCGGATGAACAGCTCCGCCGGGGCTTTGCGCTCCGAGGCCTGCTCCACCATGGCCAGTATGCGGCTGACTGCGCTCTCGCCCGCAGGGCGCGCCACGCGGAGGCGGCTCACCGCGCCCGTGGCTATCATGCCGGCCAGCACCTCGCCGCCGGTCTCCACCGTGCGGGGCACGCTCTCGCCCGTCAGGGCGGCGGTGTCGAAGGGCGCGTCGGCGGTCAGCAGCACGCCGTCGAGCGGCACGCGCTCGCCAGGCTTCACCTCGATTACGTCGCCCACGGCCACGTCGGCGGGGGCTTTCACCACGGCCCGGCCGCCGGTTATCACGGTGGCGTGGTCGGGACGGAACTCCATCAGGCTCCGTATGTTGTCGCGGGCGCGGTCTACAGCCATGTCTTGCAGCGTCTCGCCGACGCAGTAAAACAGCATCACGGCCACGGCTTCGGGGTATTCGCCGATGACGAACGCGCCTACCGACGCCACGCTCATCAGCATGAACTCGCTGAAGACGTCGCCCTTGGCGGCGCACTCCCAAGCCTCTTTCATCACGCCGAGGCCCACGGGCAGGAAGGCCAGGACATACCACGCCAGCCTCAACGCCCCGTCGGCGAACCAGGCCACGTCCGTCGCAGCCATAACGATGCCCGCCACGAGCATCGCCAGCGATATGGCCGGCTTCAAAAAGTCACGCTTCTCTTCCATAACAGCAATCTCCTATGTTAGTTTCACCAGTGCAAAATTACTCCAAAAGCAGTGCAACCGGGTTGCAAAGAGAGGGTAAAGGGGCAGGGATGACTGGGAGGGCTGGTAGAGCTGGGAGGGCTGGGAGCACTGTGAAATAAAGTGGAGGATGTTGCCAACCCTCAGAGTTCTCCCAGCACTCCCAGTTCTCCCAGCTCTCACAGCACTCCCAGTTCTCCCAGCACTCCCAGCACTCCCAGCACTCCCATTCATCCCTTTTCGCCTTGCGATTTGCGCCAAATCGCCTTGCAATTTGCGGCAAATCGCAAAGCAAAAGACGGCCTTTTGTAAAACATTGGAAATCAACACGTTACACAACGGGGTTTTTCACGTCATAATAACACATAAAAATTATGACGACAGATACAGCCTTGCATCTTGCTTTTCTGTGGATAAAACACTATCTTTGCAAAGCAGACAGGCTCGTCTGACAGTAAACAAGCAGTCAGCAGACAAGCAAACAAGATACGGAAGAGGTGCATCAAAATGGGCGAACATCCCTACAAGGGCGATATTCCCAATTTTAATATACCCACAAAAAGCGGGCTTGTCTGCTAAAAAAGAAAAAAATATGAAGATAAACATGACTGAATGGGCGGCGCGGCTCATAGCCGACCGCCGCGTGGCGGCAGTGCCGATAATGACGCATCCGGGCATAGAGCTGACGGGACGCACCGTGCTCGAAGCCGTGAGCGACGGACGCACGCACGCCGACGCCGTGAAGGCGCTCGCCAACAAATACCCCTCGGCGGCGGCAACGGTGATTATGGACCTCACGGTGGAGGCGGAAGCCTTCGGCGCGGACATCGCCTTCGAGCGCGACGAGGTGCCGGCGGTGCGCGGACACCTGCTGGACGGCCCCGCCGACATCGACGGCCTGCAGGTGCCTTCGCTGCGCGCCGGGCGCGTGCCGCAGTATATCAAGGCGTCTATGCTGGCCGCGCGCAAGATAACCGACCGCCCCGTGCTGGCCGGCTGCATAGGGCCGTTCTCGCTGGCGGGCAGGCTTTACGACATGTCGGAGATAATGATGCTCATCATCGAGAACCCCGACGCGGCGCGTAGGCTGCTAACGAAGTGCACTGACTTCATCCTGAAATACTGCATCGCGCTGAAAGCCGCCGGGGCGAACGGCGTGGTGATGGCGGAGCCTGCCGCCGGACTGCTGTCCGACGACGACTGCCGCGAGTTCTCGTCGGTGTATGTCAAGAGGATTGTCGAGGCCGTGCAGGACGACTTCTTCACCCTCGTGCTGCACAACTGCGGCAACACGGGGCAGTGCACCCGCGCCATGGCTTACACGGGAGCTGCCGCCTACCACTTCGGCAACAAGTGTGACATGGCGGAGGTGACGCGCGACGTGCCGGCGACGGCTCTCTCGATGGGCAACCTCGACCCTGTGTCGCTGTTCAAGGACGCCACGCCCGACGAGATGCGCCGCGCCACGCGGGAACTGCTGGAGCGCATGGAGACCTTCCCGAACTTCGTCATCTCAAGCGGCTGCGACACTCCGCCGCACAGCCCCATGGCCAACGTTGAGGCGTTCTTCAGCGAGGTGGAGAGGTGGAACGAGGCTCATTGAGCGCACCAGGCTTATCAGGCCAACAAAACGAATGAGCCGAATTAGCCCAATAAGCCTTATTAATAAGAAAAGGAAATATGACCTTCAATGAACTTATATACACTGACTTGCATCTGCCATTGAATGATGTATTCGAGCAGATGGGTTACGGCGACGCCTCGCCCGACGACGACGTGCTCTCCGAAGTGCGCGCCGTGGAGGCGATGGTGGCTGAAACGGCGCGCCCGAAGTACTGCTTCACCATCGCCGACGGCGTGCTCAACACCGACGACGACACGCTGACGATAAACGGCACGGTGCTCAACGTGGGGCGCATCATCAGCCGGCAGCTGCGCGGCTCTGAGGCTTTCGCCCTGTTCGTGGCCACGGCGGGACGGGAGTTCGAGGACTTGCAGATGCGCCTGAAGGACGACGACGACATGGTGCGCACGTTCATCGCCGACGCCTTCGGCAGCGTGACAGCCGAGCGCACGGCCGACATGATGGAGGAAGACCTGCAAAGCGAAATATCGGCTCGCGGCTGGATGCACACCAACCGCTTCAGTCCGGGCTACTGCGGATGGCACGTGTCCGAGCAGCAGCGGCTCTTCCCGCTCCTCGGCGTGGAGCGTCCGTGCGGCGTCAGCCTGACTGACTCAAGCCTGATGGTGCCCATCAAGTCGGTGAGCGGCGTCATAGGCCTCGGCCCTAAAGTAAGGAAACTGGAATATTCGTGCGGCCTTTGCGACTTCAAAGACTGCTATAAGAGGAGGAAAAGGTAACGCTCACTACGTGAGATAAGAAGAATTTAAAGAAGTTAAAGAAGTTATCGCTCACTGCGTTCGCTAAGAAGTTAAAGCCATTACCCTGTTTAGTAAAGAATTAAAAGAAGTTATCGCTCACTGCGTTCGCTAAGAAGTTAAAGCCTTTACCCTGTTGGTTCCTTTGTACTTAATTACAAATAACCTACAAAACATTTGGCTCTAACTTCTTAGCGAACGCAGTGAGCGATAACTTCTTTTAATTCTTTAAATTCTAAAAACTCACAATTCATTCTTCATCACGTCGGCGACTACGCCCTGGTACTGCCTTTCCAAGTCAAGGAAAGACTGCATGTTGAGGTACACGCCGTCGGCCTCGGTGTAATAATCCGTGACTGACAGCTCGCCGTTGTCAACCGCCGTGCGGAGCAGCCGCAGCGTCTCGCGCATCAGGGGCAGGTCGTAAGCGGCGGCTGCGGCGCGCAGCTGGCGCATCTCGTCGAGCAAGGCGCGCGTTGAGTTCTCCGCTTTTATGCGCGCGTCGGCCTGCCGCATCTCGGCCTCGGCCTGTCTCGCCTTGGCCGTCTTCACCTTGTTCTTGTTGGCAAAGAGCGGTATCGAGCCGCCGATGAGGAAGCCGTGCACGGCGTCATCGCCGTCGGTGTTGCGGCGGTAGCCCACCTCTATCTTCGGTATCCACCCTTGGCGGTTCACCTTCACGTCCTGCTCGGCGGCGCGCACAGCCGCCTGGGCGGCCATCACAGTGCGGTCGGCGGCCACGGCGCGCTCGTAAAGGGCCTCGTAGCCTCCGGCGGGAGCGGCGGGGTAATCGGTCGAGGTGACGTCCACCGCCACGCCTCCGTTGACTGCCTGGAGGCCTCTCAACGCCGTCGTGCGCGCCGCCTCGGCCTGCACAAGCTCCGTTTCGAGGTTCATGCGCTCCATCTTTATCTTGTTAAGCTCAAGCGACGTGGCGTCGCCCCTGGCGTATTTCTCGGTGAACGTGGCGAGCAGTTCGTCGGCGTTCTTGCGCCGCTCGTCGAGCACGGCCTTCTGCTTGTTGAGGAAAATCAGGTCGAGGCAGAAGTTCTTGGCCTGCAGCAGGATGTCGCGCCGCGCCGTCTGGTACTCCATGTCGCGCACGTCGCCCTGCAGGCGGTTGGCCTTCTTGCGCGCGCCGTAGAGCGTGGGGAAGTCGAAGCCCTGGCTCACGACAAGCTCCGAACTGGCTATGCCGCCCACCTCGCCGCTGAAGAAGGGGCTGTACTCCACTGAAAGCCCTTCAAGGTTGTTCACTTGTTTCGCCTCAAGAGCCGCCGCCTCATTGCCTTTGCGGGCGGCTTTCAGCTCAACGTTGTTCTGTTCCACGCTGCGCAACACGTCCTCTATGGTCTGCGCCTGGGCGGCCGCCGCTGCCAGCAACGCCGCGATGAATAATGCGGTATGTTTCATAAGCAATATTAAAAAAACACAACTGCCACCCTAACACCCACCCAAGCCCTCCCGAAAGGAGGGAGCTTGGTATGCCTTTGTGGATGTTTTTTTGGTTGTTATGTTATCTGTTTTTGTTCAATTATTTTCTTGTTTTATATTATTTTTAATCCTTTCGCTAAACCGCTGGCTATCAACCTGTTGCCCGTTTGCCGTCTTTTGCCCTGCAAAACGTGGCCTTTTGCGCTCCGTTTTGCGGCCTTTTGCGTCGCCGTTTACGGCTTATTGCAAAACGGCTCATCGGGCTTATCTTTCTTATTAGGCTTATTAGGCCAAATAAGCCCAATGGGCCTGATAAGCCGAATGCGCCCTTGCGAAACCCAACAGAGCATTTTCAGCTCCCTCCCTTGGGGAGGGTTGGAGATGGGTGTCAGGTTCGGTTGGTTAGTTTTTTCCCACTCATCCACTCGTACACTATCGGTATGATGAAGCCGTTGAGGAACGTTGAGGTGAGCAGTCCGCCGAGGATTACCTTCGCCATCGGGCTTTGTATCTCGTTGCCGGGCAGGCTGCCGCGCAGGGCCAGCGGTATGAGGGCGAGCGCGGAGCATAGGGCCGTCATGAGGATTGGGTTCAGGCGGTCGAGCGACCCTTGTATGATGCTCTGCCTCAGGTCGGCCCCCGGCGTGCAGCGCAGCGTGTTGTAATGGCTGATGAGCAGCATTCCGTTGCGCGTGGCGATGCCGAAAAGCGAGATGAAACCAATTATCGCAGGTATGCTCACTTCGCCGGTGGTGAACACGAGGGTGAACACTCCGCCTATCAAAGCCAGCGGCAGGTTGAGCAGGATGACGCCGCTCTCAACGGCGTTCTTGAACTGCATGTAGAGCAAAAGGAAGATTACGACGATGCTCAACAGCGAAGCCAGCAGCAGCGTGCGGCTGGCCGCCTGCTCGCTCTCGAACTGGCCGCCGTACTCCACGTGGTAGCCTTCGGGCAGCTTCACCTCGGCGTCAACGCGCTTGCGTATGTCGTTGACCACGCTGCGCAGGTCGCGCCCGCTCGCGTTGGCCGAGATTACAATCTTGCGCCTCACGTTCTCACGGTTGATAGTGTTCGGCCCCATGGCCGAAGTGACGTCGGCCACGCTCGCCAAGGGCACCTTGCGGCCGTCGGGCGTGTCGATCATGAGGTCGCGTATGCGCTCCATGTCGCAGCGGTCGTGCTCGGCGGCGCGCACCACGAGGTTGAAGCTGCCGCCCTTCTCGTACACCTGCGACACCGTTTCGCCCGCCATGTTGGCGCGGACGAAGGTGTTGAAGTCGGCCAGCGGTATGCCGTACATCTTCAGCATCTCACGCTTCGGCGTTATCTCAAGCTCCGGACGCTCCACCTGCTGCTCCACGTTGAGGTCGGCTATGCCCTCCACGTCGGCCACGGCGTCCTTTATCTGGTTGCCCAGGTCGAACATCTTGTTAAGGTCGTCGCCGAAGAGCTTGATGGCTATGCTGGCCTGCGTGCCGCTGAGCATGGCGTCTATGCGGTGGCTGATGGGCTGGCCTATCTCTATGTTGGCGCCCTTTATGGCGGCGAGCTTATGGCGTATGTCGTCAAGGAGTTCCTCGTGGGTGCGGTCTTTCAGCTCGAACGGGGCCTCGATTTCCGACACGTTCACGCCCAGGGCGTGCTCGTCAAGCTCGGCGCGGCCCGTCTTACGCGCCACGGTCTGTATCTCCGGGATTGACAGCAGGATTTCCTCGGCGCGGCGGCCAATGCGGTCAGACTCTTCAAGTGATATGCCCGGCATCGAGCTTATGTTGATGGTGAACGAGCCTTCGTTGAACTTAGGCAGGAAGCTGTGGCCCAAGGTGAAGAACAAGCTGACGGCGGCCACGAACAGCACGGCGGTGCCCGCCACGACGGGACGCTTGTGGTCCAACGCCCAGACGAGGCCGCGCTCGTAGTGCTTCTTGAGCCAGCGCGCCACGAAAGCCTCGCGGGGCACGCCCTTGTCCTTGCCTCCGCCGAGCAGGTAGCTGCACAGCACGGGGGTGAGCGTAAGCGCGACGATGGTAGAGGCAACCAAGGCCACGATGAAGGCCACGCCCAGCGGTATGAGCATGCGGCCCTCCATGCCGCTAAGGTAGAACAGGGGGATGAAGCTGACGATGATTATCGCCGTGGAGTTGAGTATCGGCATGCGCACCTCGCGGGAGGCGTTGAACACCACGTCGAGCACGG
>CALUGU010000078.1 GCA_944320255.1 uncultured Prevotella sp. | reverse complement strand
CTATGTTACAGCAACTTGGCATTTGTCGGTTAACTCCTGTTGACTCCGACGCGAAGCGTCTAACTCCTATTAGCTCCTTTTTGATACACCCACTGGGAACGACATAATTTAAATCTTGCCATGCTTGAGAACAAAATGGAATAATAATTGTAAATTTGCATCAGACAAACAAGACTTATATGAAACGTAAATTCGTAATAGCGGTTGACTCGTTCAAGGGTTGCCTGACGTCCGCCGAGGCCGGCGGAGCAGTGGCTGAAGCCCTGCGCACGGCGGTGGCTGACGCCGAGACGGCGTGCGTGGAGGTGTCAGACGGCGGCGAGGGGATGGCCTCCGCCTTCACAAAAGCGCTCGGCGGAAGCATTGAAAAAGCGTATGTGCACGACCTGATGATGCGCCGCAGGTGGGCCAAATACGGCGTGACGGCTGACGGCACGGCGATAATAGAGGCGGCGGAGGCGTGCGGGCTGACGCTCGTAGGCGAGGACGAGCGCAACCCGGTGAGGGCTACGAGCTACGGAGTGGGCGAACTCGTGGCGGCGGCGGTGAAGCGCGGATGCCGCAAGTTCATAATAGGCCTTGGCGGCAGCGGCACGAGCGACGCGGGCATAGGCATGCTGCGCGCGCTCACGGACAGGCTGGCACCGCGCGGCGGCACGATAGACGATGCCCTAAGGGGCGGGCTGTCGCAGTGCCGCTTCACGCTGGCGTGCGACGTAAGCAACCCGCTGCTCGGAGCCAATGGAGCCACGATGGTGTTCGCCCGGCAAAAGGGGGCCACGCCTGAAATGCTGCCCCTGCTGGAAAAGCGCGCCGAGAGGTTCGCCCGCGCGTCGGCGCGCCACTTCGGCTTCGACCGCTCCTGCTCGCCTGGAGCGGGCGCGGCGGGCGGACTGGGCTACGCCTTCATGCAATACCTCAACGCCGAGATGCGCCCAGGGGCCGACCTGCTGCTCGACCTTTGCGGCTTCGACGCCATGCTCGACGGCGCGGAATGCGTAATCACGGGCGAGGGGCGCGCCGACCGGCAGACGCTGATGGGCAAACTGCCGCAGCGCGTGATGAGGCGCGCAAGGCTCAAGGGCGTGCCCGCATGGCTGATAGCGGGGCGCGTTGACGACGAGGACGCACTGCTGGAAGCGGGCTTCGCCAAGGCCGTAAGCGTAACGCCTGACGGCATGGCACTGGCCGAAGCCATAAGAAAAGACGTGGCCGTGAGGAACATCTTTTCCGGAGTCAAGAAGCTGCTTGGCAACTGATAAACCCCAATCGGTCATTAGGCCGTATAAGTCTGAACATCGACATAACGCCCTATGCTCTTCGCCAGCTTATGCGTTTCTGCCGCCATCTTGCCTTCCGCCCCGTCTCTGCGTAGCCCGCTACGCCTTCTACGGAACGGAAAGCAATCTGCCTGACATCAACACATAATCAGGCTGAAGCCTAAATTCCGATTGGGGTTACACAAAAAGGAGTCATCACCCGCAGCGTTAGCTGAAGGCAATAACTCCTTTTGTTTTTCACCCCTTGACGTCGGGCGTACAAAAAAAGCTATTCACCAATAAACCGCCCCACAAACCGTTCCACCCTGTCGGCGTATTCTTCAGGATAATCGTGGAACGAGCGCGCATGGACGCTGCCTGGGGCTATCCAAATGTCGTTAAAATAATGGAACTCGCCGCCGTGGACGGGGTAAACGGGGTTGGCGTTGTACAACTGGAACACCATAGGCGACGGCACATAGTCGTCTGACGAGCCGTGGATGAACAGCATCGGAGTCTCTTTCTTGCCCAACTGCCGGGCCGGCGAGGCCTCGCCGAACGTCCATCCGTAACGCAACCGGCACAGCGCGCTAGCGGCGTAGAGCACGGGGAACGGCGGCAGGCCGAACTGCTCGCCGAGCTGGCAGGCGAACTCGTCCCACGCGCTGGTGTACCCGCAGTCTTCCACAAAGCATTTCACACTTTCCGGCAGACGCTCCCCGGCCACGTTCATCACCGTGGCCGCGCCCATTGAAACGCCGTGGAGCACGATGCGCGGACGGCTTCTGCCGCTGGCGAACAACGTGTCGGCCAGACCTATCCAGCGTCTCACGTCCTCACGGTCTTTCCATCCCATCTGTATGTCGTCGCCGTCGCTAAGGCCGTGGGCGTGCAGGTCGGGCAGCAGGATGTTGTATCCCATGTCTGCGTAGACCTTCGCTATGGGCAGCATCGAGACGTGGCAGTCAGTGTAGCCGTGGACAAGCACCGCCGTGCGGCCCGCCGCGCTGTCGCCGCGCGCGTACACGGCGTGGTGGCGTTCGCCGCCGGGCATAGTGATGAACGTGTCGCGCAGGGCCTTGGCCTTCTTCAGGCTGTCAACCCAATGCCGCATATAAGGATATTCGGCGTACATCCGTTTGTAACGGTTCACAATGTCGCTGCGGTCGGCCGGCGGCGTAAGGGCGTAGTCGAGCAGGTACCAGCCTGCGCCGAACGTCGCCAGCACAAGCACCGAGAACACTGAAACAACTGCTATAATCGCTTTTTTCTTCATCGCTTTCCTCTCCTCTCACGCCTTTACTTCTTTCCGGTCGGGATTGTGAACTCACTTACGTTTGAGGCAATCTCGCCGTTACCCCTGACGGCGTACACGCGGAAGGTGAGCGTGCCGTCCTTGAGCCGCTTGCCAGCCTTCACTACGGCGGTGTAACGCACGCCCTTGCCGGGCAATATGCGCTCAACGTGGACGGTGCCGGATATTGCCACGTGCTTGTTGCCGGTGGTTTCCACCACCGTCGGTTGCACGTCAGCCACGGCGTCTTGCGACACGTTGTACACCTCGAAAATGACCTTGCTCAGTTCGCCGGCCGTCAGGCGGCGGTCTTGGTTGTCGTCAACGAAGCGCGCGTTGCGCACCTCCAGCGGCAACGCCGTCCGCCGGCGCGGCGCGCCCAGGTCGCGGTAGTCCACGGTATGCGTCACGTCAGTCGGGTGCGTAGCCGTATAGTCACCCGTGTATTCAGAGCTTTGGAAGTCGTAAAGCACGTCGTCGCCTCCGCCCGACGGGTCGAAACCGCTCTCGTCGGCATAGTCTCCGTCATACCCGTTGCCGACGTAACCGCCGCCACGGGTGGCCGCCTCGCGGTGCTCACGGTATTTGCGCTCAAACCGCTCGTCGCTGTACGCCTGTCGTTCCTGCTGTTGCTTGTCAGCCTGCGCGCCTATCGCGCCACCCACGACGGCGCCTCCCGCCATACCGACGAGCGTGCCCACATCGCTGCCGCGCGGCCCTCCGGCGATGCCGCCGACAGCCGAACCGATGACCGAACCTAACGTCGCGCCCGAAAAAGCGCCGCTGCCCGTGTACGTGCCACAGCCGCCAAGCAGTATGACAGCCGCCAACGGCAATACTATATTCCTGTTCATGTCAGCCTCCTTTCACT
Organism: uncultured Prevotella sp.; assembly: GCA_944320255.1. Classification (GTDB taxonomy): domain Bacteria; phylum Bacteroidota; class Bacteroidia; order Bacteroidales; family Bacteroidaceae; genus Prevotella. Next base: position 8,959 of record CALUGU010000078.1, on the reverse strand, counting down.
TAAATGTTCATCTGAAAAACGGCGTGAACGGACGCGGCGGCAACGTCCTTACAAGCCGCCCGCAACCGCTCACCCTATGCAAAGTTAAGCATTATCCGTGACAATCGGCGTGAAAAACGCCTAAAAGCGATAGGGATTTCCCTATTTTACGTTAAACCAAAATCGATCATTAGACTTAATTCTTATTTCGTACTGCTGTCAGGCAGATTGCTTTCCGCTTTTGTCGAAGATGTAGCGGGCTGCATTGAGATAAAACGAAAAACAAGATGGCGGCGGCTGTGCGGAAGAAGAATTAAGAGCTGACAAGCAACCGTAAATGCAGGATTGGCGTTCAAATAACCGATTTGGGTTAATTCGGCCTTGAGGTTTTGGAAATATTGATTGCCCGTAAATGAACAAATGCTCTGCAACCCCAAAATTGAGAAAACTTTTGGGATGCAGGGCACTTGTTAAATTCAATTCAAATTAGGCAGTCTTAACGGACGGCTACTTTATAAAAACGTCCTTTTATACCGACGATGTAAATGCCGGTCCTGGGCACGTTTACAGCCACGTTAGCACCTTTATACACCAATGCTCCGCCTATGGTCGTTACGGAAATCTCATCATCGGCGGACAACCCCGCGACTACGATGCAGCCGTTTTCCGTCACTATGCGCACGCCATCACAGCCCACGGCGTCGATGCCCGACGGCAATTCAACCGTAACAACGCACTGTGCCGTAAGCCCTGAACCGTCATTAGTCGCTGCCGTAATAACGGCGGAACCTGCGCCCACGGCAAGCACTTCGCCATAGGCGTCAACCGTTGCAACGGTTTCGTCGCTGCTCGTCCACGTCACCAGCTGATTCTCTGCGCTCGACGGATAAATCACCGGCTTGAGTACAGCCGTCTCGCCGACGTTAAGCCGCAAGTCGTTAACGTCTAAAGAAAGCAAGGCTGCAAGCACAGGCTCACGCTGCTCCTCTACGATGTTCTTAAAGTTTTTCCACACCTCGGCCTCGCGATACTCGTCGGCACTGCCGTAAGGTACGTAAAGCACGCAGTTGTCGTAATCCACGTAGCCGTTAAAAATAAGTTCGCCTCCTAATATTTCCACATCCGAAGGATGTTCAATACCGCAATGTATTTCCATCAGGCTGCCGCCTGAATTGAAAGCATAGCTGCCTATATACGTCAACGTTGACGGCAAGGTTACGTTTACAAGTTGGCGGCAGTTGCCGAACGCTTGGTCACTTTCTATCCGTTCAAGTCCTTCAGGCAACGTCACCGACGTAAGCCCGGCGTTGCTGTAGAATGCACGGTTGCCGACGCTCACCACGGGCAGACCGCCAGCGACAGGCGGCACCGTGACGTCGCCCTCATACTGACGGTAGCCATACGTTACGGACAAAGCCGTTTTCGTGTCATCCGTATATCGGTAATAAATGCCGTCGATAAGCATCACGTCGCGGTCGGGCAAGACGTTGAACGTCTTGCGCACAGGCTCGCATTTGACGTCACCGTCAAGACCTTCGACATACGCCTCAAGTATCACCGCGCCCGTGTTGGCAAACGTTGCCGTCCACACGCCGTTGTCATTGGTAAGTTCCGGGCGCACATAACCGCCGTCAGGCGCTACCACACGGAACACCACTTGCCTGCCGTCGGACGCTTCGGCCTGGAGCTGTACAACGTCGCCAACGACAACCTCAAACTCTTGGCCCCATGTTATCACGACTGTTTCTTCCACTGTAACCACGCACGTTGCAGACAGTCCGCTGCCGTCGTTCGCCGTGGCCGTTATCTCCGCCGTGCCCGCTCCTATGGCCGTCACCACGCCGTCGTCACTTACTGTTGCAACGGTCTCGTCACTGCTCATCCAGTTAACAGACTTATCCGTGGCGTCGTCAGGCTTAACGGTTGCCGTCAACGTCAGGCTTTCGCCCTTGTTCAGCGTTGCCGAAGTCTCACTCAATGAAACTGATGAGACCATCGTCGGATCTACCGTGACAACACACGAGGCACTTACACCTGAACCGTCGGCGGCCGTAGCCGTTATTACCGCCTCGCCAAGAGACAAGGCCGCCACCAAGCCGTCGGCTGTGACTGTGGCAACGGTTTCATCACTTGAAGACCAAACAAGGTCCTTATTTTCTGCGTTGTCGGGCAGAACGGTTGCATTAAGCACAACATTGTCGCCTACGTGCAAATTAAGCGTTTCCTTATCTAAGGATATTGAACCAACCAAACCTTCAACCCAGATATTCGCGAACTTGCTCCACACCGGAGCTTCCATGTAATCTTGAACATATTCTTTAGGAACATATAAAACACAAGTTGAAAAATCTATATTCTGAATATCCATCGGAGACAGGAACACACTGTCCTCAATGGCTATAGGCCATGAAGCGCAATAAAACTCCTTCATGCTCTGCCAACCGCCAAACGCGCACTTGCCGATTTTAGCTATGCCATTATATAAGTCAAAAGTTTCCAAGGCAAAACACTGCAAGAACGCCTTGTCCCTGATGTATCGGACTGTCGAGGAAACACGGACCTTACGCAACTGGCGGCAATCATAAAATGCGAACTCGCCGATGTCGTCCATGCCTGAAGGAATATCGATTTCCGTCAACCCAGAAATAGCAAACGCACCGTATTCCAAGGTGCGGACGCTGGACGGGAGTTTTACTTGCTTTAACTCATCACACCAAGCAAAAGCCTGATAGCCAATAGTGGTGATGCCTTCTTCCAAAACGACCGTCTGCAACGAAGAACTGCTAAACGCATTGTCACCTATCCGTTCCACAGACCCAGGAATAACGACAGACACAATATCACAACCCATAAACGCATATTTGCCTACTGAAGTAACACGGTATTCGGTACCATTCCATTGCACTGTGGACGGGATAACAATGTCGCCGCTGTAATCGTGTTTGTTCTTATACGTCACCATAACCGTCTTGTCGGTCTCTGATGTGATGGCATAATACAATCCGCCAACAAAGAAATCATAGTTTTTCACCGTCACAATGCACGTCGCGCTAACGCCCGAACCGTCAGCGGCATCGGCTGTGATTATCGCCTCACCGGGGGCTATGGCCGTCACCAAGCCGTCTGTCGTCACCGTGGCAATATCGCTATTGCTTGACGACCAATTAACGCCCTTGTCCGTTGCGTTGTCAGGTTGCACCGTTGCCTCAAGCTGCAATGTGCCAGAAATTTTGAGTGTCGCCGTAGTATGGTTGAGCGTTATTGATGAGACAGGCGTCGGCTCAACGGTTATCTCCACCGTGGCCGTCTGTCCTGCGGAGTTCGTGCAGGTTATCGTCACCGTGCCTACGCCAACGGCCGTAACCAAACCGTCGGCTGTAACCGTAGCTATCTCATCGTCGCTTGAACGCCAAGTAACACTCTTATCTGTTGCCGTTTCTGGCGTAACCGTTGCACGCAGCTGCACCGTGCCGCCGGTCTTCAACGTTGTCGGGCCATCTGCTGCGATGCTTACGCCTTCGGCCTGCGTCGCGCCTACTGTGACAGTGCACGTAGCACTTACGCCCGAACCGTCGGCGGCGGTTGCTATTATCATAGCTTCGCCAAGGGACAAGGCCGTAACTTTACCCGACGCATCAACCGTGGCTACAGACGCATTACTACTGCTCCACATCAATTCTTTGTTTGAAGCGTTTTCTGGCAAAACCGAAGCTACAAGTTGTGCAGTACCTGAAACTTTGAGAGACAACCCTGACGGCACTATGCTTATCGACGACACTGGAACCGCTGTCACCCAAACCCAACAAGCGGCGCTGGTACCAGAACCGTCAACAGCCGTGCAAGTAATCGCTGCATTGCCGGCCTTCACGGCCTTAACTTCGCCTGTTTCAGAAACAACAGCGACATCTTCATTGCTGCTTTTCCAAATGACATCTTTTGTTGAAGCGTCTTCCGGCAATACGTTTACTGAAAGCGTTGCAGTCTCACCTTCAGGCAATGACAACGTTGTCTGGCTTAAAACCAGCTGTTCTACAAGCACACGTTCCCTTGTAACATTCACATCTACGTCTGGCAAGATTACATCTTTGTTATTTTTATCCACGAAGCGTATGTTCTTTATCTGCAACACACCTTCAACAAAAGTGTCAGAACTTACCAACCTTACACTAAGTAAATTACCCGAATTGCCTTGCATCGGTGTGTTCTGCGTCGAAAAAGCTCCAATCCGTACACTTCCATCAGCAAGTACATTGTTAAATAAAGAATACGAACCATCCGTTCTTGATGAAAGCGAACATTCAACGCCGTCACCAGATGACACGATGTCAAGACCTTCAGGCAAGACCAAATCGAACTGGAAACCGACGAAATCCTGATCATTGTCAAGCATCAAGTCCAAATCCGCCGAACCTCCCGCCGGTATCTTGAAGTCTTCGGCATAGAACGAACTGGCATAAGAAACCGACGCAACCCACGACAACAGGAATATCAGAACCTGTGTCTTTAATATCTTAACGTTCTTCATAAAAATCGTTTTTTATCATTTAATGACAACTTTTGTCGTCATAGAACCAACCTTAACAATATACACTCCTGACGGCAAAGAAAGTCGTTCGTCATCTGACTGTGCTTCAAACGAGGCGCGTAGCGAACCGTCAAAATGATAAACACTAACCGCCATACCCTTGGCATTGGATATGTGCAATCCGCCGGACGACGGCTTTACAGAAACACCGCCGTTGCCTATGCCTCCTATGCCCGAAGTTAAGGCATTATGTCCGCCGCTGTAAGAAAGTTCATACTCGTTTGCCACAGCGTCAGCCGCAAGTATCCGTTGCAACGTTATGTCATCGGTGTTTGCCTCTTCTGCCCTGACATAAAGTTTGAGTAGCGGTTCGCCGTTGGCAATAAACGCCTTGTTACCGGTCGAGAATATTACCACACGAGCGATGTTATCAGCTACCTTACGCATTGAGAGCGTATGCGTTGCCTCGGCGCGTGCGCCAAGCCTTACGTTCTCAAGCGTCAAGCCGTCGGGCATTACGATGTCCGCCTGTAAAGCTACGTAGTCCGTTAGGTTGTCAAGAGTTATGTCAACGACTCCTGTTTCTCCTTGCCTCAATGAATAATCCTCGGCAACAAGCCTGTCACCCGTAACGCCCGCAGCGCGTGCCGCCGCCATTGCCAAAGTTCCGTTTTCCGCCACAGGTTGTTCAAGCACAATCGAAATCGTGCCCGAAGCGTCAGCCATCGTTATAACATCATCACTGTTCACATCCGCCGCCTTAACGTCAAACACTGCAACCTGCTTACCAACTGCATAATTGGCCGTGTTTACGGCATCAGTAACGGTAACATTACCATCGTTGTTTGAATCGCCTTTAGAAATTACTTCCACAGTGCAAGTCGCCTTCACACCGGAACCATCCACTGCGGCAGCCGTAATCGTAGCAGTACCTCCGGATATGGCGGTAACGTCTCCCTCTTCAGAGACAATGACAACGGCTTCGTCACTACTCGTCCACTCTACCGCTTGATTTTCGGCACTTGACGGATAAATAACAGTCTTAAACACAGATGTTTCACCGACGTTAAGCCGTAAATTTTCAACATCTAAAGCCAATAAGGCTACAAGTACAGGCTCACACTGTTCCTCAACAATGGTCTTAAAATTACGCCACACCTCGGCTTCACGGTACTCGTCGGCACAGCCGTAAGGTACGTAAAGTACACAGTTGTCATAGTCTACAAAACCATTGAAAATGTCTTCGCCGCTTGTATATATATATGTTGGATGTTCTATCCTGCAATGTATTTCCTGCAAACCTTCATCTGAATTGAACGTATAACTGCCAATATACGTCAAAGTTGACGGCAAGGTTACGTTTGTGAGTTTACGACAGTTGCCAAACGCTTCTGCATCTTCAATGCGTTCAAGACCTTCAGGCAATGTCACCGACATCAACCCGGCATTACTGTAAAAAGCCTTATTACCGACGCTTACAACTGGCAGACCACCTGCTATGGGAGGACAACGATGTTTCCTTCATATTGCCTATAACCAGACGTTACAGACAACGCCCTTTTCATATAATCCGTGTATCGATAATATATCCCATCAATAAGCAACACTTCACGATCTGGTAAGACGTTAAACGTCTTACATACAGGTTCGCATTGCACGTACTCATCAGTACCTTCGACATACGCCTCAAGTATCACTGCGCCGGTACGATTGAACGTTACCGACCACACACCATTGTCATTAACAAGTTCCGGGGTTACATAACCGCCGTTAGGTGCCACCGCACGGAACATCACTTGCCTACCGTCGGACGCCTCGGCCAGAAGCTGTATAGCGTCGCCAACAACGGCTTCAAACTTTTGATTCCAGATTATCGTCACCTGTTCACTCACAGTCACCACGCACGTTGCTGACTGTCCGCTGCCGTCGGACGCCGTGGCCGTTATCTCCGCCGTGCCGGTTCCTATGGCTGTCACCACGCCGTCTTCGCTGACTGTAGCAACGGTTTCATCACTGCTCGTCCAGTCAACTGACTTATCCGTGACGTCATCGGGCTTAACTGTTGCCGTCAACGTAAGGCTTTCGCCCTTGTTCAACGTTGCAGAAGTTTCGCTCAATGAAACCGATGAAACCTTTGTCGGCACAACAGTTACAACGCATGTGGCACTTACACCTGAACCGTCGGTCGCCGTTACTGTTATCACTGTTTCGCCTAACGATAAGGCTGTCACCACACCGTTGGCATTAACAGTGGCTATGGTTTCATCACTACTTTTCCAAGAAACGGACTTATTCGTTGCATCGTTCGGTTTCACTGCCACTGCCAAAAACAAGTTGTCTCCTACATTCAATGTAGCTGAAGTTTTATTCAATGACATCGATGAAATCATAATTGGCTCAACTGAAACAATACACGTGTCTGATAACTCAGTGCCGTCTGTTGTCGTCACAACAACTTTTGTTGTACCAATACCTACACCTTTCAAAAGACCTTCACTGCTTACAGTAACAATATCCGCATTTAAACTTTCCCATACCACAATTTTGTTACTGGCATTTTCCGGCGTTAACTTTGCTTCCAATTTCAAACTTTCATTATTCTTCAGTATAACATTCTCTTTATTTAACGATACTGAAGAAACTAAAACTGGTAAAACTGTTATTTTACATGAATCAGATAAGTTTGTGCCGTCAGTCGAGGTTGCTTTTATTATTGCCGTACCAACACCGACAGCAGTAACCCACCCTGCAGTGTCTACAACCGCCACATCGGTATTCTTACTTTCCCAAATAAAGATATTCGTCGCATTAGAAGGTGTAATTACAACCTTAATTTGTTTTTTTTCACCATCAGTCATCGTAAGTTCCTTCTCTTCGATTTCGAAAGAGAAAGTTTTGGGAATTACTTTTACCAAACATTGAGCCGAGAATTGATCCACATTAATAGTCGTAGCTGAAACAATCGCCTGACCTTCTGAAACGGTTATAATAGTCCCATCTTCATTAACAACTACAACACCTTCATCACTGCTTTCCCAAACTAAATTATTATTATCTATCGGTATACCACTTGAATTATACGCGTTTAATTTCGTTGAGACACCTTCAAGTAAAGAGAGTGTATCAACATTTAATATTATACCTTCTTGTACAATATGTGAAAACTCCATCCACACATCAGCATTACTATACAATGATGCCGATTTGGGTGGAACATATAAAAAACATTCAGACTTATCTACAGACTGGAAAACACTTTCCGATATGTCTAACGGATATTTATTTTCACAATGTATCTCTTTTATTTTGCCACTATCAAAAGCACCATAATTAATTTGCTTCAAACTATTAGGTAATTCTACGACAATTAGATCAGAACAATTTTTGAACGCATAAGAGCCAATCACTTCAACATCTGTAAATGCAACAGACCTAATACCACTACACCCCTCAAAAGTCCGAGCATTTATATTTTTCACATCTTTCAAGTCCAAATGTTGAACCTGCTCCCCATTTAAATATAAAATGCCATTACCTCGTGCTATTGGATTATCCTCAAAAGTTATGTTGCACCATTTATTAATATCCGAAATGTAAACAGAGCTTATCATATTGCAACCATTAAAGGCCTGTTTCCCTATTGTTCTCAATGTTTCAGGTATCACAACAGAATTTATATTACAATTCGTAAAAGCATAATCTTGAATACACTCTACGCCATTAGGGATTTCTAAAGAAGTAATAAGTTTTCCATTCAGATATAAAGATTTACCACAAAAAAGAGGATTGGATGATTCTGATTTAAATCCAATATTGCACCAAGAATTTAAATCTTCCATATAAACAGCTGTCATTGAGCCGCAGCGATTAAAAGCGGAACTTCCAATTGAATCAATATTATTTGAAATATATACAGTTTTTAACAATGCACAATTATTAAAAGCAGAATATTCGATACGTTTCAACGAATTTGGCAATTTGAGCGTTTCTATTCTACTTCCATAAAAAACATACGGATTTATAACTTCAACCCCTTCAGGAATTTCCAAATCCTTAACAATATTTCCTTGTACATACAAATCTGCTATGCCGTTTGCGAATGGCCCCACCATTGGCATAGATCCGCCAATATAGACGCTACACCATTTTTTTAGATTATCAATATGTACTTCTGTGAGAGCCTTGCAATTTGTAAACGCACCACCCATTATTGTATCAACACTTTCAGGAATATTTATAGACTGCAATGCCGAACATCCAGCAAAAACTTGAGCATCTATTTTTTTTACATTTGAAGGTATATAAAGTGTTTTCAAAGACGTACAATTGAAAAATGTTGCATACGGAATTTCATTAAGATCTCCAGGTAGAAGAATTGTATTTATAGTCAAAAAGAAATGGTTTGCGAATTACACAAACGGAACTTGAGAGTTAGAAGTGACTCCAACTCTTCCT
>CALUGU010000077.1 GCA_944320255.1 uncultured Prevotella sp. | reverse complement strand
GGAATCGAACCGGGGACACAAGGATTTTCAGTCCTTTGCTCTACCAACTGAGCTATGGCACCATCTTTATTGCTTTTGCGAGTGCAAAGGTAGTAAAAAAAAAGCAATTAAATGATTATTGGCGGTAAAACTTGTTGAATTTAACTTCTTTTTGGATTTTTAGAAGAGCGATGTGAGGTTTCGCTTTTATTTTCAGGTGGGTGATTGATGGTATTGAAATTTGTGGCAACGATGATTGTGAGATTGTGATAATGATGTTTGCCATTTTGTTCCTGGTGGCTTGTGATGTGGGGTGCAGTGTTTTTATATTTTGCAAAGGGCGGTGTTTTCGTGTTGTAAAGAGTTTTATCCCCTGCTAAGTTTGCGAATTTTTATTGTTTATAAATTTGTAACTTGGCAGGGGATAAGGAGTGGGGGAGGGTGATGGTTTCAGCCTTTAAGCGGATTCCATCCTTGTGCTTTCAGCTCAAATTCGCTGTTGTCACGTGTCACGAGCATTTGGCCAAGTTCCTTTTTGGTGATGTGCCCGATGAGTTTTACACCTTCAAGGTTTTCTATTTTCTCGTGGTCGCCGATGGGTACGGTAAAGAGAAGCTCATAGTCCTCGCCTCCGTTAAGGGCGCACGTGGTGACATTCATATTGAGTTCCTCGGCCATTACGGCTGTCTGGTAGTCTATCGGTATGTTTTTCTCGTAAATCCTGCATCCGCATCCGCTTTGCTTGCAGATGTGCATCAGTTCGCTGCTCAGTCCGTCGCTGATGTCCATCATTGCCGTAGGCCGTATGTTTAGCCGGCGCAACTGCTGCAAGATGTCGCCGCGCGCCTCAGGTTGCAGTTGTCTTTGCAGCAGGTATTCCTTGCCGGCGAAGTCCGGTTGGAAGTGGGCGAGTTGCTCCAAGGCCTGTTTGTCGTTTTTCTTTTGCGCCTCGTTCACTTGCTGGTAATATACGCTTTTCTCGCGTTCGAGCAGCTGTAAGCCCATATACGCGGCTCCAAGGTCTCCTGACACACATATCAAGTCGGTGTCGCGTGCGCCGTCGCGGTAAACTATTTCGTCCTTGGGGCATTCGCCAATGCACGTTATGCTTATGGCCATACCCGTGTAAGACGACGTGGTGTCGCCGCCCACGATGTCAACTCCCCACTTGTCGCACGCCATGCGCAGGCCGCTGTAAAATTGCTCTATGTCCTCGACGGTGAAACGTTTGCTCAGGGCGATGCTTACGGTCATTTGCCGCGGCGTGCCGTTCATTGCGAATATGTCGCTGATGTTCACCATCGCAGATTTGTAACCCAGGTGCTGGAGGTCTATGTAAGTAAGGTCGAAGTGTACCCCTTCCATCAGCATATCTGTGGTGACGAGTACTTCATTGTCAGGATAGTGCATCACGGCGCAGTCGTCGCCCACGCCGCGTATTGTGGATTTATTGTTCGGTTTAATGCCTTCCGTGAGGTGGCGTATCAGTCCGAACTCTCCAAGTTTTGCTATGTCGGTCATGTTTTAATTCATAATGCACAATTCATAATGCACAATATTGCGGACGCCACGGCGCAACCCGGTAGGCCAATTATGAATTGTGCATTATGAATTATGAATTGTTTAAGCGTTTCTCTTAATCATTTCCCTCATTATCTCTGTCATGAGCGGTTGTGCCTTGTTGGCTGCTATCTGCACCTCCTCGTGGCTCACTTCTACGGGCTGGTCTTCAAGTCCGAGGTCGGTTATTATGCTTATGCCGAAAGTCTTTATGCCGCAGTGGTGTGCCACGATTACTTCGGGCACGGTGCTCATGCCTACGGCGTCGCCGCCTAAGCGGTGGTACATTTTATATTCGGCGGGCGTCTCAAACGTAGGGCCTTGCACTCCGACGTAGACTCCGTGAACCACGCGTATGCCTTTTTCCTTGGCTATTGCGTCCGCCTCGGCTATCAGTTTCTTGTCGTAAGCCTCGTGCATATCGGGGAAGCGCGGGCCTGTCGGCAGGTTCTTCCCACGCAGAGGGTGTTGCGGGAACAGGTTGATGTGGTCGGTGATAATCATCAGGTCGCCGATCTTGAAGTCTGGGTTCATTCCTCCAGAGGCGTTGCTAACAAAGAGTGTCTTTATGCCCAACTCGTACATCACGCGCACCGGGAACGTCACTTCCTTCATCTTGTAGCCCTCGTAGTAGTGGAAACGGCCTTCCATAGCCATGATTTCCACGCCACCGAGCTTGCCGAATATCAGTTTTCCGGCGTGCCCTTCAACCGTCGATACGGGGAAGTGGGGTATTTCTTCATACGGAAATTCGTAGCTGTCAGTTATTTCTGAAGCTAATTGTCCCAGCCCCGTGCCGAGTATTATCGCCGTTTTTGGGCTTGTTGTCATCCTTTGCTTTAGCCAGGATGCTGTTTTTTGAATTTTTTTGTACATAGCCGATTATTTTATTGTTAAATTCTTCCTGCCCTGACATGAATTTTATTTTCACGGGCAGCATATAAATGTTGTGCCTCACTTCGTCTGAAAGGCCTTCCATGCCGAACAGCCGTGCGTTGTCTTTCTCCGTGGTGATGATTATTTTGGGCGATGGCATGGCTGCGAAAGCCTCGTTTATCCGCTCGATGTCCTTCTGTTTGAACTGGTGGTGGTCGGGGAATGTCATGGGGGTGATGTTCTGCGAGTATTCTTTCAGGTCGTAAATCATCTGTTTCGGCGACGCGATACCAGTCAGCAGCAGTATGTTTTCATTTTTCTTGATGCTTTTAAGCGGACGCTCGCCGCCGCAGAACATCGGGCGCAGGTTGTCGTATTCAAGCGTCGTGAAGTACAGCAGCTGGTACGGGTAAAGGTTCATCGCCTTGATTATCACCCTGTAGTCCATCGGTTTCAGGTCTTTGGGACATTTTGTTATGATTACGATGTCGGCGCGCGACTTTCCGTTTTGCGGTTCCCTCAGCCGTCCGGCGGGCAGCAGCTTGTCATAGATTATGAGCCTATGGTAGTCTACCAGCAGGATGTTCACGCCCGGTTTGACATACCTGTGCTGGAAAGCGTCGTCGAGCAGCACCACGTCAGTGTCTTTGGTCTCCTCGTTCCCGGTAAGCATGTCAATGCCGTGGCAGCGGTTCTTGTCCACGGCCACGTAAACGTCGGGAAACTTCGTTTTCATCTGGAACGGCTCGTCGCCGATGTCGCTCATGCCCGTGTCCTTGCCAGCGAGCACGTATCCGCGGCTCTTGCGCTTGTATCCGCGGCTAAGCACCGCCACCTTCACGTGGTCTTTAAGCAGCCTTATCAAGTATTCCACATGGGGTGTCTTGCCCGAACCGCCCACCGTTATGTTGCCTACGGATATTACGGGCAGGTCGAAGCTGCGGCTTTTCAGTATGCCAAGCTCGAACATCTGGTTGCGCAGCCTTACTCCGAGGCCGTACAGCCAGCTTAACGGCAGCATCCATTCGTTTATCTTGATAAAGTCGCCTTCCATATTTTTTGTCGTTAAGTGAAAAGTGAAGAGTGAGAGACCGTAAGTCTGACACAGTGCCGGTTGTGGCAAGTGGATTTTTCACTTTCCACCTTTCATTTTCCACTTTTCATTTTTTATTCTTCGATTTTAGTTGATGTTCATCACGAACGGCACGCGGGCTTGTATGGCCGACTGCCTGTCGATGCTCTTGAGGAGCATGAACGGCTGGTAATACTCGCCCAGGGCCTGGCGCATGCGTGCGTTTACGTAAGAGCCTTCCGCCGACGGGTTGAGCAGTTGGTCGAGCCAGTCAACCTTGCCTGGGTACGCCGCTGTGTGGTATTCCTTGAGCTTTGCCAGCTTGGCGGCCTTCGCCACGGCCTTGTCAAGGCCTCCAAGCTCGTCTACGAGTTTTATCTTCAATGCGTCCTGGCCTAACCATACGCGCCCTTGGGCAATCTTCTCCACGCCGGCTACGCTCATCTTGCGCCCGTCGGCAACGCGCTGGCGGAACAGGTTGTAGCCGCGGTCAATATATTTATTAAGGTAGCTCATCTCCTCCTCGTTGAACGGGCGCGCGGGCGTTCCGAATGCGCTGTGCTTGTTGGTCTTCACCTCGTCAAACTTCACTCCGAGCTTCTGTGTGAGCAGTTCGCTCATGTCCGGGAACATTCCGAATATCCCGATGCTTCCCGTAAGCGTGGTAGGCTCCGCCACGATCCAGTCGGCCCCGCTGGCGATATAGTATCCGCCTGAGGCCGCCATGCCTCCCATCGACACCACTACGGGCTTCTTCTTCTTGAGCATCTCTACGTAATGCCATATCTGTTCTGACGCATACGCGCTGCCTCCGCCCGAATTTATGCGCAGCACCACGGCTTTCACGTTGTCGTCTTCCATCAGGTCTTCCAGGTCGTCGCACACCGTTTTGCTCACTATCGAGTGCCCGTCGGCGAGCATCCCCGTGGTCTCGCTGTCCACGATGTCGCCGTAGGCGTAATATACGGCGATTTCCTCGCCCTTGTAGTCGGCCGTCTTGACGTTCCTCATGTCCGCCACGCTCACCGTGTTGACGCTTTCGTCGGCGTCCCTTTTCATCATTTTGTTAATCTCGGCCTTTATCCCGTCGGCGTAGACGAGCTTGTCCACGAGCTTGAGTTTCACGAAATCCTCCGGGGCGTTAAGTGTTATGAAGTTGTCGGCGTAAGCGTTCAGCTGCGCCACGCTTATCTTCCGGCTCTCTGACACGCCCTTGCAGACGTTCTGCCAAAGGCCGTTGACGTATGCCGTCACCTGTTCGCGGTTGGCGTCGCTCATCCTGTCGGCCGTGAACATCTCCGGCGCGCTCTTGTATGCGCCAACCTTTGCTAACTGCATCTTCACTCCGAATTTCGCCATCAGGTCTTTCAGGAATATCGGTTGCGACGCTATTCCGTGCCAGTCAACCTGTCCGCTGGGGTTGAGCAGCACCCTGTCGGCCGTCGATGCCACGTAATACGTGCCCTGCGTGTAGACGTCGCCGTAGGCTATTATCCACTTGCCGCTCTTCTTGAAGTCGAGCAGGGCGTTGCGTATCGCCGTCAGCGATGCGTAAGAGTCTGCGCTCAGCATCCCCGCTTCGATGTATATGCCTTTTATGTTGTCGTTGCTTTTGGCTTTCTTGATGGCGTCAAGCACGTCGTCAAGGCCGATTGTGCCAACCGCGCCGCCGCCGATTTCGTCGATGAAAGTGCTTTCAGACCTTTCCTCAAGCACCCCCGTGAGGTTCACCACCATCACGCTGTTCTCCCCGACGTCCTTTGTAGAGTTGGTCGAGGCTATCATCCCTACGATGCACATCATGCCGATGGCGCCCGTGATGATACAGAACACTATCAGGCCCACCACCGTGGCCGCCATGTATTTAAAAAAGTCTTTCATAAGCGATGGTTTTTGTTATTGTGATATTTTTATTTTTCTTTAATCCAATCTTCTAAGTGTATGTTGGGAATTCTTTCAAAATGCTTTGTGTTTGAAGTTACCATTATCATATTATTTGTAATGGATGTTGCGCCGATCAATAAATCAAATTCGTCAATGCGTTGCCCTTTCTGTTCTAAATCAGCTTTTAACGAACCATAAAGTTTTAGACATGGATAGATGGGTAAAACTTTAAACATTTTCATTATGTTGCCTACATCGTCAAGGTGTTCTTTCCTTTTGCTTTTTGCAGCACCGTAAAACAATTCTGCAATGGTTATTTCTGATATAAAACAATTTTTAGGAGAGACGTTTAAAACCTTCTCCCTTATTCCATATTTATCTTTGAGTATGGATATGCAAATGTTTGTATCCAATAAATAATGTGCCATGCTTTTATTTTACCAAGATGCAACATCACGATTGAACATTCTCGATTGCCGCAGGTCTTCGGCTATGTCTTCCGGTTTCTTGTCGCCTCCCCAGTCTTTGTGGAAGCAGTCAAACATCTTTAGACCTTCAGGTTTCTTTTTGCGCATTTTGGAAAGCATTGAATTTGAAAGTTTTGAAATCAAATCCAATTTTTCCTCATTCGATAATGCGGCTAAAGCCTCCATGTATATGTCAGTTATATTTATAGCTCCCATAATTTCGTATTTAGGCATTCTTGCCACAAAGATAGTGAAAGGTGAGCGCAAAGACAAATAAAAAACAAAGTTTTTTGATTTGTTATTGCCGAACCGCATCCTATCTTCGCGAAGCAAAGATACTCATTTTATTTTATTTTACTTGAAAAAACGTGCAAAGTTTCATCATATCGTCAAATATTGTTATTTTCGCACGGATGAAACGTGCGATTATCATAGGGGCGTCTTCCGGCATAGGCCGCGAAGTCTGCCTGCGGCTCCTCTCTTGCGGCTGGAATGTCGGCATAGCGGCGCGCCGCGAGGACAAGTTGATGGAGATAAGGGCTTCACATCCCGGCCGTGTGGAAGCCATGGGGATTGATGTCACCGCCGATGATGCACCGCAGCGGCTGCTTGAATTGGCCGCGCGGCTCGGCGGAGTGGACTTGTACGTGCATTGTTCGGGCGTAGGCAAGCAGAACGCCGGGCTTGACCGTGACGTTGAGTTGGCCACGGTAGATGTCAACGTCAGGGGCTTCACGGCGATGGTGGATGCCATATTCAACTACATGGCGGCCGCCGGCGGCGGGCACATAGCCGTAATCTCGTCGATAGCCGGCACCAAGGGGCTTGGCGCCGCGCCGTCTTACAGCGCGACGAAGGCCTATCAGAACACTTACATACAGGCGCTTGAGCAGCTTGCCAATATGCGCCGCCTGCCTATACGTTTTACCGACATACGTCCCGGTTTCGTGGACACGCCGCTGCTTGCCGGCGGCGGACGTTACCCCATGCTTATGGACAAGGCCGCCGTTGCGCGCGCCATCGTGCGTGCTGTCGGGGCGCGCCGCCACGTCTGCGTCATCGACTGGCGTTACCGCCTGTTGGTGTTCTTCTGGCGGATGGTGTCAGGCTGGCTGTGGCGGAGGCTCAACGTGACTAACAGGAAAGTGCGGGATTAAGAGCAAAGAATGAAGTATTTGACAGGCGTGGCAAATTTTCGGGTTCGCAATACGTGGCTTTTCGCCGTGCAAGAGACGGTCTTTCGTGCTGCAAGAGGATACCTTTTGCAAGCTGAAAGGCCGCGGTTTGCAAGCCTGTTGGTAACGGGCTGATATTCAGCAGCTTGTGATTTTATCAAAAATCAAGGTTTTAATGTCTTTTGGATAGTTGTTATATGAAAATTCTAAATGCAAGGTTTGTTTTATTAATAATCGTCCTGTGCCTTTCTTGCGGTGTTCACGGTAAGTCAGGCGCGGGGTTGTTCCCCAACGGAGAGCCTGTCCCGGCGTGGTTCAGCGACACTTCGCGTGTTGACGTTGACACGCTCGGTGAGAAGTATGTTTTGACGGACTACGGCGTGAAGCCCGACTCCACGCTGCTCCAGACCGAAGCCATACAGCGCGTCATCGACCTTGCTGCCGAGCGCGGCGGAGGCGTCGTGGTGGTTCCGAGGGGCGTGTTCCTCAGCGGTTCGCTGTTCTTCCGGCAGGGCACACACCTCCACCTGCAAGACGGCGCGGTGCTCAAGGGCGTTGACGCGATAAAGCATTACCCGCTCGTTAAGACCCGCATGGAGGGGCAGACGCTGCTCTACTTCGCCGCGCTCGTCAACGCCGACGGGCTCGACGGCTTCACCATAACAGGCCGCGGCACTATCAACGGCAACGGCTTGCGCTTCTGGGAGGAGTTCTGGATACGCCGCCGTTTCAACAAAGACTGCACCAACCTCGAAGCCTTGCGCCCGCGCTTGGTGTATATGTCACGTTGCAGCAACGTGCAGGTGCAGGACGTGCGCCTCGTAAACAGCCCGTTCTGGACCAACCACCTCTACCGTTGCCACCACGTCAAGTACATCGGCTGCCACATCTACGCCCCAACCACGGGCGTGAAAGCCCCCAGCAGCGACGCCATCGACATCGACTACTGCCACGACATACTCGTCAGCGGGTGCTATATGAACGTTAACGACGACGCCGTAGTGCTGAAAGGAGGCAAGGGGACGTTCGCCGACAAGGATCCGGACAACGGCCCCAACTACAACGTCGTCGTGCAGCGGTGCACCTTCGGCACTGTGCACGCCTGCCTGACGCTCGGCAGCGAGAGCCTGCACGACTGGAACATAGTGCTCCGCGACTGTTCGTTCACCGACGCCAACCGCGTGCTTTGGCTCAAGATGCGCCCCGACACGCCCCAGCATTACGAGTATGTCACGGTTGAGAACGTCAGCGGCGTGTGTGGCAGTTTCCTCGTGATACGCCCCTGGACGCAGTTCTACAAGATGGAAGAGCGCGACGACATGCCCCTGTCGCAGTGCAACAACGTCACGATAAGGAATGTGTCAGTAAGTTGTAAGAATTTCTTTGACGTAGGCGCGTCAGACAAATACCGCCTGAAAGACTTTGTTTTCGAGCGTCTCGACTTTCCCGACGGCGCCGGGGAAATCGACCCTTCGCTGATAGAAAACTGCGTGGTAAAAGAATAGTGAAGAACGAAAAGTGAAGAGTGAAAAATCCAAATGCCCCATAGGTGGCGGATTTTTCACTCTTCATTTTTCATTTTTCACTTATCAAATGAATTCTTCACTCTTCGTTTTTCACTCTTCACTTAAACTCATCCCCTCGTCACCGAGAACGACTGGCGGTGGAAGATGAATATCGGGATGATGCAGCCCACCACCATGCCGAACATCACAAGCACTGTGAGCGATGCGTTCGAGAAGAAGCGCGAGACGTATTCCATTGTGTAAGCGTCGGGCAGTCGCACTATGTTAATCAAGTCGCGGATGGCCTTGTAGGCGAACATCCCCGGCACCATGGGCAGCAGCGACGGGAAGGCGAAGCACTCCGCAGGGCAGTGTATGCGCATGGCGAAAGGCACGGACAGCAGCCCTATGGCGAAGCCCGCTATCGTAGAGGCCGTCACCTGGTCGAGCATCAGCCCCCCGCTGTGCATCAGGAAGTAGCGTATGCCGTGCCCCACGCACGCCAAGAGGGCGCATACGGCGAGGGCTTTGCGCGGCGGATTGCTGATGACGGCGAACCCAACGCCCGCCACGGCGGCGAAAAGGCCGTCGGCTATGGCCGCCCTCACCACGTCGGGGCGTACCACCTTGGTGAACGTCGTAGGGTCGATGCCCAGCATGATGACCGTGGCCGAGAGGCCCAGGGCTATGCAGATTATCAGCAGGCAGGCGTTCGTCAGGCGCGCTATGCCGTCCAAGGCGTGGCCGTCAACGATGTCCATCACGCCGTTGATCAGCGGCACGCCCGGCACAAGGTAGAGCATCGACGTGCCGAGCGAGATGTCCTCCGTGCCGCCGTGGAAGTAGAGGTAGTCCGTTGCGCCGATCATCGTCGAGACGAAGGCGCAGGTTACGAACACGGCCAGGTGGTTGACGCCTCGCCGGGTGAGCTGTTGGCGGATGAAGAAGCCCACGAGCGTGGCCGCGAACACTATCGCCATTGACGTGAGGTTGCCGTCGAACAGGCGGCAGAAGCAGGCGTTGGCCAGCGACGCCAGCAGCAGCACGAGCCACGGGCTCTCGCGTTTCTCCTTCACTATCATCTTGAACATGCGCCAAAGCTCGCCCAGTGGCAGCTTGTGGTCGAACGCCCGCCACGACAGGGCGGACAGTTTCATGTTCACCTTGAAGTTCAACGCCATGCCGGGCGTTTTCTTTATGTACGTGTACGAACGGTTGTGCTCGGCGTCGAGCAGCGTGATGCTCAGCGTCTTAGGGAAGATGAGCAGGTTTGTGTGGTAGCCGAACGAGCGCGCCATGCGCACCGTGTTGAGCTGTATGCGCGACGTCTGCGCGCCTACGGCCATAAGCGTCGAGGCGTATTCGGCGAGGAATATCGCCGTGTCTTTCAGCCTCTCGTGGACTTTCCCGTCAGCTTCCTGCTGCGTTGATTGGTTGTTGTTCATTTTTTTAATAGGATATGTTATCTTTGAAAACGGGCGCAAAGGTAGTGAAAATTCGTTAAACCTACAAGTGTTTGCCGCCCCCGCGCCCTCGTTTGTTGCGAATATGTTACGCCGCCGCTAAATGAACGTTAATTAATTCCGCCGCCCTTTACCTTATTTATTATGTATTAGGAATTAATTTTTTCATCCTTCCGCGCCCCGTAACTTTGCCGGCGCAACACTAAGATCATTTTACCGATATGACTATCACGATGAAACCGTTACGCCTCGTCGCCGCCGCCTTCGCCCTGGCCGTGCCGCTTGCCTCGCCGGCGGGCGACGGGCTGGAGGTGAAGTTCCGCTCCCGCGCGCTTTTGGACGCCATGGCCTCCGGCTACGGCAAGGACGCCGTGCAGGGCTATTTCAGGCTTGAGGACTTCCGCGTCGGCTTCAAGGCCGGTTATGGCAGGTACGGGCTGAAGGCCGACATCGGTCTCGGCGGCGGTAAGACGGCTGTCAAGGACCTGCTGTTTGACTGCCGTTTCAACAACTGCGTGCTCTCCGTGGGCAACGGTTACGAGCCGTTCTCCATGGAAATGCTCATCAGCACGGCCGACCTTCGCTTCCACCAGTCGGCCTCGTCTGCGCTCGCCTTCGCCGACAGCCGCAAGCTCGGCGTCACTCTCCACTATTCAAACGACCATTGCTATCTCGCCACCGGCGTTTACACCAACAACGACATCAACCACCTCGGCGGCGACAAGAAGAACTCGCTCGTGTCAACCTCGCGCGTCGTCTGGCGCAGACGCAAGGGGCGCAACCTTGTCCACGCCGGCGCGGCCTTCTCGTTCAGGACTAAGGACGTCAACACCGACGCCCCCGCCCGCACGGTGGAGAGCGCCGGGGTGACGTCGATGTTCGGCGAACCGCTGCTCTGTGCCGAGGTTGACCACGCCGGCACGGAACTCAAGGGGCTTGTCGAGGTGCTTTACACGTCAAGGAAGACGCTCCTGCAAGGCGAGTATTTTTACAACCGTGTCAACCGCACGGGCGGGCTTCCCGCCTACCGCGCCCACGGCGGCTACGTACAGTGCAGCTACCTGTTGGCGGGTGAAGGCTTCGAGTATGATGCCATGTACGGCATACCCGGCCGCCCCTCAACCGGCAAGGCCGTGGAATTCACGGCGCGTTTCAACTACGCCGACCTTAACGACGGTCGCAGCGGCATATACGGCGGCGGGGAGAAAGACCTCTCGCTCGGCGTCAACGTCTACCT
Source organism: uncultured Prevotella sp. (assembly GCA_944320255.1). GTDB lineage: Bacteria > Bacteroidota > Bacteroidia > Bacteroidales > Bacteroidaceae > Prevotella. Next base: position 1,431 of record CALUGU010000077.1, on the reverse strand, counting down.
CAACAAGTATCTCGGCTTCAAGCTCAACGGCAGTTACGTGTGGGTGGGCAGCCATTGCGGCGGCTTTTACGACAAGGACTTCTTCCTCGCGCAAGCTCGCCTGCAATACATCTTCTAATTAGGCATTTTCCAATTCACGGCAAACTGCGTTGCGATTTGCCGTTTTTTGCGTTGCGATTTGCCGTAAACCGCAAGCTGTTTTACGGCAAATCGCAACGCATTGAATGACAAGAGTTTACGGACGTTGCGCCAGATTGTACGTTAATTTTGCTTAACACGCATTGCCGTTAACGCATTTTTTCCTATTTTTGCATCATTAACATATCTTGAAAAGCAAATGCACCCACAAAGCGTCAACCGTGAACCGCAAGGCACGCCGCGCCGTCCCGCAGTGGCGGCGGCGTGCGGCCGCACCGCCAGGGGCGTGATTTCTCGCCGTGGCGGGCTTTCGGCGGCTTCCGGTTTTACCCCCCCCCGAAAATAGGGCTTAGGCCCTCCTGCGGCCTTGCAGGCGCGTCTGCGGCGTTGTTTTCGCCCCGCTTGCAAGGCTTGTTCAAAAAGACTTTATCGTTTGTAATGCTTGCCTGCCTCGCCGTCGCGTCGCGGGCGTCCTCGCCGTGGCCGCAAGACAGCCTGCCAGGGCGCGGCTGGTACGCCGGCGCGGAGGGCGGAGTTCCCTTCGCCGTCAGCTCGTTCAGCTCGTTCGCGGGCGGCAACGTGCGCGCCGGTTGGTCTGCGGGCGTCTTCGCGGGCTTCGCCTTCAGCCGCTCCGTCTCGCTTGAGGCTCAGGCCTCGTGGGGTCGCGCCGGGCTGGGTTCGAGGCCGTGCTGCGACGCCACGGGCTACTGGCTGGGCGCGGACGGGTCGGCCTACCACGCCCCCGCCGCCGGCCTGCAGGGCTGGGACTACCGCTCGCTCAAGAGCCGGGTCGCGCTGCAAGGCTACGGCGTGCAGCTCAACATCAACGTGCTGCCGTGGCTGGGTGCGCCGCCGACAGGCCGCTGGAGCCTCGAAATCTCGCCCCGCGTGGCCGCCGCGGGCACGAAGGCCAGGCTTTACGACATGACCACGGGCGGGGAGGTCGCCGCCAAGCCGACGCGCTGGCACTTCGCCGCGGGCTTCCGCCTGCAAGGCTCCTGCGCCGTGGCGCGCAACATAAGCCTCGGCGTCTACACGGGAATGGCGTTCCTCACGGGCGACCCCCTCGACGGCATCCCGCGCCTGACGCACTCCTCCAACTACATCTGGGAGAGCGGCGCGCGCCTGTCTTTCCGCTTGGGAAAGGAGAAGCGCAAGCCCTCCGTGTCGTCTTCCACCGCACCGCTCGCGCCCGTGAAGCCCGCACCCCTGCCCAGACCAGCGGAGGAGAAGACGCAGCCTGTGGAGGAAAATGCCGTACCCGCAACCCCCGAACCTGAAAAACCCGCGGCC
>CALUGU010000076.1 GCA_944320255.1 uncultured Prevotella sp. | reverse complement strand
AATACTGCGCGGCCCGGCGAATGTCATCGTCGGCAAGGCCAGCAGTAAAGACATTGAAAGTAAGATTTTCTTCATGACAGTGTTTTTTAATAATTGTTTAAGGACAAAAGGGAGCACCACTTTTGTACGATGCTCCCTCTTGTTAAGTTAAATATTGATTAATACAATGGTTCCCTTGTCAATGACAGTCCGTAATAATCGCAGAAGTTGTAGAAACCGCTGGCATCGGGGTAACTTGCGTTGTTGTACATGAAACCTAACAAGATTTCAACATTCGGTTGGAACATTATCTCTGTAGGCAGTGTGCCGTCTTCACCTATTACCCAAGTGTCTGACTCATACGAGTCTGTAAGATCTATATAACCTTGGCTGTTAACACCGGCCAGACTCACATTTACAGTCAATGCTTGTCCCGTTACAGGGTCGCTTGTTTGCACGTCAGTAACGACCGTCTGTCCCATTGCCATTCCAAACGTACCGTTAAGGTTTTCCTTATCATAATTGAAGTCAAGCGTGAAACTGATGGGCAGTCCGCTTAAGATGCTGCTTGATTCCAATGTGAGTCTGCGTTCGTAAGCCGGGTCGTCTTGGGTCGTCGCACCGCTTATCGTGACAGGCATACTAACGTTCGCGGTGTTACCGGCCATATCAACTACCGTGGTAGCGTTAAGGTACCATGTGCCGAAGAAGCCCATGTAAAGGTCGCTGTCATCGTCGATGATGCTTACTGTAGTTGTCTGCGTTGACACTTCCGCGCCTTCAACAGATGTTATCGTCAGTGTAAACTGGCGCGGGTCATTGATTTCATCGTCATTGACAATTCTTATTTCAATGTTCATCTGCCCTGTGCTTAGCGTGTCGGCATTGATGTTTAGGGTTTTGTCTGTGATGTAATAGTGCTCACCCTCGATAGCCGGGTTGTCGCCAGTGGGCGCAGCCTTGATGGTCACGTGAACCGGGCCGTTGCGCCTGCCGTCCACGGCGATGGGAATGTTTACGTATCCGATCGATGCTTCGCTTATCTCGATCGTGCTGCTTTCAAAGCCCACTGTGCACGGTGCCGTGTTCATGTCGTCGTCAGAGCACGATGCAAAGAATGGCAACGCAAGCACCAGAAGCAGCAATGCTTTTATCTGTTTCATAATTAGTTAACTTTTAATTTGATTATATTAATATCCAGGATTCTGTACTACTTGCGGGTTGGCGTCCCTCTCTTCCTGAGGTATCGGCCATACCAACTGGTAGTCGTTAGCTGATTTTGTCAGGTTGGTAGTGGTTGTTGAACCGGGCAGGTTGCACATGTCTTCAATCTGAGGCTTGCCGCGGGTTACGCCCATATGCCAGCGTTTGAGGTCGAACAGGCGCATACCCTCGCCGATAAACTCGCGTTGACGCTCTTTCCTGATAGCTTCCAGCTGTTGAGATTTGCCAGAGTATGATGCGGCCGGAGTGACGCCGCGCTGCCTGAGCTGCTCGTCAAGGAAGTTCTTGCCAATTTGCAGTTCGTCATTCATGGTGTAAGCCTCGGCTGCGATGAGGTACATCTCTGAAATGCGCAACACTTTAGGCTCAATCATGCCGCGTGAATATTCGTCGCCTGCGTTTTGATTGTAGAGATAACCTTCATACGGATACTTCGTGAAAATGTAAAGTTCACCGCTTGCGCCTGTGTTAGTCTGCATCTGACGCTTCTGGAAGAATACGCTCAAGCGATAATCTGCCGCGTCATAGAGATCTATTACGTCTTGAGTGGGCACATAGTCAGGCGTTGCTCCGGAACGTGACGGGTGGAAAATAGAACCTGTCTGGCCGGAACGTTCGTCTTGGTTCTTAACTGCGAGTTTAAATATCGACTCTGGGTCTGACTTGCTCGACGTGTTATTCTCCCACATGGTGCTGAGGGCGCTGACGGAGTTTGCGAACCTGTAAGTGTACGTGTTAATCACGTCAACGGCCTTTTGGGCAGCCAAAGGATAATCATCCATAGCAAGGGCTACACGCGCCTGCATTGCAGTAACGGCGTCTTTAGTGACATAATAGCTCTCGCGTGCACCAGGGGTTGTTATGTACTTGGCCGCGCTGTCAAGGTCGTTGGTTATCTGCTTGTAAGTCTCGCGGAGGGTCTTTCGCGCAGGATATGTGCTCACGTCAGAAGAAGGATAGAAGTCTGTACGGAACGACACGCCGCTGTTCTCCTCGTCTGCGTTTTCTTCCTCGTAGTCCGCGCAGAAATACTGTGCCAAATCATACAAGGCGTAAGCTCGCATGAAGAACGCTTCGCCCTTGATGTTCTGCAATGTAGCTATGGCCGACGGCGTAAATTCTACCGTATTAGACATATCGCACTTGTTGTAACCATCGATGATGAAGTTGGAATATGCGATAATGGCCTGGCAGTTGGCGTAGACCGTACCCGCCTCACTCATGTTCGAGGCGAAGCTCCAAGTGTACATATAGTTGAACGTTCCGAGGTATCCGGCCACGGCGTTGAATTCGTCGCCCTGGATGTCGGGGGCGTTGTAGAACGCCGTACCACCGACTGAAATACGCATAGCGTAATAAAGGCTGTTGCGCGCCGACTCGAAGTCTGACGGTGTTGTAAGGTATTCATCAGTCGGGATCTGATCGTAAGGTTCCTTGTCCATATCGCATGAAGCGAACGTAAGCGCAAGGGCCATTACGGGTAATAATATCTTTTTGTTCATTGTTGTTACCTTATTAATGATTAATGTGCATTAACTTAGAATGTTATTTGCGCGCCGAACGAGTATTGGCGGGTATTGGGATAGTCGCCTACGGTTCTCATACTGTTAACCTCAGGGTCGTAACCTTTGTACTTCGTGAAGGTCAGCAGGTTGCGTCCTGTGAAGAACACCTTGACACCCTTGATGAAATGGGTTGCCTGCATCCACTTCTGCGGCAGCGTATAAGAAAGCTGCAAGAACTTCAGACGTACGTAAGATGCGTCCTCAAGGAACTGTGTGTCAAGTTGGCGTGCACAGTTGGCGGCTGGAACGCTGGTGACGTCGCCCGGCTCCATCCACATATTAAGCAAATTCTCTGTCATGTTGGAAGTCGAGGCGTTAGCTGGGTTTTCAAGCAATGAACGCTCGTTGTTCCACATATAGCGGTCGAACATACCGGAGAATTGGACGTCAAGCTGGAGGCCTTTCCATGCCACTGTGGTAGAGAGACCTGCCGACCAAGGTGCTATATAGTTCTTACCCGTCTGTACTTTGTCAGCCTCGGAGTAAACCTTGGTGTAGTTGCCGTCCTTGTCGAGCCATACGCTTTGGCCGTCAACGGGATCGACATGGTCCCAGCGAACCATATAGAACTCGCCATAAGGACGACCTACTTCGAGTTTTGCAAAGTCGCCATATGCATATTCGTCAAGCCCTTGGAAAAGTTTTGTAATCTTATTGGCGTTGTAATTGCCATTTACTTTCACGTTCCAGTACCAGTCCTTGTTCTTGATAATGTCAACGCTTACCATGAAGTCGAAGCCTTGGTTGGTCATCTCTGCCACGTTTCCCCAACCTGCGGTGAAGCCTGTTGTATAAGAATAAGGTATCTGCATGAGCATGTCTGAGGTCGTCTTGTGGTAATACTGGAAGTCGAAGTCAACGCGGTTGAACAGGCGTCCTGACAGGCCTACGTTGAAGGTCTTAACGGTCTCCCAAGTAAGGTCGGGATTTCCCGGAGTGATTACAGACGTGGCGGGAGTGTTGTTGTAAGAGCCGTTGTTACCGACTGTGGCCACTGCCATGTAGGGGTCTATGCCGGAGTTACCGGTTGTACCGTAGCTGGCGCGCACCTGTAGGTCGTTGAGCCACTTGCGGGTGGACTGCATGAATTTCTCATTCGTAATGTTCCACATCAAAGCGGCTGCGCCAAACGTACCCCAGCGATGGTCTTCGGCAAAAAGAGACGAGCCGTCACGACGGATCGAGAGGTCAAGGAAGTAGCGGTCTGCATAGCTGTAATTGAGCATTCCGAACCATGAGTTGCGCACTTCTTCTGTGGTTGTCTGCTGCAATGCGGCAACACCGCTCAGCGGGGCAGACGACAAGGTCATCAGTCGGCTGTCGGTAATACCGCCGGCCTGTACGCCAAAGAGGGAGGTCTTTGTATTCATAGATTCTTGTCCGAGCAGGACGCTCACGTGGTGGTCACGCAGGAAGTCGAACTTGTATTCGGCCGTGTTGGTGACAGTCCAACGGTAGCTTGTTGACGCCTGTTCGGTTACAGAACCTGTCGGTATGTCTGGCAGGCCGTCTGATATGGTGCTGTACAGTTTCTGGCTGTAGCGCAGCATATTCCAGTCGAGACCTACCGCCGAACGGATGTTCAAGCCCTTTATCGGATTCAGGTTGATGAAGGCGTTCTCGTTGATACGTACACGGTCTTGTACTATCGGTTGCATCTTTGAAAGATAATCCGGATTGAGGGTCTGCATCCTGTCATAATACTTCAAGGCATCGCCATATCCTTCAAACGTACTGTTGGCGTAGTCGATAGAGCCGTCGGGCAGATAAACAAGTCCGAGTATCTCATGGGTGGTCTGCGTAGGCAAGTATGCGTGGGCGGCAACAGACTTGTTGTTCAAGTTTCCTCCGTCAGAACCCCAAAGCGTAGTACGGGTCTTGGTATATCCTAAGTTCGTGTTCGAACCTATCTTGAGCCAAGGTGTGATGTTGGCCTCAAGGTTTGTACGGAGGGTCTCACGGCGCAGGTTTGAGTCGTCATAAAGGCCGTCGGCGTCATAGTGTGAGAACGATACCAAGTAAGACATGTTCTGCGAACCGCCGCGTACGCTGGCGTCGATCTGCGTGATGGGCGCCGTGCCGCCAAGGTATTCCTCGGCCCAGTCTGTGCCTATGCCGTTCGTCAAGTAGAAGTTCTTGAAGGCTTGGAACGAAGCGTTCGTAGCGTATGAAGGCGAAAGCATCTCCTGGAACTGGAACCACTGAGCAGTGTTCATCATTTCGGCACCGTCGTGGGCTATCTCTGATATGGAGTATTGGGCTGAAACGGTTACGGTCGGCGCTTCGCCAAATTTACCTTTTTTAGATGTAATTATGATAACGCCATTAGCCGCGCGTGAACCGTAGATTGCTGTTGACGAGGCGTCTTTGAGCACGGTGATGTTTTCAATGTCGTTAGGGTTGAGCGAAATGAAAGTATTTGCCGAAATCTCACTGCCGTCGAGGATGTACAGCGGCTCCGTTGAAGCATTGATTGACGTAGTACCGCGGATGGTCATCGACGATGTGGCTGAAGGCTCGCCTGACGAGGTGAACACCTGCAAGCCTGACACCTGGCCCTGGAGGGCGTCGGCGACGTTGGCGGCGGGACGGTTGGCGATGGCTTCGCTCGAAACCGACGTCACCGAGCCGGCAATCGTTCCGAGCTTACGGGCCGAACCGTAACCCGTGACGACAAGCTCGTCGAGCGAGGTGTCGTCCGCCTGGAGCGTCACCTTGATGTTGTGTCCGGCCTTGACGGTAATCGTCTTCATGCCGATGTAAGACACTGTTAGCTCAGCACCCTGCGGTGCGCTGATGCTGAACTTACCGTCAGCGTCGGTCACGGTTCCGGCGTTAGACCCGGCTACGCGGACTGTGGCGCCGATGACGGGCTGGCCGTCCTCCGCTGACACCACGGTGCCCGTAACTGACGTTTGAGCCAGCGCAATTCCCAACGAAAGGAAAAGGCAGGCCAAAATCATAGTTAGTCTTTTTTCCATAAATACTCTCTCTAAATAAATAAATAAGTTATACTTTTGTTACAATTTGCAAAATTAAAGATAAATTCAACAAGTACGAAATAAAAATGAAAAAAAAAACGGTTAACCATCCGTTTTTTAACAAAACTATCAACCGTTTTCTGGCATTTTGTCGATAAGTGACATTTTTACACCCAAATACCTTTCATTTTGTATTAACATACGGTTGCATAAAAAGTGTATATTTACAATTTATTTTGCATAAAAATTGCATATTCGGTTTAAATTGCATTAATTCAGACTAACGTTTACGCCGGCGTGGCAGCCGCAACGACGGCTGTTTGACTGCGGTTTTTCATTGTAAATGTAACACATTGATTTTCAATGCGTTGCAAAAGACGGCTTTTGGGCTTCCAAAAGACCGTCTTTTACACGGCGATTTACGGCAAACGGCAAGGCGAATGACGGCAAATCAGGTTTTACCTGCGGTTCAGGTGCAAGAATGAATGCCCGGAATGCGCCATTATGATGCGTTTTGGTGACAAAAAGGACAATATAAGCCATAAAAAATGTAACTAAATTATTTATTTAGAGAGAGTATTTATGGAAAAAAGACTAACTATGATTTTGGCCTGCCTTTTCCTTTCGTTGGGAATTGCGCTGGCTCAAACGTCAGTTACGGGCACCGTGGTGTCAGCGGAGGACGGCCAGCCCGTCATCGGCGCCACAGTCCGCGTAGCCGGGTCTAACGCCGGAACCGTGACCGACGCTGACGGTAAGTTCAGCATCAGCGCACCGCAGGGTGCTGAGCTAACAGTGTCTTACATCGGCATGAAGACGATTACCGTCAAGGCCGGACACAACATCAAGGTGACGCTCCAGGCGGACGACACCTCGCTCGACGAGCTTGTCGTCACGGGTTACGGTTCGGCCCGTAAGCTCGGAACGATTGCCGGCTCGGTGGCAACCATCTCCGGCGACAAGCTGGCCAACCGCCCTGTCGCCAACGTGGGTGACGCCCTCCAGGGCCAGGTGGCAGGCTTGCAGGTGTTCACCTCGTCAGGTGAGCCTTCGGCTACCACGAGTATGCGCGTGCGCGGACAAACGTCAATCTATGCTACCACCGAGCCTTTGTTCATTCTCGACGGCAGTGAGATTTCTGAAAACACGTTCGTCTCACTCAATCCGAACGACATCGAGAGCATGACGGTGCTCAAGGACGCCTCATCAACGGCCATCTATGGTTCGCGTGCGGCCAATGGCGTTGTCATCATCACGTCAAAGAAGGGTAAGCTCGGCGAAGCTCCTTCTGTTACAATATCAGCCCAGTACGGCATTTCCCAAATGACAGAAGACAATCTTGACATGATGAATGCCAACCAGTGGCTCAACTTACAAGAGATAATGGACCCTTCCAAGTTGACTGATGCCAACTTCCAAGCCCAGAAGGAATACTACAAAAAATACAACATCGGAACGAACTGGCGCGATAAGCTGCTAGGCTCAACCAAGCCAACGTCGCAAATCGACCTCAGCGTTCGTGGCGGTTCGCAGACGCTTTCATACCTCGTTTCTTACGGACACTATGACACCGACGGTATTATGGACGACTCAAGCCTGCGCCGCGAAACCCTCCGTGCAAACCTTGAGCTGAACGTCACCCCTTGGTTGAAGATAGGTACCAATACAAACCTTTCTTACACAAAGACGAAGACGACGGCATACGGAAGCTCTGACAGCGCAAACAGCCCTGGCAACAAGTCGTACGCGGCACGCACCTTGCTGCCCACGATGCCTTATTATGAAGTCATAGGACTCGATCCCACGGACTACGCCAACAGTACTTTTGAAGGCTACGGCGACCGCCTCAACATTCTGCCCGACGGCAGCTACAACCCCTACTACCTTTCTGAAAGGCAGCCGTCTACGCAAGATCGTGTGCGCATCAACGAAAATGCGTATGTTAACATCACCCCCATAAAGGGACTTAACATCCGCTCGGCCCTCGGCCTTGACTGGAATGACTTGAGCGTTTCAGGCAAATATCTCCAGACGGACGACATCTCATTCCTCCAGACCGGTGGAGTCGCAGACCAATTCTCACGCTTCTACCGCTGGACTGTAACTAACACGATAGAGTACAAGTTCAATTTCCTTAAGAACCACGATGTGACAGTTCTGCTTGGCCAGGAGTCGATGACGAGCAAGACGAAAGGCTTCCTCGTACAGGCCTTCGGCATTATGGACAACCGTCTGCTTACGTTGTCGAACGCACCGCTGAGCGCAGACAATATTCCTACAATAAGTGACTCTTTCGAGGAGGAAGTGCGCAACTCATGGTTCGGAATGCTGAATTACAGCTACGCCGACCGCTACTTCATCGACCTCTCGATCCGCCGCGACGGTTCATCTGTCTTCGGTGCCAACAACCGCTGGGCTACGTTCGGCGCAGCCGCATTTATGTGGAACATCACGAGAGAGAAGTTTATGGAGCCGACAAGCAAATGGCTCAACGACTTGCAATTCCGCCTCAGCTACGGTTCAACAGGTAACTCCGGTCTGCCCAGCCCCTACCTTTCACTCGGAACGGTAAGCGGCGGCCCGCAGTACAACGGCCAGGCTGGTACGGCTGTGTCAAACCCATCGAACCCGGATCTTACCTGGGAGACTGTTAAGACTTTGAACGTAGGTCTCAGCGGACGTGTTCTCGACCGCATTTCGTTCGGCGTTGAGTTCTATAACAAGGTTACGTCGAATATGCTCGTCACCGTGCCCTACTCTTACACCACAGGCTTCTCGTCCGGCTGGGGTAACGTGGCCGAGATGTACAACCGTGGCGTTGACGTGAACATCGGCGCGGACATCATCAAGACAAAAGACTGGTATTGGAACGTAAGCGTTAACTTCAACTACAACAAGAACAAGATTACCAAGCTGCTCAACGGCATCGACTCTTACGACGTGACAGACCTCGTTCACCTTGAGAAAGGCCATGCCTATGGAGAACTTTACGCCGTGCGCTGGAGCCACATAGACCCAGCCGACGGACAGACCGTATGGCTCGACAAGAACGGCAACGAAACAAAGGTTTACTCGGAAGACAACCGAGTGCTCTTAGGCAAGAGTATGGTGGCTCCCTGGTCAGGCGGCCTTAACACCACTTTGGCTTGGAAGGGCTTGCAGCTCGACATCCAGTTCACAGGAATGTTCGACCGTTACATGCTCAACAACGACCGCTACTTCGTAGAAAACCCGTATTTCGGCACATACATGAACCAGAGCACGGCAATGCTCGACATGTGGCAGAAGCCCGGCGACATAACTAACATCGCAGCCGCCAACTGCCAGCGTCAGTTTGACTCAAGCCTCATCGAAGACGCGTCGTTCGTCCGCCTGAAGTTCTTGCAGCTCTCTTACACGCTGCCGCAGAAGTGGATGGAAGCCACACGCATAATCAAAGGAGTGAAAGTTTACTTCACAGGTCGTAACTTGTTGACGTTCACCGATTACAAGGGATATGACCCGGAGGTTGACAACTTCTCGACAATCGGCGACTACCCGAACACGCGCCAATACGCTTTCGGCATCCAACTTACATTATAATAATATAAAAAGGATATTTGGAAAATGAAAAAGATATATTTGATATTAGCATTGACGGCTGGCATCCTGGCTTCTTGCGACATGGACAAGGAACCCGTAGGCTCCCTTCCAGACACCGAGGCCGCGCAGACTCCTGGCGACTTCACCTCGCTGCGCGCCAGTCTTTATCAAGGAATGCGTGCGTCGGTGGGCGGCAACTCGTTCTACCTCACGCCTGAAGCGCAGTGCGACGGCTTCCACGCATTGGAAGGTAACTCTAACACCTTCGGCGACATGTACCGTTGGGACTTCACGCCCAACAACACGACGATGGCGGCAATCTACTCAAACTACCAGGGAATAATCACGCGCGCCAACTTCCTGATTGACGGATACAACAAGTGTGACTTCTCCGACAAAGACGTGTTCGACACCGAAGGCAAGGCCATAGCCGACAGGGCGAAGGGCGACGCTTTCTATGTACGCGCTTACGCCATCTTCATGCTCTCACAGTATTTCTGCAAAGACTACGAGGACGCAACGGCCAACGACCCGAACACGGGCGTGTCTTACCGTCTCAACTACGCACCATCGTCAGACCCGTCAACTTATCCGGCACGCAACACGCTCGCCGAGACTTACAAGCAGGTGTCTGACGACCTTGACAGCGCAGCTCTCTACATCCACGATCAAGGCGAGCAGTGCTCGAACTACGCCACCATCGACGCCATCACTGCACTCCGTGCACGCATGGCCTTGGCGAAAGGTGAGTACAAGAACGCCGCCGACCTTGCTGCAAGCCTTGTAAATTCAAGGCGTTATTACTTGGCGGCAAGCGTCAACGAGCTTCAGGAACTTTGGTCAGACGACTATGACACGGAGAGCATCATGCAGTTGTTCACAAGCGCAGGCGAATTGTGTGAGGCTTCCGGCAATTATTACCAAATAGTTGACCGCAACCCGGACTTCGTGCCCACCAAGACACTCATCGACCTTTATGACGAAAACGATTACCGTAAGCAAGTGTACTTCAATTCGGTAGAGATAACCACTTCTACCGGAGCGTCCGGCACTGTGCTCTGCTTTAACAAGTTCCCATTGGAAACAAGGCTCTATAAGGCGAACCCAAGCACTGACACGCGTTCCGTGATAGCACCGAAAGTGTTCCGTATCGCAGAGATGTACCTCATCGCCGCTGAAGGTTATGCAAAGTCTAAAAACATTACCGAAGGAGCAAAATACCTCAACGAGCTTAAGCGCAACCGCATAGCCGGTTACCAGGATCAATCGTTTACTGGAGAGAGTGACTTGATGGACGAAATAATGAACGAGCGTGAACGTGAAATGGTAGGCGAAGGCTCACGATTGTTCGACATCAAGCGTTGGCATATTGTCATGCAGCGTGGCGAGCCGCAGGATGAAAGCATCTGTCTGCTGCCTGGCGCAACGACAACAGAATTGTCGCGCCCGGCTGACGCTGACCGTCTGACATGGCCGATACCGCAGCATGAAATAGACTTGACCGACAGGATCGTACAGAACCCCGGTTACTAAAAACAGCATTAACGACAGGCGGGGAAAAGCCCCGTCTGTCAATTACAAACACAATAAAAGCAAACATAAGTGATGAAATACTTAAAATTATTCATACTGATGGCGGTCGCCGTTCCGTTCTTCGCGTCATGTTCCGACGACGACGAACTGAACTCACAGCCCTGCACTGTTGGCTTTGAGAGCGCAACCGTAGAATTCAGCGAGTCTGCTTCTGGTTATGTCAATGTGCCTATCGCCGTCAACGGACACCGTAACGGCCCGGTACGTGTAACGATAGAAGCCGCACAGACAGGTGACAACCCTGCCATCGAAGGCCAACATTACAAGATTACCGACAAGACGCTGAACCTGAACGCAGACACATTGAGCACAGGAACGATGAACGTTGAAATCTTGATCGTTGACGACACGGACATCAACCCTGACCGCCAGTTCACGCTTACGATAACATCCGCTGAAGGCGCTGAAATATCCACACAGCAGACTGTCGTAACGATAAAGGACAACGACGGAGACATCTACCAGTCGATTGGCGGCACTTGGAAACTCACGGCGACATCACTCGCAACAGGTTCAACCGTAACCCATAACATCAACTTAGTGACCGTGGGTGAAAACGACCCCGATTATGAAAGCGTAATAACCGCCGAAATGTCGAACATCAGTGGCAACGGAGAAAACATTTCATGGCCGATGACCTATACGTTCGACGAAGCTACGGGCAAAGGAACGTTCTCGTTCATGACCGGCCCGCAGATAGGCGAAGTGGCAGGCTACCCACTCTTATGGTTGGCAGACATCGGCGACGGCAATTGGTATTCCGAAGTGACGATGACAGCCGAATGGGAATTGACCGAAGACGGTCGAGTGCCTAACACAATTACGTTCGATCCTGGAGTGGGATTGGTATTGTACGCTGACGGTTTTGGCGGCCTTGAGGGTCTTTCAAATATTGTCATTTCACGAAATTAATCTTTCCAAATAAGACAAGGCAGCCTTTCACAGAAGGGCGTGCCTTGTTTTATTTATAAACGAGAGACAAATCAGCAGCTAAGCGGCTGCGATATTGATCGACATTCCTTATTGACCTATTCTAAAGTTTAATATTAATTACATCATGAAGAAAATCTTACTTTCAATGTCTTTACTGCTGGCCTTGCCGACGATGACATTCGCCGGGCCGCGCAGTATTGAGGAGATGAAGGCCGCCGCGCAAAAGGCTATTCCTGCTGCGCAGGGCAACGCACGTTCTGTTGTCCGCGGTGAGTTGAAGGTGCTCAAGGCGGCAAGCCAGCTTACCGTCCTCGGCTATCAAAACGGAGGATACGCCGTGATAGCCAACGACGACAAGTTCGACGCTGTGCTTGGATACTCCGACACACAGTTCGGCAACGATGTCCCGCCCGCAATGCAGTGGTGGATGGACGCTATTAACGCATCGATGGAGCAGAAGCTCGCCGAGGGAGCCAAGGTTACGCCCGTCGAGATACCCCAAGGCTATGCCAAGGCCGTGGAAGGACTGACTAAGACCACTTGGGGACAGAATGCTCCGTACTGGAATATGACACCGGTGTACACGGCGAACGGTGTTGAGACACACTATGTAACGGGATGTGTAGCAACCTCGATGTCGCAAGTAATGAAATATCATAACTGGCCCACACAGGGCGAAGGCCGTAAGTCATACGACTTTAAGCCGGAAAACAGTAATACTTACATAAGGCTTAACGCGGATTTCGGTCGTACGAGATACGACTGGGCGAATATGCTCGACTCATACGCTGACGGCTACAACGACGCACAGGCCGACGCCGTGGCTAC
>CALUGU010000075.1 GCA_944320255.1 uncultured Prevotella sp. | reverse complement strand
CGACCCCGAGATTACAAATCACGTGCTCTGGCCAACTGAGCTAAAGAGGCAAGCAAAGCAGCCGTCAGGCGCTTGTCTGTAAGGACGTGTCCTAAAACGGCTGCAAAGATAGGCATTATTTTTCAACCTCCAAAACTTTTGGCGATTTTTTTTAGTTGTTACGCAGTTTTTCTTTAAATTTCACGAGTTGGACCTTCATTGAGTCCACACAAAGGTCGATTCCTTCCTCAAAAGTGTCGCACACTTTTTCAACGAAAAGACGCGACCCTGGAACCATTACCGTCATGCTCGTTTCCTTGTTCATGGCCGTTGCGGGTTTAACAACTTTAAGTCCTATCTCTACGGTCTGGATGTCTTCGTATGACCTTTCCAGCTTCGATACTTTCTTCTCGACAAACGCCTTAAGTTGTTCAGTAGCGTCGAAATTCACTGATTGAATTCTAATTTCCATAGTTACCTCCTTGTTTTTAAAAGGTTAATTAAAGGTTTAGGCCCTCGGATGGGCCGACTCATATACTCGTTTTAACTGTTCAAACGTTGTGTGGGTGTATATTTCCGTCGTGGTGAGCTTGCTGTGTCCAAGCAGCTTCTTTACGCTCTCAAGCCCTGCGCCGTTATTGAGCATCGCAGTGGCGAAAGAGTGTCTCAGCACGTGCGGGCTGCGCTTTTTCAGCGTGCACACCCTTGAAAGGTTGCTCCTCACCTCGCGCCGCGCCTGCCAGTAGGTCTCGCGTTCGCCGTCGTTCCAGAGGAACAGGGCGGGCGATTTCTTGACGACGGCAGCGTCACGCGCTTCCATATACCGCGCCAAGGTTTCCGAAAGCTCACGCCCGAAGGGTATTATGCGTTGCTTGCCGCCCTTGCCCATAACTTTCAGCTGCCCCGCGCTGAAGTCCACCGCTGCGTCGTCTATGCCGAGAAGCTCGGATATGCGCACGCCAGTCTCATATATAAGTAAGATTAATGTACGCGCGCGAACGTCGGCAAAGCACCCCATGTCCCATACGTTTTCATCAAGCAGGGCGTCCAATTCCGCCTCACGGACAAACTGCGGCAGGGGCTTTTCCTTCTTCGGCCCCTTCACGCCGTGGGCCGGGTCGCGGCTGACGATGCCTCGCGACAGGGCAAAACGATAAAAGGAACGCACCGCGCTCAGCCTTCTGTTGACCGAAGTCGCAATGTTTCCTTTATCCATCATGCTCTCCATCCAGTCACGGATGACGTCGGAGACTACGTTCTCCCACGTGAGCGTGGTATCCAAATTTTTGAAAAACAGCTCGAACTCTCGCAGGTCGTCGCCGTATTCCTTCACCGTCCTTGCGGAATAGTTCCGCTCGCACCGCAGGTAGTCCAAAAATTCTTTTACCATCATAAATCCGTCGCTCTCAAATGTATTCGGCAACGAATTTACGAAAATAAAACCGAACCACCAAATTTTCGAGGGTTTATTTTTATTCCTCGGCAGTCCTCATTTTCTGTACGTATATGGCGTGCTGCATTTTAAGTCTCTTGAGGACAGACGGTTTGTCGTACTGCTGACGCGCACGAAGCTCCTTTACAACACCTGTCTTCTCGAATTTTCTCTTAAACTTTTTCAATGCTCTTTCGATGTTCTCGCCATCTTTTACTGGTACAATAATCATTTTTTGTCTTTGAATTTTTATGTGTTAAACTTATTTTCTTATTTGATGCTTTAAATAGCGGCTGCAAAGTTACGGCATATTTTTCTGATTTCCAAAATATTAGGATGATTTTTGCTTGCAGGCGAAACATTTTCCCCAATATTTTTCAACATTTCCTGTAATTCATACATCACCGGCAACAGTAAAATCTGGCGCACCGACGGCGCAACGGCTTCCAAGAAGCACCTAAATACCAGTAAATGAGCAGCTTTTACGCTGGCGGACGCTTGTATGACGTAAAAATACTTTATCTTTGCAACATATTTTTTAACGTAATAAAATCAAAACACATGGGTAAACTAATCAATGAGTTCAAGCAATTCGCCGTGAAAGGCAACGCGGTAGACATGGCTGTCGGTGTGATCATCGGCGGCGCGTTCGGCAAAATCGTGTCCTCAATCGTCAACGACCTGATAATGCCGCCCATCGGATGGCTCATCGGAGGAGTGAACTTCACCGACCTGAAAGTGACGCTGCCGGCCATCGACATGGGCATAGAGCAGCTGGCACCGGCCACAATCAACTACGGCAACTTAATCCAGACGCTGTTCGACTTCTTCATCATCTCGCTGTGCGTGTTCATGATGCTAAGAGCCATCAACAAGCTGATTAAGAAGAACGAAGCGGCCAAGAACGAAGCCGACGCAGCCAAACCAGTGGAGCCGAGCAAGGAGGAGAAACTGCTTACGGAAATCCGCGACCTGCTGAAGCAACAGGCTGAAAAGAAAGACTAACGGCAGATGACGCAGAAGCCGTGAGGCCCAACGGCCTGACAACGGTTAAGCGGAAGCGTCAGACTTACTTCACGGCTTTCTGCAACCCGCCTGAAGCCATAATCAAAAGGAATATCATCACGAAGCCGTGGCGGTAGTAGCCTTTCATCAGCAGGCCTACCGTCAACGGCACGATGACAGCTGCCGAAACGCAAAATATCTTAATGCAAGCAGACTTACGCATAGGCTGTGTATTCTTTTTGTTTGGTTTCGCAAAGATAAGTTTTTTTTGCGAAACCAAACAAACTTCATTTATTTTTACACATTATCGCAATCTTTATGTCACACCTTGTTTTTTTTTGGGGGGGGATATCCACAAAAAAGTGAATACATTTTACGCTTAAAATGAATTATCAATAATCCGTTGCCGTTCCTCATCTTCCTTTTGCCTTTGAGCCTTTTCTTCTGGTGTCGGTTCGTGCTTTTTCATTGGGTTATGCGAGTTACCGATGTTAACCTCATAAAAATATTCGCTTCCTGAACACGTTTCACCTAATTTGATGAAAACGTATTTGTCGCCTATACTGAAACACGCAAAATCAAACATTTTGCCATCGTTGAAAGAAAACACGTTTATTTCCTCATCTTTCGATATTACAGGCTCGCCCATTTTCTTTGCGAAGTTATCGGCTAATATCTTGCAATCGTTCACCAAATCGTCAATGCGCGATGCCGAAACCTTAGATGATTTGATTGTTACAAATGAAAGCTCGTTTTCCTCAAAGGTCACATCGAATTGCCGAAACTCTTTCAGTCCAAATGCTTGTTCCAATGCAAAACGTGTATCGAAATCCATTGAAATTGTGTTGCCATTGACAGTTCCTTTCTTCAAAGAAACCGTTTGCAAAGCCTCACTTTTAGACATTCCGAACTTCAAATCACCCCAAGCGATGATCGCCAAAGAGTCGGCTCTCGCTCGTTCCTGCATTTCATGCCATTGTTCGGCTTTTGCGATACTGTCTGCAACGACTTGTCTTTGCCGTTCGCGGCGCCCTTTGTCGCTGCATCCGCACAGTATGGAAACGCACACACAGAAAATGAAAATCGTTCTCAAAAGTTCAAAGTTTTATTTCTTAACATCATCAGCAGCAGCCCCAAGAATGGATAAATACCGCTCTAAAGACGCCTTTTCCGCTTCCGCTACGAGCTTTTGAAATTCTTTAGGGTTATCATCCACGTGTGAGATTTCCAACGCCTTATAATAGCTTATCTTGTCTTCATTGCTTCCTTTGAGGTTTACGATAGTGTAACCGTTGCGCAACAAGTGCAAATTCATCAAAAGGCGCGAAGTGCGCCCGTTGCCGTCAATGAACGGATGAATGCGTACCAACTCATCGTGAAGATAGGCAGCTATCAGTACAGGATGAGCCATTTGCGCTTCCAATTCACGAAAGTGCAATATGAAATCTTCCATTTGCTTTCCAATCAGGTACGGTTGCGGCGGCGTGTGACGGCTTCCCGAAATCATCACGGGAACGGAACGGTAACGTCCTGCATTCTCACGGTTGATGCCGTGAAGTACAAGTGCGTGTATTTCCTTGATTGTGCGCTCGCTTATCCCGATGCCACTTTTTGCAAAGTCCTTAATGTAGTCTATCGCCTCGGCATGGTTTATGGCTTCCAAGTGTTCGCGCATGGATTTGCCCGATATTGTCACTCCCTCATTAACAACAAGCTCCGTTTCCTGCAAAGTGAGGGTGTTGCCCTCGATGCGGTTGCTTTCGTAAGTGTACTCAATGGCTAATGCGTCCTCAATCTTTTTAAGTGCATCGGCTGGCAAGGGGCGAATTTCGGAAAGACGCGCTTTAAGCGTGTCACATTCCTGCAATATGGCGGATAACTTGTTATTCATCTTTCACTGTCTTTATGGTTATGGATTTACCGCAATGCGGACACATTTTAGCCCAAACAGACCTACCGTCAACGGCACGATGATAGCTGCCGAAGCGCAAAATATCTTAATGCAAGCAGACTTACGCATAGGCTGTGTATTCTTTTTGTTTGGTTTCGCAAAGATAAGTTTTTTTTGCGAAACCAAACAAGCTCCATTTATTTTTCAATAATCTTTTAACCCCAATATCACGCCTTGTTTAGTTTCTTGACATAAACATAAACAATGACAAATGCGGCAACAAGGAATAACGATGCCACGATATAACTGAAATCACCGCCAATATACACCTTGTAAACAATAAAAGTAAGGAAAAGCATTGTCAGCAATTTCAGCTTGCCTACCAAACCACCAAGCAAGCAATACCCCACTTGCTCATCCTTGAATTTACGCGGCCAGTTACAATAATTATGATGTTTTTCAAAGAACGTCATCAGCAAATACACGCAAATGCTCACAAACGGAAGCAACAAAGCATAATAAGCACTTCCGTATTCGTCCACGCATCCGTGCACATCCCAATGCAAAGGCACACATTGTTGCCCGATTATCATAATAACGCAAATCCCGATTTGCAAGATGATAAAAGAAACAGACAACAAGTTTGTCTTATTATTCAAAATCGCATTTTGTAAATTCAGCACAAACTCAAAATTAAATTTTCGGGCAAACGCATCTTTTAACGCCCACAAAGCCTATATATCAACGATTTACATCTTAAAGGCACGGAATTCCTGCGGAATTTTCACGGAATTTCTGCGGAATTTCTGCGGAATTTCTGCGGAATTTCTGCGGAATCAACTAATCAACATCCACATTTTTTCACTATTAAATTTCACAAGTCCGCGTACTTTTAGCTTCTTCAACAGGTAATCCACCTTATTTCTCTTTTGATTGTCATCTAAGACGTCCGAGAGCTTACCTGTCAATAAGCCATTGATGTCTTTCCGTGAAGCCTTGCCGAATTTATCTAAATACTCCAAGATTAACTTCATAAAATATTCATCGTCAAAACTTCGATTCTTAATATATTGTCCCTTTAAACCCGAATCTTTAGTTCTTGACACGACTTTATGAGCTAAGTAAAAATTAGGCTTACGCCCCTCAATAAATTTGCGTTTTCTTAAATAAACGGCCTGTTCTTCTGTTATGGGCTTATTTTTTTGCACCTTGTCAAGCAGCATTATGTCATCAAGACGCAATTCCGGATTATCCGTAAGTATACGTGCAAAGTTTTCATCTATTACCTTTCCTATAATGTTCACGCGCACTTTTCCATCGTCAAAATCATATTCAGGCATAGGGAAAAACCTTACACGCTGATTAACAAACATCTTTTTTATGCCACCGCCTTCTGTTTCAATCATATTCAAGTTGCGCATTGCCTCTACCAGAAAACGGTTACGATACACAGATTCAGGACAGTCTTTTGTTACAACGTTTTCAACACTTTCCGGCAAAAATGTCCCATAGTTTTGGAATATTATATGGTCGTCCTCATATTCTACAACTTCAATCCTTGCACATTTCGTAT
The DNA here is from genome assembly GCA_944320255.1 of uncultured Prevotella sp. GTDB lineage: Bacteria > Bacteroidota > Bacteroidia > Bacteroidales > Bacteroidaceae > Prevotella. The sequence continues at coordinate 7,572 of CALUGU010000075.1, read as the reverse complement.
AATCCTGGTGCGCTATTGCGTTATTAAGCGGCTCACGAATATTGAACATATCATATCGCAACATTTCATCGGGGAACAAAGAATCAGGGCGGACAAGCCTGTACTTGACATTACGCACTTTGTTATAAAGTTTGTCAACGCTTAACAATAACGGCATAGGTAAAATCTCATAATCCTTATTTTGCGCAGATCCAACCTCACGTAACGACCAACGTATGCAAGCCACGTATGGACTGAGCAGATGTTCGCTTTCCTCTTTACCCAACAAGACTAAAGCAGCACGTGTAATTTTACCATTAACCGTTATTTTTGCCTTATCCAAGAATTTCGCGTCGCTCCAAGCTGATATTTCCGCTTTTCGGAACGGATTTCTTTTAACATATTCCTTACGTGCTTTCTCTATTGCCTCCGGTTCAAGGTCATCTATCGTTGCACTCTCAACAACGGCCACACTCCAATCGTCGGTTATGACAAGTTCCGACAAGATGGCTTGCAACCTGTCTTCCGTCATCTCTACCAGCGAGTCACCAATACGTTGCCAAGCCTTGTTATGGGCATAAACTGGAAGCCGAGGCTTATGTTTAGGGATTGTCACAACCCATACTATTTCGCCTGTGTCATCTGCTTTAAGCTCATCTATATTCAAATCTTCAGACGGTAGATGCCTACATTTCCCAACAATAGTCGCTTTTGCCGATTCTATTGTATAGTTCCCAAAATCCTGAATGCCAACAACTTTAAAAGTTTTATCTTCTATTCCAATGACAACAGCACCTCCGTTCATATTTGAGATGGCAGACACATACGACACAATATCATCACCATTGTGTCCGCAAAGGCTGTTTTTGAGGTTTTTATATTCCTTCCAATCACATCCTTCATTTTCACGAGGGTATCGGATTCGTATATATTCAGATATTTCTTGCTTTGTCATAAATGGGATTTTCTTTATGCAAAGATAAATTTTTATCCGGTACCTACAAAGAATGCAGTAACATATCTTGTAAAATGTTGCTGCATATCAAATTCATTTTTATCCAAGCCCATATTTAAACCCCAAACGTTCGTTAAGGCAAAGTGTATGAGAATATGCCAATATACAAACTTATACGCCTAATGACAGATTAGGGTTAAAAGCACTGCAGATGATTTGCCATTGCTTGGTAAAGGTCTGAATGTTTTACATAAATTCTCGCTTCACGCGCGCAGGGATGGTAAGTCCTGAAAGCATATTGAACTGAAGGATACTCTCCTTTATGCAAATCCAGCAAAGCCAACTGGCGCACGTTGCCGCTCCATCCGGGCAAAGGTTGATAACAAGAGGCATCAATGCCTAAGCATTGCTGCAGCCTGCGTTCCCAAAACGGGTTCGGTCCGGTAAGGAAAACCATCACCTGGGGTTTTATGGCATTTATTTCTTCTTCCACCACATTGAAATAGTCACGTTCAATCTCCGCCAAAAGACTTTTGTGCGGGTTTCCTTTTGTCACATTTCGCCCCAATTTGACTACATCGTTCCACACATAACGGATTTCCTTGTCGTGGAAGCGTGCATTGAGCGTATCAATAAATTTATTCATGCCGCCGCCCATACTCTTCCTTTGCCTGTTGCCGTTTAAGCCAACCGCCCCTTCTTTGTTGTCGAAGGTTCTGATCGCCCTCATGCACTCCTCCAAAGGTTGCGTGTGGCGGTCGTACATATACCAATCACCCGCCGACATATCCTGCCCAAAGAGCATCACTTTGATGTCTGCCGTGTCGAAGTCGTCGGGATTATTTACACTTAACAGCAACGGACTGTATTCGTATCCGCACAGGCCCACCTCGTCCAGCTTTTGACACAACGCATCCCATTGGGACGCATACACCTGATATAACCTGTCGTTTGTGTTCATAAAAACTTTATTTACAGTTATTTCTGTAAGAGTAATTTTACTTAAACATTCCTATATTATAATTAACTCAGATCCACGTCATTCAAAGAATATCATCCTGCTTCTCACTTCATCCGGCACAGAGAGCAAATATCGCGACCATAAAGGAATAATCATTGTAACAAAAAACCACCAAACGACGAGCGACGCAACAACAGCAACGGCAAACTTGCTTCTATATTTATAGCACAGGCAGGCCAAACCAGCCGCCAAGCCCCAGCTGGCGTAAACCATAATGCCTCCCATTGTACTGTTCAACAACGGCAATATAACCATCAAGAAAATCATAAACCATCCCAACATATACGCAGCTGCGTGCTTACGTAAGCTCTGCCCAGCCTTATCCATCACCGAAAGACGCCAATAAGCTACGGCGGCAAGAGGCAGACCGCCCAACGCCGAAACAAAGTCTTGTGTAAATGCATTAAATGTAGATCCGACAATCGTAAAAATAAAGCCTAAAAGAAATGTAATAAATAACCTTTTCATAATTGTATTTTTTTATTTAATTCTATAACAACAGACGACCGTCTTCAATTTTTACAACAAACAAAAGTATAACCACACAAATTGTTTCTCACATTTGCCTCCTTGCAAATATATCAGTATTTTATCAAATCTCAAAGCAAAAAGCATAAATAAATTACACTTTAACAGCAATTAACGACAACTTTATTCATTTCCACATATCACGACTTGCTTAAAATCTTAGCATAAACATAAGCTACTATAAATGCAGTGGCAAGAAACAACGATGCCACGATAAAATAAAAAAGTTATGCTATTTAGTTTATAAATTCCTTACTTACGCCAAACGGCGTGGCGATTTGCCGCATATTGGAACGTAAAAGGTCGTCTTTTGCAGTGCAAAAGACGACCTTTTAGAAGACCTCTGATTACCAGGGAGTTACAGAGGCGTGAAATGTCGGTGTGGAACGGACGGTTGACGACGCTAAATTGGGGCGCAGGCCTCGGCCAGCCAGGCGCGGTCGGGCGCGTCGAGATGGGGCGAGAGGCGGCTGAAGACGGTGCGGTGGTAGGCGTTGAGCCAGGCCGCTTCCTCGTCGGTGAGCATCGTGCGGATTACCGGCGCGGTGTCGATGGGGCAGAGCGTGAGCGGCTCGAAGCGGAGGAAACGGCCGAAGCCGGTGTCGCCGCCGGGCACTATGAGAAGGGTGTTCTCCGTGCGCACGCCGAACTGCGACGGCAGGTAGATGCCCGGCTCGTCGGTTACGGTCATGCCCTCGACGAGGGGCGCGGGCTTGTATTCCATGCGTATCTGGTGAGGGCCTTCATGCACGCTGAGGTAAGAGCCTACGCCGTGGCCCGTGCCGTGCAGATAGTTGAAGCCTGCGCGCCACACTTCTTTGTGGGCAACAGCGTCCAGCTGCGTGCCCGAAGCGCCGCGGGGGAAGCAGCACAGCTCAAGCTGGATGTGGGCTTTGAGCACGAGGGTGTAGACGCACCGCTGCTCGTCGGAGAGCGGGCCGAGGGCTATGGTGCGCGTGATGTCGGTAGTTCCGTCAAGGTATTGCGCTCCTGAATCCAACAAAAGGAAGCCTTCGGGGCGCAGGGCTGCGTCGGTGGCTGGCGTGGGTTCATAGTGTACGATGGCCCCGTGCTCCTGGTAGGCGGCTATGGTGTCGAACGACGGGCCTCGGTAAAGCTCTTGTTCGGCGCGCAGCTGCTCCAACTTCGCGCTGACGCTCATCTCCGTCTGGCCGCCGGCTTCGACCGCCGGGAGCAGCCAACGCAGGAACTTAACCATCGCCACGCCGTCGCGCGTCATGGCTCGGCGGAAGCCTTCTGTCTCCGTTTCGTTCTTCACGGCCTTCATCGCGGGTATGGGCGACTCGGCGGCGACCTTCAGGCAGCGTGGTATGTTATATAAGGTGTAATTCGTCCCAGCCTGGTCCATCAAGATGTTATACTCCCCATAAGCAGCCAAAGCCTTTTCCACGTCGGCGTATCCGGCAGTGGCGACGCCCTCGCCGCGCAGGTAAGCCTCAACGTCGGGCGTCAGTTTTTCCCCGTCAACGAACAGTGTGGCGCATTCAGGCGTTATCAACAGATAAGCCACGAACACGGGCGTGCAGTGCACGTCGGCGCCGCGCAGGTTGAGAGTCCAGGCTATGTCGTCGAGCGCGGACACCAATATGCCGCAGGCGTGCAGCCCTTTCAGCCTCTCACGGATGCGCCGCAGTTTAGAGGAACAGGCCTCGCCGGCATACTGCAAGCCGTGAATTGCGACTTTGCCTTGCGGCACCGGCGGGCGGTCTGTCCAGACGACGGACAGCGGGTCGAAGTTCGTGCGCACCGTGATGCCGCCTTCGGCGCGCAATTCGCTAATCAGACGCTCCACCGACGCCGCCGAATTCACCATCCCGTCAACGCCTACGGCGGGGCTTGTGACGGTTGCCAGCTTCATGCCGAGCCACTTCGTTATCGACGGCGTGCCTTCAACGCGCTCCTTCATCAGGCGGAACGGCGTGCCCCGCAGCTGCTCTTCGGCGGCGAGGAAGTAGCGGGAGTCAGTCCAAAGGGCGGCGTCGCCCATCGTCACCACGGCCGTCCCGGCAGAGCCGTCGAAGCCGCTTATCCACTTGCGCCCCTCCCAACGGGCTGGCACATACTCGCCGCCGTGCGGGTCGGTGCTTGGAAATATGAAAGCGTCGATGCTCTCACGGCGCATCACCTCGCGCAGGGCCTCAATACGTTTGCAGATTGTTTCGTTCATATATTTCATAAGGTTAAGACCCACCCCGGCCCTCCAAAAGGAAGGGAGCTTAAAATGACACATTCCACAAGACAGCCAAAAGCGTCAATCTTGACGTTACACACCAAACCGTCTCTCGCCGTGAGGGTTGGGTATGGGTTTGTAATACTGACATTACAAAGATATGTCTTTTTATATTTAATAACAAACTAAAAGAAGAATAAATACTGCATATTCATCTTTTTTCGTAACTTTGCAGTGGTTTCAGGAACGAGCCGGCAATTAACGGGCAGACAAGGCCGTATGCTTTTGTGGCAAGGCGTAGAACTACCGGCAAACTTCACTTGTCTGCTTGTCAACTTGTCACTCGTCTGCTAACAACAGAATGTCTTACATTTTTTAAACAATAGTTTACTATGGAATTTTTGACTAACGAGAAACTTACAATCGTCGGCGCAGCCGGAATGATTGGTTCAAACATGGTTCAGACAGCCCTCACTATGCGTCTGACTAACGACATTTGCCTCTACGACGTGTTCTCACCCGAAGGCGTGGCCGAGGAAATGCGCCAGAGCGGCTTCGGCGACGTGAAGATCACTGCCACGACAGACGTAAAAGAGGCGTTCACCAACGCTAAATATATCATATCTTCAGGCGGCGCTCCCCGCAAGGCGGGCATGACGCGAGAAGATCTCTTGAAGGGAAACTGCGAAATCGCCGAAGGCCTCGGCAAGAACATAAAGGAGTATTGCCCTGACGTTAAGCACGTGGTAATCATCTTCAACCCCGCCGACCTTACCGGCCTCGTAACTCTGCTGTACTCTGGCTTGAAGCCTTCACAGGTTACAACCCTCGCCGCCCTTGACTCTACACGCCTCCAGAGCGCGCTGGCCAAGAAGTTCAACGTAATGCAGAGCGAGGTTAAGGGATGCGCCACATACGGCGGCCACGGCGAGCAGATGGCAGTGTTCGGCTCTCACGTCACAATCGACGGCAAGCCCCTGACTGAAATCATCGGCACTCCCGCATTCACAAACGAAGAGTGGGAGCAGATGAAGACCGACGTAACAAAGGGCGGCGCGAAGATTATAGAGCTGCGCGGACGTTCTTCATTCCAAAGCCCGGCTTACCTGTCAGTAGAGATGATACGTGCCGTGATGGGCGGCGAGCCGTTCAAGTATCCTGTAGGAACTTACGTTTCAACCGACAAGTACAACCACATCATGATGGCCATGAACACAACTCTCGACACTACGGGCGCCCACTACACCGTACCCCAGGGCACAACCGAGGAGAACGCCAAGCTCGACGCAAGCTACGAGCACCTCTGCAAGATGCGCGACGAGCTGGTTACGCTGAACATCGTGCCTGAAATCTCTAAGTGGAACGAAATCAACCCGAACCTGTAATTTCAACTTTTCCATAATCAACAACGGGCGTGCCTCAAGCGAGGCGCGCCTTTTTTGTTGCCAGGCGGCGGACAGGCGCATTGCGAAAGGGCGCAAAACGCAGGATGAAAGACCGTTAATCAGGACGCAAAAGGCCGTCTTTTGCATTGCGAAAGGGCGTCTTTTACAAAACGCTGGAACAAACCTTGGCTTTCAAAACATATTTTCCAATTAATTTGTTTGGCGTAAACCGCTGTTTTTCATACATTTGCAGTGCTAACGTAAAACACCTGAACAATGAAAAAGCCGATAATAACGTTACTCTTTGCGGTAGTCTGCAATCACATTTCCGCACAACAAACGACGAATATCCGACCGACGGACACCGTGCAAAACGACACTATCGCACAAAGGAACGACACAACTGCGACGGCTGAAAGGCGTTCAGTTGTAGTGAGAGACAGCAAAATATACGGCAAAGACGGGCAAGAAATTGACAACAAAGCTGTAAGGACGCCCAAGTTTGACACGTTCAACGAGAAGATGAAAGAGCCGTGGCTCGGCGACGTGTTGAAAGACATCATCTTCCATTGACACGCAAAATCAACGAACAAAAGTGCACAGACATCATACAGAGTTTATATTTACAATAAATAAACAAATAAAAGTTTTTTATTAAGATTTCCGACAGTATCCTCATGTGGAGAACATAAAAATCCCTAAGTTTCCGCATTTGATATTCAAGGGAAAAATGCTCAGCCACTTGCGGAGACGCAAAATTTTGCGTCTCTACATGGTTTGATTAGACTTGTTGTAGACGTTGCATTTGTTGTAGAGACGCAAAGTTTTGCGTCTCCGCAAGTGACGTATAACAGTTATGTTGTTTTTCCTTTATCCAGAACTTGCGTATTAATTATATCGAATTCGGCACAATTAATACTTTCAAGCACTTTCTACCTCATCAGCCAGCGGCCTTTGTGGAATATCATCGGCACGACCACCTCCTCGTTAAGGCTGTCGCCGAAGTTCAGGACGAGGAAAACGTCGGCTACGCGGACGTGCGACTTCTTGTCGGCCGACACCACGGTGTCGTTGACGAAACGCAGTATCTTTACGCCGTTGACGCCGCGGTGCTCGCTCTCCATGCGCCCTACGAACATCGAGGCGTTGGCTTCGAGCTGCTCGCGGTAGCCGTGCGGGATGGTGTCTGGCAGGTACATGCCGCGCACGTAGCAGGCGTAGTTCTTGGCAAAGAGCGAGTCGTAATACCCTTTTGCAGCCTTTGCCGCCGCGTCGTCGGGCTTCTTTTCACCTGAACATGAGAAAAACGACAGGGCGAAACAGGTGAAGATGAAAAACAGGAGTTTTCGCATTAGCGCACATTTTTTAAGAGGTTTAGGAGCCAAGGCTTAACGCCTTAACTCCTAAAATTATCATTTCTGCCTTATGAAGATGTTGATCGGCGAGCCGGTGAGCTTCCAGTTCTCGCGGATTTTGTTCTCAAGGAAGCGCTTGTAAGGCTCTTTCACGTACT
>CALUGU010000074.1 GCA_944320255.1 uncultured Prevotella sp. | reverse complement strand
ACGTGCGTGTTTGAGAACATCGGCGTGGCCATGGCCACTTACTGCGGACAGAACATCGGGGCGCAAAAGGTGGAGCGGATAAAGCTCGGAATATGGTCGGCAATGAAGATAACGGCGGTGTATTTCGCCGCCACGATGGTGGTAATACTGCCCTTCGCCGACGACATGATGCTGCTGTTCGTGGAGAGCGGAGAGGCTGAAATCATCGACAACGCGGCTATGTACATGCGCTTGTCGAGCTATTTCTTCCCGGCGCTGGGCGTGCTCACGGTGCTAAGGTACAGCCTGCAAGGGCTTGGCTTCTCAAACCTCTCGGTGCTGTCGGGCGTGATGGAGATGATAGCCCGCTGCGGCGTGAGCCTCTGGATGGTGCCCGCGCTGGGCTTCCTCGGCGTGTGCTACGGCGACCCTACAGCCTGGGTGGCCGCCGACTTGTTCCTCGTGCCGGCGGTGTATTTTGTTTATAAGAAACTTAAAAAGGTGAGAAAGCAGGATTAAAAAAAGTAAAAAGGTAAAAAAGTAAAAAGGTAAAAACACAGGCTTAAAGGTAAAAAGGTAAAAAAGTAAAAGGGTAAAAGCATCGAAATAAAGGTAAAAAAGTAAAAGGGTAAAGCGATGTTGACAGGCAACAATGTTTTTTACCTTTTTACTTTTTTACCTTTTTACCTTTAAAACTCCGCCTTTTCACTTTTTCACCTTCTCACCTTTTCAATCCACTTTCAACATCTCGTTCCAAATGTCTTTCATACGCGCCAAGAGCTTTTGCGTGCCTGAAAGTGGGCGGTAGCCGTCGCGGCCGCCACCCGTCGTTTCTGTGCCGGTTGAGTCGTCTTTTGTATCTGTGTTGTCATCTTTTGCGTCTGAGTTGTCGTCATCTATACCTGTGTTGCCGTCATCCGTCGGGGTTTCATCCACGCCGGCGTCCGGCACAGGCGCACCTTCGGCAGGCGTGTCAGTATCTCCCAGTTCGGGTTCGCCAACAGGATTGCCGTTCACCACGAGCTGCACGTCGTCAGGCTCCTGCTTCTTCTTCCCATAGCCCGGCGCTACCGGCGAGTAAAGTTCTCTTATCAGCCGGCGGTAATGATCCGTGTCGCCGTCGCCGCTATCGGCCTTCTTTTCCACAAGACTTTCCTTCCCGTCGTCGAGACCGGTTGCAAGGATGGCAATCTTGGCATCCTCGCCGAGGCTGTTATCGTCTGAAACGCCCCAGATTACTTCGATTTGGGGCGACAGTTCGTCCATGAACGCGTCAATCTCTTGCAGCTCGTCCACGAACAGGGGATTGTCAGCGCTGGTGTAAATGTTGAACAGTATGCGCTTGGCGCGGGTTATGTCGCTGCCGTAAAGCAGCGGAGAGTCGAGCGCGCCGATGATGGCGTCCTTGACGCGGTGCTCCCCGCCGGCGCGCCCTATGGCCATGATGGCGCCTCCGCCGCTCTTCATCGTTGACTCAACATCGCGGAAGTCGAGGTTTATGTCGCCCTCTATGGTGATGAGTTCGGATATGCTTTTCACGGCGTTGCTTAGTATTTCGTCAGCACGCTTGAAGGCGTCTTTCACTGAGATGCGCGTGTTGGAATAGACGTCGCAGAGGCGTTCGTTGTTGACGATGAGCAGCGCGTCAACGTTCTTGCGCATCTCCTCAACGCCCTTGAGGGCCTTGACGATCTTCTTCTCCTTCTCGAAATAGAACGGGATTGTCACCACGCCGATGGTCAACATACCCATGGCCTTGGCCACGCCGGCCACCACCGGACCTGCGCCCGTGCCCGTGCCGCCGCCCATCCCGGCAGTGATGAACACCATCTTGGTGTCGTCAGAGAGCAGCGTCTTTATCTTCTCGATGCTCTCCTCGGCCTCTTTCTTGCCCTGTTCGGGCACTCCGCCGACGCCGAGACCGCTGTCGCCGAGAAGCACTTTCACGGGCACCGTTGACTTGGAGAGCGACTGGCTGTCGGTGTTGCAGACGGCGAAGGTGACGTCCTTGATGCCCTCCTGGTACATGTTCTTCACCGCGTTGCAGCCTCCGCCGCCTACGCCGATGACTTTGATGATGCCCTTGGTCATGTCAACAGGGTCGCCATAGTCTACGAATATATGCTTCTCTTCTTTCATTGCAACAGTTTTTTACAGCCGCAAAGATAATCATCTTTCGCCGAAAGGCAAAGCCCCTGCAAGGCTTGCAGAGGAAAAAAGGCGGAAGAAACGTGGTTTTTCACAGAATATTGGAGTATTTTTGCATCATGGAAACTACAGAAGCCAACACACGGCGGGCCGAGGAACTGGCGGGGCAACTGGCCTCGGCGGCGAGGCAGCTGCAACAGATGGGACGCTACGACCTGATGTTGCGGGCCATCGGCGTGCCCGTGCTCGAACAGCTGCGCATAGAGGCGGCGCGCTCAAAGCTGAGCCGCTTAGTGATAACGCGCGACTTCCGCTTCATCCTCGCCGACTATGATAAAGAGGTGGTGATGACGCCCGTGCACAAGGCCCTGTACATCCTGTTCCTCAACCACGAGGAAGGCATAGAGTTCAAGGACCTTGCCGACCACCGCGAAGAGCTGCGGCGGATATACGAAAAGACGGCTCCGGCAGCCGACCGGGCGAAGATTGACGAGTCGGTAAGCCGGCTGACCGACCCTACCGACAACGCCATCAACGAGAAATGTTCGCGCATAAAGGCGGCCTTCGGCAGCCTGATGGACGAGTACACGCTGGCCTACTATATGATAAGCAGCCACACGACGCGCCACTTCAACAGCTCGTCGCGCGTGTGGTTCAAGCGTCTTAAGCTCATCACACTGCCCCGCCAGCTCGTAGTCAGGGAGTTCGACGAGTAATAAACCCAGGCCTTTCACCGTTAACATATTTTCAAACAACAATGTATTCCAAGTGTTAAAAGCCGTCGGTTTTTATCCTTTCTTTTCGCAAAGCATCTGCCTTAGCCCGATTTTTCATTAAAAACAGCAAAAACGCAACATCTTGTCAGTCAACGGTTTAGCGCAAACGCCAATTTATTCCGCCACAAGCCGCGCTGCAAGAAACGGCAAAACGCAGCGTAAAAGACCGTCATCCGCGTTGCGAACGATGGTAAAACGCAATGCCGTTCACCCTTGAAAAGCGTGCGAATGGCATACGTTTGTTTGTACTAAAACACCGTTCGGCAATGTTCGGGGTAAAACAACATTGAAAAGACAGCCGAGGATGTGCTAATAAAAGATATTTCACAAAACTTTAAATGTTAAAGTATGAACATCTAACACTTAAAACATCTGAAAACAATACGTTATATGGCGAACTGGCAATCTTTGCCTGTAAAACGTAAACCAAAGGTTTACACAAAGACAACATAGCATTACAAAAGGCAACATTTGGCTACGTGAAACAATATTTTTACGCCTAATCGCTTTTAATATAACATATTTTTTCATAACTTTGCATAAGTTATGCTGCGCTCGGCAATGTGAAAGTAAACTTTCATTGCGCTCACTGGCTGCAACTTTGCATAAGTTGTGCTGCGCTCGGCAGCATACAAAATGAAAATAAACCAAACTGACATAGCCATGAAGAAACTGTTATTACTGTTCGCCGCCGTGCTGATGCTGGCGGGGTGCGACAAGAAGAAATCTGCCGACGAACTGTTTAAGGAAACGGCGTCGGGCGTGGTGGTAGTGCTCAACGAGTTTTACTACGAACTGAAACTGCCTAACGGCAACACTCTCTACTTCACCGGACTCGACGAGGAGGGCGACATCAGCGGACTGACGGCGGACCTTGAGGAGGTGAAAAAGAACCGCAACATGATTACGGGCACGGCGTTCTTCATAGACAACGAGGGGACGCTGATGACTAACCGGCACGTGGCGCAGCCTGACATCGACGCCGTGACGGCGCGCCGGAGCATGATAAAATTCATGAAGGTGCTGAAAGAATACCTCTCGGAGGCGATGTCAACGCTGTCTGACCAGTTTGACGCGCTCGAAGCGCAAAAGAGCAGCTGCTCTTACTTCGACTACTACGGTTTCCTGCGCGTGGACCAGGAGAAGCTGGCAGCCATCAACTCGCAGCAGATGGAGCTTAGCCGTCAGTACGAGGAGCTGAGGCAGTCGCGCGAGGGCGTTGACGAGAACATCGACCCTGAAGGCATAAAAATCACAACCGTGTGCGAGCTTGGCGTGGCGTACAACAACACTTACGTGACTAACGAAAACGACTTCATAGGCAAGAACCCGTGCGTGGTGGTGCGCGTGTCTGACAAGGAGAACGTTGACCTCGCCCTGCTGCAACTGAAGAACAAGAAAACTCCGGAGAACACGCACATCTTCGCACTAAGGGGCGAAGGCGACAACGGGGGCAACGTCTTCACCAACCTGTTCTCAAGCGACGACAGCAAAGGTCTGAAAATCGACCAGCAGCTGTATATGATCGGCTACAACGCAGGTCTCGTTTTGGCGAACACGAAGCAGGGAATAAAGGTGCAGATGACGAGCGGAAAAGTGACGCAGCTGCCCGACGGACAACGACTGCTCTACAGCATCCCCACCCTGCAAGGATCGAGCGGCAGCCCCGTAATCGACGAATACGGCAATCTCGTGGCCGTGAACTTCGCCAAGCTGGGCGGAACGGACAACTTCAACTTCGGCATTCCGGAGGAAAGCATCAAGGAATTTATGAAGAAGTGAGGTTGCTGTGGTGAGTTTTTTTATGTGATGGAGATATGCGGTCTTACAACATCACACAACCGCAAAACTCCGCAAAACCTTACAACCGTAAAACAGGAAACAAAAAAAGCATTCCCGAAAGAGGAATGCTTTTTGTTTTAACCCAAATCGGTCGTTAGGCTTTATCCGTATTTCGTGCTGCTGTCTGGCAGATTGTTTTCCGCTTTTATCGAAGATGTAGCGGGCTACATTGAGAAAAAACGGGAAACAAGATGACGACGGCAGTGCGGAAGACGGATGAAGGCTGACAATCAATCTGTAATGTATGATTAGCGTTCTAATGACCGATTTGGGTTTGAAGATTACCACATCTTGCTTATCAAACCGAGCTTCGTAGCGTCGATGAACTCGATGATGTGGCGAACCTCAGGCCCGTCGGGCACCTGCTCGCGTATCTGGCGCACGGCGTCGAAGACGCTCGTCTGGCCGTGGAACACCAAGCGGTAAGCGTTGGCGATATGGTCTTGCACCTTCTGCGAGACGTTATGGTTGGTAAGTATCGTGGCGTTGATGCCTCCGTACTTCACGGGGTTGTCGGCAGCGACGATGTACGGGGGCACGTCGCGGCTGAGGCGGCTGCCTCCCTGGATCATAGAGCCGCGGCCTACGCGCACGCCGGCGTTGGCGATAACGTTCGACGAGAAAATCACATCGTTCTCAATGTCGCAGTCGCCGGCGATTTTAGTACCGTAGCCGAACACGCAGTTGTCTGAAATCTTGGTGTCGTGCGACACGTGCACGCCCTCCATGAACGAGTTGCGGTTGCCTATGACAGTCTGCCCGCTACAGAAAGTCGCGCGGTTGATTACAACATTCTCACGGAACGTATTGTCGTCGCCGATGATTAACTGTGAAGCGTCGCCGCAATAATTGAAGTCTTGCGGCACAGCTCCAAGCACCGTGTTCTGGTACACCGTGTTGCCACGTCCGAGGCGCGTGCCGTGCATTATGCTGACATACGGGTATATCACGCAGTCGTCGCCGATAACAACGTCGCCCTCGATATATGCGAAAGGATAAATCGTAACGTTCTTCCCGATTTTCGCCTTCGGGTCTATTTCTGCTTTAGGACTTATCATATTGTTTAATTCATAATTCTTAATTCATAATTCATAATTATGCCTGCCGGCTTTAGGAGTGGTCGTTTCATAATCCATAACTCGTAATCCACAACAGCATGAAACGCAACGCGCACGCCCATTATGAATTATGAATTATGAATTATGAATTGATTATTCCCTTCCTCCGCCAAGGGCGTAATAGAGGTTGACGACGGCCTGCATCTTGTAGAAGTCGTCCTGCACCTTAGAGAGTTCGGCGTTGAGCAGCGACTGCTGGGCTGTGATAACCTCAAGATACGTGCTGCTGCCCATGCTGAAAAGGTCTTTCGTGTACTGAACGTTCTTCGTCAGGCTCTCGATCTGCTTCTGTTCGAGCTTGCTCTTTTCGTCAGACGAGTTGTAGAGCACGAGCGCGTTGCTCACCTCTGAACCGGCAGAGAGCACTGCCTGCTGCCAGGTGTTGAAGGCTTGCTCCTGCTGTGCCTTGGCCACTTTCAGCCCGGCAACGAGCTGCCCGTTCTGGAATATCGGCTGCACAAGGCTTCCGATAGCCTGCAAAAGCCACTTGCCGGGGTTGACGATGCCGCCGCCGGAGTTGTTGGTGAAGGCGCCCGAACCGCTGATGGTTATGTTCGGGTAGAACTTCGAGCGTGCCGCCTGGGTGTCATAGAAGCACTGCGCGAGAGTCATCTCGGCGTAGTGTACGTCAGGACGGTTGTTGAGCATCTGGATGCCGACGCCCGTGCTGAACTCCGTAGGCAGCGACTGGTTCTCCAGCTTGCCGCGTGCGATGGTCTGGGCGGGCTGGCCCAGCAGCAGAGAAAGCGAGTTCTCCGTCTCGCGGATCTGACGTTTCAGGTCGGCAGCCTGCGCCAGAACCGAGTAGTAATTAGCCTCGGCGCTCTGTACGCTGGTCTCCTTCGCGTTGTTAAGCTCCTTCTGCAACTTCATCATGTCCCACGTGTCTTTCGTCAGCGTAGTCATGTTGTCAACTATCTCAAGCTGCTTGTCGAGCATCAACAGCGTGTAATAAGCGTTCGCGATGTTGGCTATGAGGTTGGTCTTCACCACGAGCTGATAGTCCTTCGTTGCCAAGAGGGCCATCTGCGCGCTGCGCTTCTGGTTAAGCAAGTTGCCGAAAAGGTCGATGCTCCAGCTTGCGTTAATGGGCAAAGAGTAAGTTTTCGTAGCCTTGTTGCCGTCCCATGACGATATTGTTCCCTGCGGAGAGAACGTGAACGAGGGCACGAACGCCAGCTTTGCGGCCGTGAGCTGCGCCTCAACCATCTTAACGTTGAGAGCCGCATTGAGCAGGTCGGTGTTATGGGCAAGGCCCTGCTCGATGAGAGATTGCAGCTGCGGGTCGGTGAACACATTGCGCCAAGGCAGGTTGCCGAAGCTCGTAGTGTCGGTCACGGCCAGCGTGTCAGTGGCTGAAGTGACGTCGCGCACAATGCCGCTGACGTTCACGTCGGGACGCTCATACTTGTTGTAGATTCCACAGCTGCTCAAAAGGGCAGCTGCGGAAACCATTACCAAAATATTATTTCTTTTCATCATTGTTGTCATTTTTCTTGTTTTCTACCGGACGTGTGTACTGCAACAACTCGGTGTCAACGGCTGCGTTGTCGTCGTCGAACTCAAGCGGCTTAACCTTCTCCTGCAAGTACTGGAATATGTAGAACAGCACCGGAACTATCAAGAGCTGGAAAATCATACCGATAAGCATACCGCCGATTGCGGCCGCGCCGAGGGTCATGTTTCCGTTATATCCCACACCTGTAGGCCTGAGCAACGGCATAAGACCGATAATCATAGCCAACGAGGTCATCAAGATTGGTCGCAGACGTGCGCTCGCACCAAGGACGGCGGACCAAGAGAGGGCCATACCCGTCCTTCGGCGTTCAAGGGCGAACTGCACGATAAGGATGGCGTTCTTGGCCAAAAGTCCGATAAGCATGATGAGCGCAATCTGCATATATATGTCGTTGTTCTTGCCGAAGAGGTCGGTGAAGATGAACGCGCCGGCGATACCGAACGGAATTGACAAGATTACAGACAGAGGCACGAGGTAACTCTCGTACTGCGCACTCAAAATCAAGTACACGAAGGTGAGACAGAGGGCGAAAATTATCATCGTAGAGCTGCTCGACTCCTGCTCTGAACGTGTCAGACCGGAGAACTCGTAGCCGAAACCTGTCGGCAACGTGGTGCTTGCCACTTCCTCGACCGCACGGATGGCGTCACCCGAAGAATAGCCGTCGGCTGCCGTGGCGTTGACGTCAATAGATGTGAACAGGTTGAAACGTGCGATTTCCTGAGGGCCGTAGACTTTAGTCATTGTCACGAATTCGTTGATGGGAGCCATGCCGTTGCTGGTGCGCACGTAAACGTTGTTCATGCTCTTTATGTCTTCACGCATCTTCGGGTCTGCCTGTATCATAACACGGTAGAGCTTACCGAAAGAGTTGAAGTTCGACGCATACAGACCGCCGTAGTATCCCTGCATGGCTGTAAGCACCGTGCTTGGGTCGATGCCGCTCTGCTTACACTTGGCCACGTTTACGTCGATCATATACTGCGGGTACTCAGAGTTGTATGAAGTCATGGCCGTTGCGATTTCAGGACGCTTGTTAAGTTCGGCCAGGAAGTTCTGCGTTATCTTGAAGAAGTTATTGACATCGCCTCCGGTACGGTCGAGCATTGAGAACGTCAAACCATTGGTTGCCGAGAAACCTTGCACCATAGGCGGCTGGAACGCCAATATCTGTGCGCCCTTGATGGCTGCGGTCTGCTTGTAAATCATGCCGAGCACCATCTTAGAACCCATCGAGTGAACGTCTAAGTACTTCATAAAGCCTTCCTCCTTGTCGCGCTCCTCGAACGACTTCAGCTTGATAACGAACGTACCTTGGTTTGTACCCTGTCCTGAGATGAAGTTGTAACCGGTGATGCGCAGACGGTTCTCAATGGCCGGGTTTGTGGCAAGCATCGAGTCAACCTGGTCCATAATCTTGTTTGTCTCATTAAGAGACGTACC
Organism: uncultured Prevotella sp.; assembly: GCA_944320255.1. Lineage (GTDB taxonomy): Bacteria > Bacteroidota > Bacteroidia > Bacteroidales > Bacteroidaceae > Prevotella. The sequence goes on along the minus strand of CALUGU010000074.1, from coordinate 4,757 downwards.
GGGAGGGGTTGAAACCGTACAGAACACCGTACCCGTATCCTCGTCGGGCACGAGACCTGTCTTCGTGTTCATAGCCGTGAATACGAGGGCCGCGATGCCTATCACCACTGCGATGATGGAAATTACAGGCTTCTCCACAAGTTTGCGCACGCACACCGTGTACTTGTCCTGCACCTTGTTATAAGCACCATTGAAGGCTGCGCCAAATCGGTCGAGCACAGACATCTTGCGCTCCGTGCCGTCCTCGTTCTTAGGTTTCAGGAGCACGGCGCACAACGCCGGAGAGAGCGTCAAGGCGTTGATGGCCGAAATGACGATTGAGATAGCCATCGTGATACCGAACTCCTTGTAGAACGTACCTGACGTTCCACCGATGAAAGACACGGGGATGAACACGGCCGACATCACAAGGGTGATGGAGATGATGGCTCCGGAGATTTCGTTCATCGCATCGATAGACGCTGTACGGGCCGACTTGTAACCAAGGTCGAGCTTGGCGTGGACGGCCTCGACGACGACTATAGCGTCATCGACGACTATCGCGATGGCCAAGACTAACGCCGAAAGCGTAAGCAGGTTGAGCGAGAAGCCGAACACGTAGAGGAAGAAGAACGTACCAACCAACGACACCGGCACCGCAATAAGCGGGATGAGCGTTGAGCGGAAGTCCTGCAAGAAAAGGAACACAACGATGAACACCAGCACGAACGCCTCAAACAGCGTATGCACAAGGTTGTTGATCGAAGCGTAAAGGAACTCGGTTACGTCCTGCATATACTCGATTTCCACGCCTGGAGGCAGCATCGTCCTTTGGTCGTCGATAACGGCCTTGATGTCTTTAACGATCTGCGTAGCGTTAGAACCGGCGGTCTGCGTCACCATCATCATGACGGCGGGCTGGCCGTTAACCTTTGAGGTAACGCTGTAATACAAACCGCCAAGCTCTACGCGGGCAACGTCCTTCACGCGGATGGTGTTGCCGTTGGCGTCGCTCGTTATTATCATGTTCTCAAACTCGGTAGGAGTCTGAAGGCGTCCCTTGTAACGGATGGTGTATTCGTACTGGTTGTCGCTTTGTTCGCCGAACTTACCGGGCGCGGCCTCGATGTTCTGCTGGGCGAGCACGGCGGAAATGTCTGACGGCATCAGGCCGTAGTTCTTCATCTTGATGGGGTCGAGCCAGATACGCATTGAATACGTCTTGGCACCCATCACTTCACAGTCGCCCACACCGTTGACACGCTTAACGGCAGGGATGATGTTGATGTCGGCGTAGTTCTGGAGGAACTTCTCGTCATACCTGTCCGGGTCGCCCTTGATGGCCATAAGGAGCACGGTAGACGTCTGACGTTTCTGCACCGTGACACCGGCCTGCGTAACCTCGGCAGGCAGCAAGGCTGAAGCCTGCGACACACGGTTCTGCACATTGACCTGGCACATGTCGGCGTTCATTCCCTGTTTGAAGAACACCTGGATGTTGGCCGAACCTTCGTTTGATGCGGTAGACGTCATGTAAGTCATGCCTTCCACACCGTTGATTTGCTCCTCAAGCGGCACGATGACCGAGTTGAGGACGGTCTGGGCGTTGGCTCCCTGGTAGTTGGCGCGCACACTCACCGTAGGCGGCGCAACGTCAGGGTATTGCTCCATTGGCAACGACACCAGTCCGATCAAGCCCAGGATGACCGTCAAGATGGAAATGACGGTCGAGAGCACCGGGCGTTTTATAAAGTTGTCTAATCTCATTGTCTTTTATTTTAAGTAACAAGTTGACAAGTAACAAGCAAACAAGGCGTTTACCTTTTGCCCGTTAATGCGCCAACCACCGTCAATCGCCGGTGTGCTGCGGGCTGGTCTGCTTGTTTACAGGTCTGCTCGTCTGCTGAAATGTTTACTTTGCGAAGTCTTCCTTAAGTTTGTTCAAGTCGTTCTGGTGGGCACCCATCTGGCTTGTCTTCTTCAGCTTCTGCTGATACTGTTCCTCGGTTATCGGCGTAATCTTCATGCCGTCCTTAAGAGTGGTGATGCCGCTGACTACAATCTTGTCGCCGACCTTCAGGCCGCTCTCTATGATGTAGTTCTTGCCGTCGTTGTCAGGGTTGACGGTAACGGGCGAATACTTCACCTTGTTGTCCTTGCCGAGGATGTAAACGAAATAACGATCCTGCACCTGGGCTACGGCGTCTTGCGGTATCACGATGGCGGCAGAGCTTGTGTGGGGCACTACGATGTTGCCCGAACCGCCGCTCTTGAGCAGGTGCTCAGGGTTGGGGAAGTCGGCGCGCATCGACACCGAACCAGTGGACTGGTCGATGACTCCGCTCACGGCAGCCACCTTGCCCTCGTGGTTGTACGTGGTGCCGTCGGCCAGTTGCAGCTTGACGGCGGGATAATCGCTGATGGCGGCGTGCAGCCCGCCTTTCTCTTTAGTAAGATCGAGCAGGTCTTTCTCCGTCATCGAGAAGTACACCTGCATCGTGTTGATGTCAGACACCGTTGTCAACGGCTGTGCGCTCGACGCGCTGACAAGCGCGCCCACACGGTAAGGCAGTTCGCCCACGACTCCGTTGGAGGGGCTGGTTACGTAGCAGTAGTCGAGGTTCTGCTTGGCCGACACATAGCTGGCCTTGGCCTGCGCCAGGGCGGCTTGCGCGTTCTCGTAAGCGTTCTTCGACGATTCCAGCTCGTAAGTACCTATCACGTTGTTGGCAAAGAGTTTCTGGTTGTTCTCGTAAGTCAGCTTCGACGTGTTCAGCTGTGCGGCAGCCGAGTTGACGGCGGCCTTAGCCTGGCGCACGGCAGCCTCGTAAGCAACCTTGTTTATCTCGAAAAGCACCTGGCCCTTCTTCACCGCCTGGCCTTCCTTAACATACATCTTGGTGATAAACCCTGAAACCATCGGGCGGATTTCGACGTCCTGCACACCCCTGATCGTCGCAGGATACGTAGTCTGCAACTCTGTGCTCTGGGTCTCAATCGTCCTCACGGCGTACTCGTCGTCGCCCATCTTACCTTGCTGTCCGCCACACGACGCCAACATTATGGCGGCTGCGGCAAGCATCAAAAATTTGTTCTTTTTCATACCTATTACTAAAATATATATTTAATTTCCAGAATTAACACCAACCGGGAAATGGGCGTTGCGAATGAAAACTATTTCGCACGCCCCGGTTTTCGGAGTGCAAATGTACATATTTATATTGTAATTCGCCATAGGTCTAAACTATAATTATCGTGTTTTAACTAAATTTGAGTTGCGGGCACGGCGGCCATGGCAAATCTGCGGGTCGGCGTGTCAAATAAGTGTGGACGGCATAATTATTCCAACATATCATACAGGTGCGCATAGTTCAACAGTTTGATTTCACCTGTATTGTTTTCCAGTGAACCTGCATAGACGACAGCTTTTTTTAGTATCGGCTCGTTAATCCATCCGTCCATTTGCTTCAGTGCTTTTTCAAAATCCACATGATAGGTCATAGCGGATTTTATCTCTATGCCGTATAGCCCGGAACTATTCTTCAAAATAAGGTCGATTTCGTTCTGGTGTGAGTCACGATAGAAATAGAGATTGCTTTCCTTGCCACGGTTATACCGTCTTTTCATCGCTTCCATAACGATGAAGTTCTCGAACAGCGCACCGCGCATCTTGTCCCTCGATAGTTGTTGCACAGATTCGATGCCAAGCAGGTGACAAGCAAGCCCGGTGTCTACAAAGTACAGTTTCGGGGTTTTCGTAAGCCGCTTGCGAGAGTTCTCGAAATAAGGTGGAAGCAATGTCACAATATAGGAAGCCTGCAATACGGAAAGCCATGCTGTAATGGTGTGGGAACTGACCCCTATTTCGTTTGCCAGTTCCGAGACTTTGAACAACGAACCTATACGGCCGGCGCACAATCGGATGAACGTGTGAAACTGCATCATATCCTTGACCTGAAGCAGACCGCGCACGTCCTTGTCAAGATAGGTCTTGATATAGGACGGATAAAGGAATTTCGGGATGTTGCGCCCGGCATATACGGCTGGGTAAAATCCGTCAAACAGCAAGCCGTCCAATGACTTGCGTCCAATTTGCCCCCGTATTTCAGAATAAGACAACGGCAGCAGTTCAAATACAGCGGTACGTCCAGCCAGCGACTGAGTGACTTTTTTCAACATTGCAAACTGCGAACTTCCAGAAAGTATAAACCTACGTTCAGGGTGTTCGTCTACTATTCCCTGGATATACGACAGCAGGTTGGGGCATTATGCACTTCGTCCAAAACCATTCCTTCAGGATGTTGGTTAAGGAAAGCTACCGGATCGTTCTCGGCATAACTCCTCACATCAAGATTCTCCAATGAATAATATGGAAGTTGCTTAAACTCGTTCCGAATTAAAGTTGTTTTGCCAGACTGCCTGGGACCAGTAATCGTAATGACCGAAAAATAGCGTGCCGCTTCATCAATAACCTCAGACAATTCCCTATGAATATATACTGCTTTCATAATAATTGTGCAAAATTGAAGTACAACTGCAAAATTACACAAACATTCCATTGCTGCAAAATTTTGATGGATTTTAATGGTTGTATTTTACCCATTTTGCCGTGAAATGCAGTCCGTGGATAAAAGAAAAACCGCTGATAATGCTTGATTATCAGCGGTTTTCGTCGTTTTCGGCTTTATTCCTGTGATCCGTTTGGGTTATGAACCCAGCGAAATACAAATCTTAAAATCAATATCTTAGCATACCACAGCCTTTAAGGGGGTACGAAT
>CALUGU010000073.1 GCA_944320255.1 uncultured Prevotella sp. | reverse complement strand
GCCGCCAAGAACTACCAGAACGACGGCGACTCAATCTACCGCCTGTTTTACGACACGGTGAAGGGCGGCGACTACCGCGCCCGTGAGGCCAACGTCTACCGACTGGCCGAAGTGTCCAACAACATCATCGACCAGTGCGTGGCGCAGGGCGTGCCCTTCGCCCGCGAGTACGGCGGCATGCTGGCAAACCGCTCTTTCGGCGGCGCCCAGGTTTCACGTACGTTCTACGCAAAGGGACAGACTGGCCAGCAGCTCCTGCTCGGCGCGTACTCAGCGCTCAGCCGCCAGGTGCACACAGGCAAGGTGAAGCTCTACACGCGCTATGAGATGGAAGACGTAGTAATCGTTGACGGACGCGCACGAGGCATCATCGCCAAGAACCTCGTGACAGGAAAGCTGGAGCGTTTCTCGGCCAACGCCGTAGTAATAGCCACCGGCGGATACGGCAACACATACTTCCTCTCGACCAACGCGATGGGCTGCAACTGCACCGCCGCAATGGCTTGCTACCGCAAGGGAGCGTATTTCGCCAACCCGTCTTACGTTCAGATCCACCCGACCTGCATCCCCGTGCACGGCGACAACCAGTCGAAGCTGACGCTTATGTCGGAGTCTCTCCGCAACGACGGCCGCATCTGGGTGCCCAAGAAGCTCGAAGACGCCAAGGCGTTGCAGCGCGGCGAGAAGAAGGGAAGCGACATCCCCGAAGAAGACCGCGACTACTACCTGGAGCGCAGGTATCCTGCCTTCGGCAACCTTGTGCCCCGTGACGTGGCCAGCCGCGCCGCCAAGGAGCGTTGCGACAAGGGATACGGCGTCAACAACACAGGTCTTGCCGTCTTCCTCGACTTCTCCGAGAGCATCGAACGCCTCGGCATCGACGTCGTTCTCCAGCGTTACGGCAACCTCTTTGACATGTACGAGGAAATCACCGACGTCAATCCTGGCGAGCTTGCCAACGAAATCAACGGCGTGAAATACTACAACCCGATGATGATTTACCCCGCCATCCACTACACAATGGGCGGCATCTGGGTTGACTACGAGCTGATGACCAGCATCGAAGGCCTCTTCGCGATCGGCGAGTGCAACTTCTCCGACCACGGAGCCAACCGCCTCGGCGCCTCGGCTCTTATGCAGGGACTCGCCGACGGATACTTCGTCTTGCCCTATACAATCCAGAACTACCTGGCCGACCAGTCAATCTGGCCCCGCATCTCGACAGACCTGCCTGAGTTCGAGGAGGCCGAGAAGGGCGTCGAGAAGGAAATCGACCGCCTCATGAACATAAAGGGCAAACGCTCGGTAGACTCAATCCACAAGGAGCTTGGCCACATAATGTGGGAGCACGTGGGCATGGGACGCACCGCCGAAGGCCTGAAGGAAGGACTTGAGTTGATTAAGAAAATCCGCAAGGAGTTCGAGACAAACCTCTTCATCCCCGGCTCGAAGGAAGGGCTCAACACAGAGCTTGACAAGGCAATCCACCTGCGCGACTTCATCACCATGGGCGAGCTGATAGCTTACGATGCCCTGTCGCGCAACGAGTCGTGCGGCGGCCACTTCCGCGAGGAGTACCAGACGGAGGAAGGCGAGGCAAAGCGCGACGACGAGAACTTCTTCTACGTAGGCTGCTGGGAGTACCAGGGAAGCGACGAAAAAGCGCCCGAACTCATCAAGGAGCCGCTCCACTATGAGGCAATCAAGGTTCAAACACGTAATTACAAGAACTAATTGACGAGTCATCGGTTATTAAATTAAAGAACAATGGAGAAAAATATAAGTTTCACGCTGAAGGTCTGGCGTCAGAACGGGCCTAAGGCAAAAGGTCATTTTGACACGTTCGAGATGAAGGACATCCCCACGGACACGTCGTTCCTCGAAATGTTGGACATCCTCAACGAGCAGCTCATCGAGAGCGGCAAAGAGCCGTTCGTCTTTGACCACGACTGCCGCGAGGGCATCTGCGGAATGTGCTCGCTCTACATCAACGGCCATCCCCACGGCCCGGCGACGGGAGCCACAACCTGCCAGCTGTACATGCGCCGCTTCAACGACGGCGACGTAATCACCGTTGAGCCGTGGCGTTCGGCTGCGTTCCCCGTAATCAAGGACTGCATGGTAGACCGCGGCGCGTTCGACAAGATTATGCAGGCCGGCGGATACATCAGCGTGCGCACCGGCCAGCCGCAGGACGCCAACGCCATCCTCATACCGAAGGAGGCCGCCGACGAGGCTATGGACTGCGCCACCTGCATCGGTTGCGGCGCGTGCGTGGCTGCCTGCAAGAACGGTTCGGCCATGCTCTTCGTCAGCTCGAAGGTCAGCCAGCTCGCACTGCTGCCCCAGGGACGCCCCGAAGCGGCAAAGCGCGCCAAGGCCATGGTGATGAAGATGGAGGAGCTTGGCTTCGGCAACTGCACCAACACACGTGCTTGCGAGGCAGAGTGCCCGAAGAACGAGTCCATCGCCAACATCGCCCGCCTGAACCGCGAGTTCATCAAGGCTAAATTGAACGATTAGGATAAATAGAATAATTTTTCATAATGATTTTGGGTGGCGGTCCGCAGTGATGCGGGCCGCTATTTTTTTTGCTTCTGGCGGACTGCGGCGCGCCGTGCGGAGGTTTCTCCGCGCACGGCGCGTGAAGGCCTTACGGCGCACGCAAAAGGGCGAAGCGGGGCGCAAACGGGGGCGGAGCGGAAAGCGTGGGGAGATGAAACGGGAAACAAAGGGAGATGAAACGTAAAGCGGAGCGAGACGAAACGGAGGGCGAAAGGGCGTAAAACGGCGTGTAAAAGGGCGCAAAACGGCGGGCGAAAGACGGCCTTTTGCAACGTGTTGGCTGTCAGGCGGTTGCGCCTGGCGGGGTGGGGCGGCGCCTCGGTTTTGACTATTTGTCACATTCTTGGCGATAGAATGATTAAATATTTTAAACTTTGCTGACGATTTGTCGGTAAATACGTTCGTTTTGTCATAATCTGTCAATGGCACGGAGATTGCATATTGGTTGGTGAAAGCCTCAAGCGGAAGCGGGAGGCAATCGAAGGAGCCGAGGCCCGGAAGGGCGGAGGCGCCGGATAAGACAAACAAAGGACCAATAAATTAAGGAGGATTTGATTATGTTACCAGTATTGAACAGAAACACTTGGATGCCGAGTATTTTCAACGACTTTTTCGACACGGACTTCATGCTCAGGCCTAACGCCACGGCGCCGGCCATCAACGTGAAGGAGACTGAAAAGGAATACACCGTGGAGCTGGCCGCTCCGGGCTTGAAGAAGGATGACTTCAACGTCAACATCGACAAGGACGGCAACCTGCACATACACATGGAGAGCAAGAACGAACAGAAGGAGGAAGACAAGAAGGCCCATTACCTGCGCCGCGAGTTCTCTTACTCGAAATACGAGCAGACGTTGCTCTTGCCTGACGACGTTGACAAGGAGAAAATCGAAGCCAAGGTCAACGACGGTGTATTGACTGTCAACCTGCCCAAGGTGGAGCACAAGGAAGAGAAGACCTTGAAGCAGATTGAAGTGAAATAACGAGGAGAAGCCCCTCCCCAACCCTCCCAAGGGAGGGAGAAGGGTAAAAAGTAAAACTATAAAACCATTTAGGCCTTAATGTAAATGGGAATGTGGAAGTCCCTGCTGTTGGAAACAACGGCAGGGATTTTTGTGTTTTTAAAGCAGTAATGTTTCCTCTTTATTTTTTACCTTTTCCCGCCTTCTAACCCATTCTCCCTCCCTTGGGAGGGTTGTGGAGGGGCTTTTTCTCTCTTTTTCATCCATTCCCCCTCCCTTGGGAGGGTTGGGGAGGGGCTTTGTTTTCTCATCCATTCTTTGTATCTTTGCAGCCATTATGGCATTGACTTACTCTAAACTCAGGGCGCGTTACGGCGCGTTGGTGTCCCTCGGCCTGCCCATCGTGGTGGGCCAGATAGGCAACGTGGTGCTCGGCTTCGCCGACACGCTCATGGTGGGCCACCATTCTATGAAGGAGCTTGCCGCCGCCAGCTTCGTCAACACTATGTTCACCCTCGTGGTGCTGTTCGCCACGGGCTTCTCTTACGGCCTCACGCCCGTCGCCGGCAGCCTGTTCGGCAGGGGCGAGCGCGGGCGCATCGGCAAGGCGGTTAAGAACAGCCTGGCCGCCAACATGGCGCTTTCAGCCGTGCTTGTGGCCGTCTGCGTGGCGTTCTGCCTTAACATCCACCGCTTCGGCCAGCCCGCCGAGCTGCTGCCCCTGATGCGGCCTTACCTCTGGGTTAACATCGCCTCGCTGCCGTTCCTGTGCTGTTTCAATACGTTCAAGCAGTTCTTCGACGGCATAACCGACACGAAGACCCCGATGTTCGTCATCATCTTCGGCAACGTGCTCAACATTTTCGGCAACTGGGTGCTCATCTACGGCGAGCTTGGCGCGCCCGAACTGGGCCTTTTCGGCGCAGGCCTCTCCACGGCGTTCTCGCGCGTTGTCATGGCCGTTGCGTGCGTCCTGCTGTTCTTCCGTTACGGTCGCTACCGCGACTTCCGCGCCGGTTTCGCCGCCGGCCGCGTCAGCCGCGCCGAAGTGCGCCGCCTGTCGTCGCTCGGTCTGCCCGTCGCCTTGCAGATGGGCATGGAGACCGCGGCCTTCAGCCTGTCGGCAATCTTCGTAGGATGGATAGGCACCACGGCCCTGGCCGCCCACCAAGTCACCATCACCGTGTCGCAACTGCTCTACATGGTCAACAGCGGCATGGCCGCCGCCATCGCCGTCCGCGTCAGCTATTTCGCAGGTCAGCGCGACTGGCGCGCCGTCTGGCGCACGGCCATGTGCGGCCTCCAGCTCGTCCTCGCGATAGCCGTGACGCTCTCGGTGCCCGTGTTCCTGCTGAAAGACGTCGTAAGCCTGTGGTTCACAGACAGCCTTGAGGTGTGCGCCCTGGTGTCCGTCACGGTGTATCCGCTCATCGCTTACCAGATAGGCGACGCCATCCAGTACACCTTCGCCAACGCCCTGCGCGGCATAGAGTGCGTCCGTCCGATGATATGGATAGCCTTTTTCTCTTATTTCATGGTGTCGCTGCCCCTGGGCTGGCTGCTCGGCATCCGCTTGGGTTACGGCCTCGTGGGCGTGTGGTCGGCGTTCCCCGTGTGCCTCACGCTGGCCGGCGCGCTTTATTTCTGGTGCTTCAGAAAACAACTGAGGCGGTTGCCTGGCAGGAGTTAGAGAAGTTATAAAACAATCTTCATTCCTTTTTCTTGCACACCATCACCACGTGCCGTCCGTCTTCCGCAGTCGTGCCGAAGACGTAAGTGTCGCCGCCGTCGCGCAGTTTCAGCTTCTTGCGCAGGGCCTCCGCCGTCATGGGGAAGTTCCTCACGCTCACGTTGGCCCGCTCTACGCCGGCCAGCGCGGCGCGCAGTTCACGCTTGTTCATCGTCGCCGCGGCGCGTATGGCGAAGCGTCGGCCCGGAAACTGCGGTATGTCTTCTTCCGAGACGAACAGGTGGCTGTCGCGGCTCACCTGCCTTGCGGCGTAGCGTTGTTCCAAGAGCGCGAAGCATCCGGCCTTCATCAGTGAGGCGTTAGGCTCGTAGAGGAAGGCCGGCGTGGTAGGCCGGGATGACCGGGAGAGTTGCGGAATGTGGGAGAACCGGGAGCACTGGGACAGCTCTTCGGGCGTGAAGTCAATCGACTGGCCGTCGTTCACGCAGTAAATACGCTCCAGGGCGGCGTATTTTTTTGACATGACGAGCAGCAGTTCCTTGCACTCGTTGCCCACCGACACGATGTGAACCTCGCCCACCTGCGCCCCCATGTCGGCCACGGCCTTGCGCCAGTCGAGCATTGGCGAGAGCTTTATCATCGTGAAGTCGGCCTTTTCCAGCAACGTTTCCCTCATCGCCGCGATGTCCGGCGTGCAGTCGCTGATGGCGAACGTGCGCCCGCCTGCGGCGTCGCGGCGCGCCGGGTCGGCGTAGATGAGCGTGGCGTGGCCCATGGCTTCGATAATTTGCGTACAATCGCCGCAAACCACCTCGGCCTGTGTCAGCCCCAGCCTCGCCATGTTGTGCCGTGAGACGTCGCATAAACCGGCTTGCCGCTCGATGTAGACGGCCCGCCCGAACAGCGGCGCGAGGTAAGAGAAGTCAACGCCGAAGCCGCCCGTGAGGTCGATGAGGGTCAATGGGTTGGTTGGGAGAACTGGGAGGCCTGGGAGTTCTGTGACGAGGCGGCGCACCACTGCGGCCTTGTAAAGGGCGGTCTGTTCCGACGAGCATTGCTCCATCGAGATGTGCGGCGGGTAGATTATGCCGTCCGTGGCCGCCCATTGCGGCAGCTTCTTGCGCGCCCTCTGCCGGCCCGCTATCTGGTCGAGGGCGAAGGCGAGGCGGATGTCCGTGCGGCCGGCGTGGCGCAAGGCGAGGTCGCGGACGTCGGCGTCGATGTTTTGTGAGATGAATTCTTCGGTGGTCATAGTTTTTTAGGGGGTGTCTGGGAGAGCTGGGAGAGCTGTGAGGGCCGGGAACTCCGGGAAAGCTGGAGTTTTCCAAAATCCCCCAGCTTTCCCAGTCCTCCCGGAACTCCCGGTTCTCTCGGTTCTCCGGGAAAATCCCGCCGGCAGGTTATTGTTGGCTGTTCCTGTATTTCAGGCGTGCCCGTGTCATTTCTTCCCTGATGCCGCCTTGTTTCAGGAAGCGTTCCTTAGCGGCCTCTATGAGGCGCAGCATGAGATAGTCTATTTGGTGTATCAATATTATGGCAATGTTTGCCGTGGTCTCGGCAGAGCGTGTTTTTATCCTGTCTCGGTAAAATGCCGAGTCGGAGTGGGCGCGGCATACCCGTCTTGTCTGTACGGCTTTTGGTGAGTCTTTAGGCCATGTCTCCAAGCCCCTTGCCCTAAGATAGTCTTCATAGTCGGCCGGCAGTTCTTGCAGGCTCGCCTTGGCTACGTTGTAGAGTTTTATCTCCGTCTCGCGCGAGGCTGTTGCGGCTTGGCTGCCTTCGGCAATGTTTTGCTTGCCGCTGCGTGCTGCCTGTATCATTTGGTCAACCGTGCGGTCGCCTTTTTCGAGGTAAGCGTGGGCGAAGTTGAAAGTTATGTCGTAGACGCATTCAGCTTTGCGGTAGACTATCAGCTTGTGGAAGTCGCCTTGCGGAGGCATGAAGTCTTTGTTGATTGTTGTCATGGCATTTCTTTTTGAGGATTAATGGGAGGGCTGGGAGTAATGGGAGGGCTGGGAGAGTCGGGATGACCTGGGATTTTTCCAGCCTTCCCCGTTCTCCCAGTTACCCCGGATTATCTGATAACTTTATAATACTTCTTCGCCGTGGCGCGTGATATGAAGTTGAAGTGCCACCACTCCGTCCTTAACGGGCGGAAGCCGGCGTAGCGCATCACCTGGCGCAGCAGTTCGCGGTTCTTCTGCGCCTGGCGGCTGATGCGGCCGCTCTTTACGAGGGCGGCCTCGCGGTCGATGTGCGCCGCCGCGCCCATGTAGTCGATCTTCGTGCCCATGTCGAGCGTGTCGCCCTTGGCGTCGCATAGCGTCAGGTCAACGGCCATGCCGTAGTTGTGCAGGCCGCCTCCGCGCGCGGGGTTGCTCACGTAGAAGTACTTTTTCGTGTTCTTCACCTTGTCCCACATCTTCTGCTGTATGCTCATGGGGCGCGCCGCGTCGTAGACCTTCAGGCTTAGGTCGGGGCGCAGCTGCTTCAGCCTCTTCTGCGCCTTGGCCAGCGCGGCGGCGGCCTTCGGGTGCAGGTAGGCGCGCGAGAGGTCGGTGTAGAGCACCTGGCCCGTGAAGTTGTCCGCCCTGGCGTACATCAGGCTCACCCTGATGGTGTTGTCCTTCGTGTGTATGTCAACCATTCCCTGCCTCTCCATCGACAGTTCGGTCTTCGACTTCGCGCCCTGTTTCCGCGGTGTCGCCGCCGTGAGGCAGAGCGCGGAGAGCGAAGCGGCGAGCAGCAATGTGGTGAAAAGATGTCTCATTGGTGTGTGGTTTTTTATCACAAAAATATCACTTTTGCGGCAAAGGCGCAAACTTTGCGCGGCATTATTTGAGGCGGGCGGCGTAACCGCTTGGCTTACAATGAGTTGTGAAAGGCCGTCTTTTGCCTTGCGAAAGACGGCAAACGGGAACGCAAAATGCGGCTTTTCATCGTGTGAAAAGCCGCATTTTGTTTTTAAGAAGTTAGAGAAGTTTTCTTACTTCTCCTAACTTCTTAAAAAGAGCCTTACTTCTTGTGTCTCACCGTGTAGACCACCTTGCCGTCCTTGTCGATGAGGTGCAGGTCAAGCTCCTGCTTGTCGGCGCAGACGAGCGAGAAGCCCGGTATGCCGGAGCAGAACTGCGTGCCGTCAACCGGCTCCACCTTCGGGCGGCTCAGCGAGCCGCTGGTGTTCACCACGTAGTCAATCGTGCAGCCCGGCTTGCGTATGTGCTGGAAGTTGTGTATGTGGCCGCAGACGTACATCGCCACGTTCTTGTGCTTCAGCAGCACGGCGTTCAGGCGTCGCTGCATGTCGGCGCGCTCGGTGTCGCTCTTGCTGGTGTAGGCGTAGACGGGGTGGTGGCCGATTACTATCACCCAGTCCTCCTTGGCGTCGGTGAGCGTCTGGTCAATCCATGCCAGCTGTTTGTCGATGTCCTGTTTGCAGGCGTCGGGGTATTTCTCCGAGTCGTTGCGGTATTTGTCTATCATCGGCGTGGTGTCTACGAAGACTAAGCGCACCGTCACATCGTCGTCCTCTATCACCTTCGTATAGTACTTGGCGGGCATCTCCCAGCGGCGGCTCACCTTGGCGTAGTCGAGCACGGCCTGCGTGTTTCCGCGGTACTCGTGGTTGCCGCAGATGGGATACCATGCCAGCATCAGTTCCGGGTGGCTGTATATCAGCTCGTAGTTGGTCATCCAGAGCGGGTCCTCGGTGCTCGTGACGCCCTCGAAGTGGTGGATGTCGCCGGCCGCGGCCACGCACTCTATGCCCACCGTTTCGGCCATGCGGCCCATCAGTTCGGCTATCGGTTTCTGGTCATAGTATCCGTTGCGGCCCAGGTCGTTGGCCACGTAGAAGTTGACCGACTTCTCAAGTTTCGCCCACTCTTCGGGCGTCTGGCCGAAGGCCGTCATCACGGCGGCGGCCAGGAGGATGATGAATGATGAGATTCTTTTCATTTTAAAGCTTTTGTTTTTATTACAGGAGTTAAGGAGTTATGTAGTTAAGGAGTTAAGACGAATGCTTCGTTGGCTGTTTCCTTTAAAAACATTCAATTAAGGTATTGTCTTAACTTCTTAACTCCATTACTCCTTAACTCCTCGAAAAATTAGAAGTTCACTTTAAATCCTGCGGTGAGTTTTACTCCGTAATATTCCACTTGCATCGTGCGGTCCTTCTCGCCCTGGTAGTAGCGCAGGGGCTGGTTGAGCAGGTTGTTGGCCGCCGCATAGAATGTGTACTTGACGTTCTTGCCCCAGGTGTAGCTGGCGTTGAGGTCCATGTAGTGCGTTGCGTCGTAGTAGCGGCGCAGCGGAGCGTCCTCCACATACTCCTCGTCGTCCTGGAAGGCCGACGTGTAGTTGTAAGACAGGCGCACGTTCAGGCCCCACTTGTCGAAGTAGAGCGAGGCGTTGGCCATGTGCTCCGGCGAGCCGGGCAGCGCCTGCTCGTCCTTGTCGCCGAAGGCCGAGCGCACGATGTCGCTGTGTGTGTAAGTGTAGTTGCCGTAGAAGCCAAGGCATTTCAAGGCCGGGGAGATGAAGCCGAAGTCGCGCTGGAAGCCAAGCTCCACGCCCAGCAGGTCGGCGTCGAAGGCGTTGAGCGGCTGGCTTACCTCCGCCTCGGCGTAGTTCCCGTAAGGCATGTCGCGCTTCAGGTTGACAGAATAGTCGTTGACGCGCTTGTAGAACAGCGCCGCCGATACGAGGCCGACGCTCTTGAAGTAGTATTCGGCCGACAGGTCTACGTTGTGCGAGGTGATGGGTTTCAGGTCGGGGTTGCCCAGTGTGATTTCAACCGGCGACTCCTCGGTGTTGTAAGAAGCGTTGGCCACGAGGTGGGAGTACTTCGGGCGTGCCAGCGTCTTGGTGTAAGAGGCGCGCACCTTGAGGTCGTCCGTGGCGTCCCACTTTACGAGGAAGCTCGGCAGCCAGCTTACGTAGTCGTTCTTGAACTTGCCGGTGGGGTCGAGGGTCTCGTCTCCGTTTTCGTCTATGTTCCAGTTGAAGCCGCTTGTCTCAAGGTTGGTGTACTCCATGCGGAGGCCGGCCATTAAGGTGAGCTTGCGTCCCAGCTTCTGAGTGAAGCGCAGGTATGCTGCCGTAACCTCCTCGGTTGCGTCATAGTCGCCGGCCGACTCTTCGAGCACCTGTTCGCCTCCGAGCAGCGCCCAGTCCTTCGCGTTGAATTGCTTGAGGTAGTCCTTGCTTACGAAGTCCATGGCCTTGTACCGCGAGCCGGGCATGAAGCCGTCGCGGATTTGCGACGTGTAATAGTTCGTGTAGTCGGTCCCGTAGATTTCCTCGTAGCCGTCCTTGTAGTCAAAGCAAAGCACTTCCTTGGTCTTGTGCTTGTTGGTGTACTTCGCGCCGAACTTCAGCGAGTTGCCGAACTCTCCGCTGGCGAGCGGCAGTTCGAAGTCGAGCTTGGCCTTCCACTCGTTCTCGCGTATCCACTCGTCGGCGTTGGTGAATTCGTCCACCTCCCATTCGCCGTCGTGAACCGAGATGGGCGTCACTGCGTAAGGCTGGCGTCCGCCCTCGTCCTCCATGTCGATGGTCATGTCCTTCTGCTTGATGGTGAAGTAACGCTCGTCGGGGCGGTCTTCGCTGGCGCGCGAGTAAGACACCATCCAGTCGGCCTGCAGCTTGTCCCAGAGCAGGTGGTCGCCGCCGAGGGTGAAGTCCATCGTCTGTTGCAGCTCAAGGCGTGCGCCGCGGTTGTCCTTGGAGCCGGCCTTGGTCTGTATTTCGGTCTTCATCTCTCCGGGGCCGTCGGCCAGGTCCTTGTAGCTTACGCGGTAGCGGTTCTCCCAGTCGTTGCGGCGGTTGTAGATGCCGTTGAAGTAAATCTTGTGGTTCGGGTTGAAGTCGTAGTCCATCGAGAGCGAGTAGCTCTGGCGTTCGCGGGTGACGTAGTACTGGCGCACTTCGGCGTCGGTGAGCACCACGTTGCCGTCGTCGTCGAGGTCGTATTCAAACTCCGTGTTGTCCGAGCCGGCCGGCGAGTTCTGGTAAGACACGGCCGCCATGATGCCGAACTTGTCGTTGAAGAAGCGGTCGCCCCACGTAGCTCCGAGGTTCAGCTGCATCTTGTCGCTTATCCAGTTGTATCCCGTGCCCGCCGTCACGTTGAACACGCGGCGGTAAGGCGTGTTCTTGGTTACGAGGTTGATGGCTCCGCCTATGGCGTCGCCGTCCATGTCGGCGGTGACAACCTTGTTCACCTCGATGGTCTGTATCATGTCCGAGGGTATCAGGTCGAGCTGCACGTTGCGCGCGTCGCCCTCGGCCGAGGGCAGTCGGTTGCCGTTGACGGATACGCTCGTAAGGTCGGGCGACGTGCCGCGCACCTGTCCGAAGCGCGCCTCGCCCTGGTCGTACTGCACGTTGATGCCGTTGATGCGCTTGAGGGCGTCGCCGATGTTGGAGTCGGGGAACTTGCCAACCTGGTCGGCCGACACCACGTTAGTCAGGTTGAAGTTGTTTTTCTGTTGGTTGATGGCGCGGCGTTGCCCGTGGAACGCGCCCTTCACCTCGACGCCTTGCAGCTCCATGCCGTCGTTGAGCGTGAAGTCGAGCACGGCAGTCTTGTTAGGCTTGATGGTCAGCTGCGCCGTTTTCGGTTCATATCCTACGTAGGTGACTTTCACCGTGTAGGTGCCGGGTTTCAGGTTCACGAGAGAGTAGTAGCCGTTGACGTCGCTCACCGCGCCCGTGTGCAGGCTTTCAATCATCACCGACGCGCCGGGCAGCACCTGGTTTTGTGAGTCAACGATGCGCCCGCGTATCACGCCGAGGCTTGCGTCGGTAGGTTCCGGGGCGGCGAAGGCCGTCACGGCGAACACCGCCGACATGAAAAAGATGGATAACTTCCTGTAATTTTTTTTCATAAAAAACATAGAATGATTTGACGGCTGCAAAGTTCTGACTTCCGTGTTACACAAGTGTTACACGGGTTTGATTGTTTTCTTAACAAATAATTACAAGAGTGTTACAAAAACTAAATACCCACCCCAACCCTCTTTTGGAAGAGGGGCTTGATGTGCAAGCACCCACCCTTTGGAAGGGCTGGGGTGGGTGTTAGGTTGTGGCTATTTTATTTATTTAACTACCACATTATCCCTTTTTTCCTGGAAAAACGTTATTTTTGCACGATTAAACACATCCGTGAAATGTCATCAGTAACTATAAAAAAGGTAAAAAGCAAGCGAGACTTACAACGTTTCATAGATTTCCACTACGACCTTTACGAGGGTTGCCCGCAAGACGTGCCCAACCTGTTCTCCGACGAGATGAAGACCTTGGACAAGGAGAAGAACGCCGCCTTCGAGTTCTGCGAGGCCGAATACTTCATGGCTTTCTATCCCGACGGGCGCATGGCGGGCCGCGTGGCCGCCATCATCAACCACAAGGCCAACAAGCGGTGGGGACGCAAGTGCGTGCGCTTCGGCTGGATTGACTTCGTTGATGACATCGACGTGAGCCGCGCCCTGCTCGACGCCGCCGCCGAATACGGCAAGCAGAAGGGCATGGACGAGCTGATAGGCCCGCTCGGCTTCACCGACCTCGACCCCGAAGGGATGCTCACATGGGGCTTCGACCAGCTCGGCACGATGCCCACGATATACAACTATCCCTATTACCCGGAGCACATAGAACGCCTCGGCGGCTTCGAGAAGGACAACGACTACGTGGAGTTCAAGATGATGGTGCCCGACACCGTGCCGGAGAAATACACCAAGATAGCCGAGATGATAGAGAAACGCTACAACCTGCACGTGCGCAAGCTGACGAAGAAAGACGTCTTCGAGGGCGGCTACGGCAAGAAGATGTTCGACCTTGTGAACACCTGCTTCAAGGACCTTTACGGATATTCGGAACTCTCGGAAAAGCAGATTGAGCAGTACATCGATATGTACTTCCCCATGGCCGACTTAAGCCTGATAACCGTAGTGGAAGACTGGAACGAGGGTCGCAAGCCCGTGGCCGTGGGCATCACCATCCCGTCGCTCTCACGCGCGCTGCAAAAGTGCCGCCGCGGACGGCTCTTCCCCTTCGGCTGGTGGCACATACTGCGCGCCCTCAAGGCCCACAAGACCGAGGGCGTTGACCTGCTGCTGCTCGGCGTGCTGCCCGAATACCGCATGAAGGGCGCCAACGCCATGATGTTCGCCGACCTCATCCCCCGCTACCAGGCCTACGGCTTCAAGTGGGGCGAGAGCCAGGTGGAGATGGAAACCAACGAGAACGTGCAGAGCCAGTGGCAGTACCTCGACCCGAAGCTGCACAAGCGCAGGCGGTGCTACAAGAAGTGGCTGTAAAGCCCCTCCCGACCTCCCCAAAGGGAGGAGATTGCTATCGGGCATTAGTCCATCCGGCTTATCTGCCCCATCGGGCTTATGACCTATGACCATCAAATGATTATGAGCGAAAACGAAATACAAAACCCACAGGTTTCATATACGGATGATAACATCCGCCACCTCTCCGACATGG
>CALUGU010000072.1 GCA_944320255.1 uncultured Prevotella sp. | reverse complement strand
AGGAAGTCATCGACAACTCAATCGACGAGTTCAAGATGGGCGCCGGCAAGCGCATCGAGGTTGACATCGACGAAGAGCTGCGCGTGACCGTCCGCGACTACGGGCGCGGCATACCGCAGGGCAAGCTCGTCGAGGCCGTCAGCGTGCTCAACACCGGCGGCAAGTATGACTCCAAGGCCTTCAAGAAGAGCGTCGGGCTCAACGGTGTCGGCATAAAGGCCGTCAACGCGCTTAGCTCAAGGTTCGAGGTGCGCTCCTACCGCGACGGCACCGTGCGCTCGGTGCAGTTCGAGAAGGGTGTTCAGAAAAGCGACACGACCGAGGACACGCAGGACGAGAACGGCACTTACGTCTTCTTTGAGCCAGACGCCACGCTGTTCAAGAACTACCGCTTCCACACGGATTTCGTCGAGACTATGCTCCGCAACTACACTTACCTCAACACGGGGCTAACCATCATGTTCAACGGACGCCGCATCCTGAGCCGCAACGGACTGGAAGACCTCCTCAACGACACGATGACCACCGACGGCATCTATCCCATAATCCACCTCAAGGGAGAGGACATCGAGATAGCGTTTACGCATACAAACCAGTACGGAGAGGAGTACCACTCCTTCGTCAACGGCCAGCACACCACCCAGGGCGGCACCCACCAGAGCGCGTTCAAGGAACACATAGCCAAAACGATAAAAGAGTTCTTCAACAAGAACTTCGAGTACACCGACATACGCAACGGCCTCGTGGCCGCCATCGCGGTGAACGTCGAGGAGCCGATGTTCGAGAGCCAGACCAAGATAAAGCTCGGCTCGCTCACTATGTCGCCCGACGGCGTGAGCGTCAACAAATACGTCGGCGACTTCATCAAGACCGAGGTGGACAACTATCTGCACAAGCACGCCGACGTGGCGGAGGTGATGCTCCAGAAGATACAGGCCTCCGAGAAGGAGCGCAAGGAGATGGCCGGCGTCACCAAGCTGGCCCGCGAGCGCGCCAAGAAGGCCAACCTGCACAACCGCAAGCTGCGCGACTGCCGCATACACTTCTCCGACGTGAAGAACGACCGCAAGGAGGAGAGCGCCATCTTCATAACCGAGGGCGACTCGGCAAGCGGCTCCATAACCAAGAGCCGCGACGTAAACACGCAAGCCGTGTTCTCCCTTAGGGGAAAACCGCTCAACTCTTACGGCCTGACAAAGAAAGTAGTGTACGAGAACGAGGAGTTCAACCTCCTGCAAGCCGCCCTCGACATAGAGGACGGACTCGACACACTGCGCTACAACAAGGTGATTGTGGCCACCGACGCCGACGTCGATGGCATGCACATCCGCCTGCTCATCATCACCTTCTTCCTGCAATTCTTCCCCGACCTCATCAAGAAAGGCCACGTCTACGTGCTCCAGACGCCGCTCTTCCGAGTGCGCAACCGCCGCTCGAAGATAAAGGACAAGGCCGTGCTCGACGCCTCGAAGGGGCAGAAGGGCGACTTCATCACCCGCTACTGTTACAGCGACGACGAGCGCGTCAAGGCCATCACGGAGCTTGGCCCCGACCCTGAAATCACACGCTTCAAAGGTCTCGGCGAGATAAGCCCCGACGAGTTCCGCGCCTTCATCGGCCCCGATATGCGCCTTGAGCAAGTCACCCTGCACAAGACCGACCAGGTGCAGAAGCTCCTCGAATACTACATGGGCAAGAACACGCCCGAACGTCAGAACTTCATCATCGACAACCTCGTCATCGAGGAAGACAAAGCCCCCTCCGACTCCCCCGTAGAGGGGGAGAGCCGAGATTAGCTTTGCCGTTACGCCCGGTAATGTTCTTCCATAATAAAGGATATTTTTTATAATATGAAACCATCTCTTTTTTCGTCCATAAAGCATTTATTTTCCAAGCTAACCGGCTCCTCCCCTCTATGGGGAGGTTGGGTGGGGCTTCTTTTCTTCACACTGCCTTCATCCGCCCAGATGCGCATCAACTTCTCAGGCGACAGCCCCCTGCGCAAGCTCCAGATAGCCGAGATGGCGATAAACAACCTCTACGTTGACACCGTTGACGAAGACAAGCTCGTAGAGGACGCCATACGGGGGATGCTTGAGAAGCTCGACCCGCACTCGTCTTACTCCGACCCGGAGGAAGTCAAGGCCATGAACGAGCCCCTGCAAGGCAACTTCGAGGGCATCGGCGTGCAGTTCAACATGGTTGACGACACGCTCCTCGTCATCCAGCCCGTCAGCAAAGGCCCGTCGGAGAAAGTCGGCATCATGGCCGGCGACCGCATCGTCAGCGTCAACGACACCGCCGTGGCCGGCGTGAAGATGGCGCGCGAGGAAATAATGCGCCGCCTGCGAGGCCCCAAGGGCACGAAAGTCAACCTCGGCGTAGTGCGCCGAGGCGTCGCCGAAACGCTCAAGTTTACGGTTAAGCGGGACAAGATACCAGTCAACAGCATCGACGCCGTGTACATGCTCCGCCCCGGCGTGGGTTACGTCAGGATAGGCAACTTCGGCGCGACGACGCACGGCGAGTTCGTCAGAGCCCTCGAACAGCTCCGCTCCCAAGGCATGCGCGACCTCGTGCTCGACCTCCAGGACAACGGCGGAGGCTACCTCCAAGCCGCCGTTGACATAGCCGACGAACTGCTGCACAAGGGCGACCTCATCGTCTACACCGAGGGACGGCAGTGCCCCCGCACCGACTATAAGGCGCGCGGCAGCGGCGGTTTCCGCTCAGGGCGCGTCTTCGTGCTCGTCAACGAGTTCACGGCCTCCGCCGCAGAAATAGTCTCCGGCGCCGTGCAAGACCAAGACCGCGGCACCGTCATCGGCCGCCGCACCTTCGGCAAGGGCCTCGTGCAGCGTCCCGTCGGCCTGCCCGACGGCTCCATGATACGCCTCACCATAGCACACTACTACACCCCCGCCGGCCGCTGCATACAGAAGCCGTACACCAAGGGCGACCTCGACGCCTACGCCGGCGACTTCGACAACCGCCTGAAGCACGGCGAACTGACCAACCGCGACAGCATCCACTTCGCCGACTCGCTCAAGTGCTACACCCTGCGCCGCCACCGCCCCGTCTACGGCGGAGGAGGCATCATGCCCGACGTCTTCGTCCCCCTCGACACCCTCCAGTACACCAAGTTCCACCGCCAGCTCGTCCTCAAGGGCCTTGTCATCAACGCATCCCTGCGCTACATCGACAACCACCGCGACTCCCTGCGCCGCGCCTTCCCCACGTTCGCCGCCTTCCGCACCGGCTTCAGCGTCCCCCGGCAGCTCATCGACGCCGTAGTGGCCGACGCCGCCAAGCAAGGCGTCAAGCCCAAGGACGACGACGAGCTGCGCCGCACACTGCCAATGCTCACCACGCAGCTCCACGCCCTCGTCGCCCGCGACCTCTTCGACATGAGCGAATACTTCCAAATCGTCAACGAGGAGAGCGACATCGTCCGCGCCGCGATTAAGGAGATAGAGGGTAAAGAAAACTAAATACCCACATCAAAGCATCCTAACACCCAACACTGCCAAACCCGGCACCCAACCCATCCCTCCCCAAGGGAGGCTGCTTAATATGCTTTGTTGGCTGTGGGTTAGCGCAGCTCTCCCAAAGCTCCCGGTTCTCCCAGGCTGCTTAATATGCTTTGTTGGATGTGGGTTGGCGCAGCTCTCCCAGACTTCCCGGCTCTCCCAGGCTGCTTAATATGCTTTGTTGGCTGTGGGTTGGCGCAGCTCTCCCAGACTTTCCGGCTCTCCCAGGCTGCTTAATATGCTTTGTTGGTTGTGGGTTGGCGCAGTTCTCCCAGACCTCCCAGCTCTCCCAGCAATCCCCCAATGGCTAACCACCTGATTATCACATACTTTATAAAAGGCCGTCTTTTGCTTTGCAAGAGGCGGCCTTTTGCGTTGCCGTTTGCGGCCTTTTAGGCTGCCGTTTGCCGTCTTTCGCAAAACGGCTCATCAGGCACATCTTTCTTATTAGGCTTATTAGGCCAAATAAGCCCGATGGGCAGAATTAGCCTAATGCGCCTGAATAACCAACAAAAGCATATCAAGCCCCCTCCCTTGGGGAGGGTTGGGGGGGTGCTTGCACATTAAGCCCCTCTTCCAAAAGAGGGTTGTGATGGGTGCTTGCACATTAAGCCCCTCTTCCAAAAGAGGGCTGGGGTGGGTGTCAGGTTGGGTGTTAGATGTGTGTCAGCTTTGTCTTGTGCCTCGTTTGCTTCTCTCTTGACCGCTTTTGCCACTTTCTGTCACTTACAGATTGTAATTTCGCGTTTATTGTTCATTTTGTCTCGTTTCTGTTTACAAAGTGTTTTCGTTGTTGTTTTTACACTATACAAATCTCGGTTACTATTGGATTGTATTTTAACATTGTGCGTTTCAATTATAAATCATTGCAACTTGTTAGCTGTCAAATTGTTACACAGCTGGCGAAACCTGCATAAACACTGTATTGTTAAAACGTCTTTCAACTATTAAAGTTTGTTTAACGTCTGATTTTTTAATAAAAAATTTTGTTCCATATTTACAATTAATTACTACTTTTATGCGCTGTTTTACGCCTTTTTCATGTTTGCTACAATTTATTTTAACATGAAAGCGCACGGCATCTGGCGACGTGTCGCCATAGTCTTTTTGGCATATTATTAACAATTTAAAACTATAAAAAATTATGAAAAAACTTTTTACTCTTTGTTTGTCTTTTCTTCTCGGAGGCCTCGCCTTCAACGCACAGGCACAGGATGCCGTTGACGACGTGTTCCAGTTTACCGATGAGGACACCTACGAGGTGATACCTGACGGCAGTTACATCATCCGTAACAAAGTGGAAACGACTCCTCAAGGTGCAATAATAAAAGGTAAACTTTATATAACCGAAGTAAACGATTTGAAAGAAACTTTGTATCTTTACATAGTAACAACAGTTAACACTTATAAGGATATGGAAGGTGTAGGCCAGTTCCAGATTTGTTTCCCTCTAACTTGTCAGGCATTCAAGGAGGTAGGTACGCAAACCACTCCGGTTGTAAGTGTAAACGAAGCAATGAAGGGTGATATGTATCTTAATACTGAATTGGTGCTCAGCGCTCTCGATCGTGGCGAGTGTGAGGTTACATACCAAGTGTTCCGTTGCTCTGATGATGCTGGTAGCAACCCTGTGGCCGGCTCTAAAATCACCGTGCTTTACACCACTGACCCGAACGCAACCGGCATCAACGGCGTGACGACTACTGAAAGCCGCGAGGTGGTAGCCCGCTACACTCTCGACGGACAGCTGCTCTCTGCTCCGCAGAAAGGCATCAACATCGTGAAGTACGCCGACGGACGCACGGCGAAAGTTCTCGTTAAGTAAACGTGAAAAAGTGAGTTCGATATAAGGAAACAGTCATTGAGGCTTTTCCAAGGAATATCGCCCTTGTAGGGACATAATTTATTATGTCCGCACGCCACGGATGGGCGTATAAATATTTGAATGTCAGCGTAATACGTTTCTTACGAAACGTGCGGACATAATAAATTATGTCCCTACAAGAGCGATATTCATAAATTTGATATACCCTTTACAGGATATGCAGCGAAGGCGATGGTTGACGGTTGGCACATTGCAGATTAAAACCTCACAATCCAAAAAAACGTAAAACCCAAACTAAAAACAATATGTTAAACAAGAAAAACATTATTTGCACGTTCCTCCTCGCGCTGCTTTGCAGCCTTGGCGTGAAGGCGCAGGTGATCGACGGAGCCAAGGTGACGCCATTCACCTTCGCCCGCACAACCGACTACTTCACGGCGTTGTCAGACAACGGCCAATGGGCCGTCATCTCAGGAACCGACTCTGAAAACACGACGCTCGGCGGCTACGCCCAGCTCGT
Source organism: uncultured Prevotella sp. (assembly GCA_944320255.1). GTDB lineage: Bacteria > Bacteroidota > Bacteroidia > Bacteroidales > Bacteroidaceae > Prevotella. The sequence continues at coordinate 7,989 of CALUGU010000072.1, read as the reverse complement.
AAACACCACCACCGGCGAGATAACCCAGCTCTGGCCCGAAGGCGAGACAGGCCTTGGCTACACCGCCAGCGACGTCTCAGACGACGGTAAGATGGTGCTCGGCAGCTCTCCCGCAGGCGCAGGCTATTACGATGTTGACAAGAAGGCTTGGGTTGCGTTGCCCGGTGGCGGCAGCGCAAACGCCATGACGCCCGACGGCAAGCGTATCGTAGGTGAGCGTGGAACGGGAGAAATTGACAACTACGGCCAAAGCCTCACGGAGGCTGTAATCTGGGACCGCCAGGCCGACGGCTCTTACGTCTGCAAAACGGCGCGTGAGTTGTATCCTAAATTCCCCGTCCGTGACAAGAATAACGTAATATGTGCGATGTTCAGCATCACAGGCGTCAGCGCCGACGGCAACATCCTTGTGGGTGCAACAAACTTTGTTTACTTGGGTGAAAACGGCTCGTATGTGTTCAACTGCACAACCGGCGAGACCATTTATCCCGAACAGCTCATGCCCGAAGGTGTCAACGTTACACCGACTTATGTTGACAATGCAAAGCTTAGCAACGACGGCACACACCTCACGGGCCATGCCTACACGGTGTTTACTTCCGGTGCTGAGTACGTAGCCGCTTTTGACATGAATGTAACAAACAAGACTCTCGACCTCTATTATCAATACTCTGACGAGCAAGACCGCGGCGGTGGCGTGGTTACCAATAACGGTATGGTGATAGCATCTTCTCCTGCCGTCAACCCCGTGCGTTACCTTTATGTAAGGTATGGCAAGCTCTGGTTCGGTCTTGACGAGATAATGACGGGCCGTTATGGTATCAACATCTATGATGCCATCAATCAGGAAAGCACCGGTTACATTCTCGGCATATCCAACGACGAGAAAGTGCTTCTCTGTATGTCTTCGCCCACCGGTAGCGGTTACATCATCCGTCTGCCTGAGACTTTGACTGAGGCAGCCTCGCATATCAACCCGTATGCCGAAGGTTCGTATGCCCTGACTCCCGCCGCCGGCGCGTCGTTCTCTCGCTTCAAGAGCGGTACGCTCAAGTTCTCTAAGCCTACTACTATGAAGTCGCAGGCTACGTTCCTTATGCTCAAGCCTGACGGTACCACTCTCTTTACTGGATCTATCGTCCCGCTGTCAGACGGAACCAGCTTCACCCTCTCTGGCAACACTCGTTATCAGCTCAACCCTGGCGAGGATTACACTCTCTACATTCCCGCCGGCACGTTCAGCCTCTCGGCTGACGGCAGCTATCAGAACGATGACATCCGCATTAAGTATAAGGGACGCGAGGAAAAGCCGGTAGCCGTTGTGGCGAAGTCGCCTGACAATGACGCCAACGTGTCTGAAATCAGCACCGACCAGCCCGTACGCATACAGTTCGACATGGATGTGCAGGTTGCCACCGACAATGAAGGTAACGCGGCGGTTGGCTATCTCTATGAAGGCGACAACGAGACTCCGGTCTGCGATCTGACCATCACCACCAACGGCACTATGGTGGGCCTCGCCCCGGCCTTGCGCCGTTACCTCCGCAGCGGCTTCGATTACCGCGTAGTGCTGCCCGCAGGTTCCGTTACAGACATTATGGGCTATTGCGCCAACGAGGAGATTGAGCTTACATATCACGGACAGTTTGTTCCTGAACCCGATGCTTCTGGCGACCTCTTCTCTGACGACTTCAACGACCCGTCGTGGTCAATGGGTACTTACCTCCTTTATGAGGGCGACCATCTCACACCGGCTGCTGAACCTGCAGGATGGGAGTTTGACAAAGACAACAACCCGTGGAACTTCACCCTGCGCGACGATGAAAACTCAACCGATTATTATGCGGCTTCACACTCGATGTACAACCCCGCAGGACAGTCTGACGACTGGATGTCAATACCGCAGCTCTTCATTGAGAACGGCGATTACTACCTCAACTTCGACGCCCAGAGTTACAAGTCTAACAAGAACGACGTGCTCAAGGTGGTAGTCCTCGCTACTGACGAAGGATACACTTCGTTCACCGATGAGCTTTACAACAAGTTCAAAACCGAAGGCAAGACCATATTCGAGGAGAAGTTGTCTTTTGGCGCTTCGCAAGACTTGGTTAGCTCAGACTGGGTTGAAGGCACCAACTATGAGATTTCGCTCGCCGAATTTGCCGGCAAGTATGTCTACATCGCCTTTGTAAACCAGAACGAAGACCAAAGCGCAATATTCCTTGACAACATCCGCGTTTATTACCGTGGCGATTTCCTCTTGACCGACAACACTGAAGACGCAGTTGTTAAGCAAGGCTCTATAAAGGTGGCAGCCCAGGTGAACATCACCGGTGATGACACTTACAACGACATCACAGCCACTGTCAAGGCGGGCGACTGGACGTCTACTTTCACTGAAACAGGCCTCGGCCTTACCAAGGACAGCCCGGCTTTCCAGTTCGAGTTCCCTGAAGAGATGCCGCTTGTTGAAGGTGAGGAGAACAAGTATACCATCACTGTGAACGTAGATGGTAACCAGTTCTCACGTGAAGGCTCTGTTAAGAACCTTATGTTCGAGACTAAAAAGCGTGTAGTAGTAGAGAAGATAACAGGACAACCTTGTGGCTACTGTCCGGGCGGTATAATTGCTTCAGACTATATCGAACAGCTCTTCGGTGATGACTACATTCCTGTTGAAATCCACAGCACGGCTATGGGTGAAGACGCTTACGCTTATGACAATTATGCAAATTACTTTAATCCGGAAGGCATTCCTGCAGGGCTTGTTAACCGTTTGAACAAAACTGTCTATCAGCCGTTAGCTGTTATTGATGGTATTTATTCATATAATGGTGACGGTAAGTCGAGCACGACATGGCTTGACTTGGTGCAGGAAGAGTTTGAAAACAACCCTGTCGCTGATGCCGACATCAATGTCACAAAAGCCAATGTTAATACAGCGACACGCCAGATAGAGATTGAGGGTAATGTGAATTATGCTGTCAACCTTAATTCTGTAAACCAGAACATTCTGTTCGTAGTTGTTGAAAACGGCCTGACAGGTACACAGCATAACTACTATCAGCAACGTGGCTATGCAAACCAAACTATTTTGAGCGAGTGGCACGCTATGGACGAGTATGTTTCTTGGACTTACAACCACGTAGCTCGCCGCGTAGTTGACGACCTTTATACTGGTATCAGTGGACTCATCCCTGTTTCCGTTGAGGCTGACAATGCAATACCGTTCAGCTTGACAAGGTCGGCTTACGACAACGTAACCAACTGGTGGAACGCCGAGCTTGTTGCAATGCTCATTGACAACAACACAGGCCGCGTGCTCAACGCTGTTAAGGCTCCGTTCACAGTTGACGGCTCTACAGGCATCAACTCTGTAGCCACAGACAACGGTGAAGGCATCGCAATAGCTGTCAACGGCGGCGACGTGAACGTCAACGCAGCAGGCAACGTGACTGTTACCGTCTACAACGTAAACGGCTCTCTCGTAGGCATGGCTGACGGCGAAGGCTCTGTCAACGTTCCTACGAACGGCAAGGGCCTCTACATCGTCAAGGCTAAGGCCGGCGACGCAAGCGTTGTCAAGAAGGTGGTGGTAAGATGATCACGCCTGGTGACATTGGACGGTTGAACTGATTATTCTCTTGAAAGCCGTGAGCGGTTGCGCACGAACAATCGCCACGGCTTCATTTTGTCAAACCATAAAATGTATTTTATATGAAAAGAACTTTATTCTTTATCTTTGCCGCGCTGCTGTGTTGCTTCAGCGCGTCGGCACAAGAACAAAAGCCAAGTTCGTATGAGAAAATCGAACTTGCCGACGAGAATGATGTCAAGACATTCACGTATGAGGGAGTTACCGGCGTGCACGCTTACGAGTTCACGGCCCCTGCCACCGGCATAATAGAGTTTCATGTCGGCTATTCCAGCATGATGATCTACTCTACCGACCGCGCTTACACTGAGGATACGAAACAGATGTTGGCAAAGCAGGATGACAGTGAAGGCAATTTCTATTTCATGGAAGTGGAGGCCGGCAAAACTTACTATTTCACGACAAGCGTGTTGGTAGACCCGCTGACGATAAAGGTTAAGTATGGCACAGGCGACCCCGGCATCAAAATCGATTCAAACATGACCGACGGTTCGCTTTACAGCATCACCGGCAGGAACCTTGAGCTGACGGTTGACCGCACGGTGAATGTAGAGGAATATTCGGTGATTTACACTTCTACGAGCGACCAGCAGCAGGAGGAGACGATACCGGCGGAATACATCAATGTGCTGCCCGGTTCACCGTCGTACATCACAATCAACCTCGCTTCGTTGATGGACTACTTGATGGACGGCGGCAAGATTGACTTCGGCGCGAACTTCACCATCAAGCTGTCTGGTATTTCCGACGCAACTGACGCTTCTAAGATTTACGGCGAGGACGGTATATTCCAGATGTCGTTCGTGCTCGGCGAAGCTCCCGCCACGGTTGAGAGCATTTCGCCCAGCGACGGAAGCGAGATTTACACCTTCTATCCTGAAGGCGGTGAAGAAGGCTTGATCACGTTCACGTTCTCTGACGAGCTTGACGCAACAATCAAAGACGACGTTACGGTGAAAGTAACCTACGGCGATATGGAAGCCGGAAGCTACAAGGAGGCTTACCCAGACTTTACGATTGAAGGCAAGACTGTAGTTGTTGACATTCGCGGCATTATGTTCCCCGCCGAGGTTGAAGGCGGACGTGGCTCGTCTACGGCCCAGCAGACGCAGATTTCAGTGTCGATAGGTGGCCTGAAGACTGTGGACGGACGCGACGTGCAGACTAACTACCCGAATGCCGGCACATCGTCGGTAATGGCGTTCTATAATGTTGTGAAGGAAGAAATCACCGCGCTGCCGTCGTGGTTCCCTGATCAGAGCCAGACTCTGATTTTCCGCCAGGACAAGGAGGTTACTTTCAGCATCAACGTGCTTATCAATTATGACGGCGTATCCCTGACTTACTGGGACGCTCTTGGCGCAGAGAAGACCAAGACTCTTGCTGCCGAGGACGTACCTCTTGTATGGAATGACGAATTTGAGTGCTACGATATTGTTATCCCGCTTTCTGGTACGAACTTCTATAACCAAGGCATCATCATCTCGATCATCAACCCAACCTTGATGAACGGCGACAAGATGACGTTTGAAGCCAGGTATAACGGCTCTAAAACGCCGACCGGCATCAACGGAGTTGTCGTTGACGAGGACGCCGACAAGGTTGTCAAGGTGTACGGCATCGACGGTACGTTCGTTAAGGAAGGTGCTGCCGGCACAGTGCTCAACGGCCTGCCCAAGGGCTTGTATATCACCAACGGCAAGAAGGTGCTGGTTAAGTAAGATTGATTTTTAAGCCAAATAAAAAGCGCGAGGCCTTTACGGTGCTCGCGCTTTTTTAGTTTATAGGTGATTTCAGGGAAGAGCCTGGGATGCTTCGTGGGAGTGTTGGTTTCGTGCGGACGTGGCCGCTTATCCGTTTCTCATCGCCAGGGCGGCGTTCTCGGCGGCTTCCATTATCTCGCGCTCGCCGGGGCCTTTGTCGTTGATGCCGCAGAGGTGGAGGACGCCGTGGATGATGACGCGGTGCAGCTCGTCGTCGTACTGCTTGCCGAGCTGTTCGGCGTTGGAGCGCACGGTGTCGAGCGATATTACGATGTCGCCGTTGATGGTGTCGCCCTCGTCGTAGTCGAAGGTGATGATGTCCGTGTAATAGTCGTGGCCGAGGTATTCGCGGTTTACTTCGAGTATCTTCTCGTCGTCAACGAACATGTAGCCTATCTCGCCTACCTTGCGGCCGTGGCTCGCCGCCACGGCTTTTATCCATGCCGTGGTTTCGCGTTTCTTGATTTTCGGCGCCTTTACGCCGTCGGTGTTGTATGTTATCATTATTTCTCAGTTGAGGTTTTTGTTGTTTAATGGATGAGCCTTATGGGGCTAATAAGTCCGATGAGCCTAATAAGGCTTGCCTGCCGACTGTTTGCCTGCTTGTCTGCTTTTAAGTGGCAGGAACTCGCTGACGTCGCGACCGAAGTGCAGCAGCTCGCGCACCATGCTCGACGAGACGCTGGCGTACTTGGGGTCGGAGCAGAGCAGGAGGGTGTCGATGCCGCTTATCTGGCGGTTGATGTCGGCTTGTTCGCGCTCGTACTCGAAGTCCTTGACGCTGCGCACGCCTTTTATTATGTAGCGTGCGCCCTCGCGGCGGGCGAAGTCAACGGCCAGGTCGCTGAAGGCTTTCACTTCCACGCGCGGCTCGCCGGCGTACAGCGCGGCGATGTCGGCCACGCGCTTGTCGGCGTTGTGCAGGTAGCTTTTGCGCACGTTGACGCCTACGCCTATCACGATTTTGCCGAACAGGGGCAGGGCGCGGCGCACGATGTCGTCGTGGCCTACGGTGAAGGGGTCGAAGCTGCCGGGGAAGACGGCGGTGGGTAATTCATAATTGGCTTTCGCCGAACTTTGTTTCATAATTCACAATGCGTAATTGGGTTGGCTGTGTGTTCTTTGTTTGCTGCTATGACAGCCACACGGTGTCGTTGTCAAGGCTGACGCTTACGGTGGCTTCGCCGTTGTTCACTGTTTAGTGATTATGGGCCGAATGGGCCAAATGAGCCAGATGAAGCCGAATGGGCCAAATAGGCCTTATGAGCCAAATGCGCCCTTGCAAAGCCAGCAAAACATATTAAGCTCCCTCCCTTTGGGAGGGCTGGGCACATTAAGCCCCTCTTCCAAAAGAGGGTTGGGGTGGGTGTCAGGTGTCTGTCATCCGAAGAGGTCTGGCTCGGCGGTGTTGCTGCCGTTGAGCGTGCGGCCGAAGTGGCGGTAGGCCAGCTCTGTGGCCATGCGTCCGCGGGGCGTGCGCTTGATGAAGCCTTCCATTATGAGGTAAGGCTCGTAGACTTCCTCCACGGTGCCGGCGTCTTCGCCTATGGCCGTGGCTATGGTCGTTATGCCCACGGGGCCTCCGCGGAACTTGTCGATGATGGTCAGCAATATCTTGTTGTCTATTTCGTCAAGGCCGTACTGGTCGATGTTCAGGGCCGTGAGCGCCACGCGGGCTATGGCCGTGTCTATGCGCCCCGTGCCGCGCACCTGGGCGAAGTCCCTCACTCGGCGCAGCAGGGCGTTGGCTATTCGGGGCGTGCCGCGGCTGCGGCGTGCTATCTCGACGGCTGCGTCGTCGTCGATGGGCACCTTCAGTATCATTGCCGAGCGGCGTATTATGCGCGTGAGCGTCTCCGGGTCGTAGTATTCGAGGTGCAGGTTGATGCCGAAGCGTGCGCGCAGGGGTGCGGTGAGCAGTCCGCTGCGCGTGGTTGCGCCTACGAGGGTGAAGGGGTTGAGGTCAATCTGTATCGAGCGCGCCGACGGTCCTTTGTCTATCATTATGTCGATGCGGTAGTCCTCCATCGCCGAGTAGAGGTATTCCTCGACGACTGGCGAGAGGCGGTGGATTTCGTCGATGAAGAGCACGTCGCGCGGTTCGAGCGATGTCAGTATGCCGGCCAGGTCGCCGGGCTTGTCGAGCACGGGACCGCTGGTGAGCTTGAAGCCCACGCCCAGTTCGTTGGCTATGATGTTGCTCAGGGTGGTCTTGCCCAGTCCGGGCGGGCCGTGCAGCAGTGTGTGGTCGAGCGGTTCGCCGCGGTATTTGGCCGCCTCTACGAACACTTCGAGGTTTTCCACGACCTTCTGCTGCCCGCTGAAGTCGCCGAAGCGCAGCGGCCTGAGGGCGTTCTCAAACTCCTTTTCGGCGGACGAGAGCGTCTCTTTGCGTATGTCGAAGTCGTTGTCCATGTTGCAAAGGTAATAAAAAAAGTAAAAAGGTAAAAAAGTAAAAAGGTAAAATGGCGCGGATGATAGTTGATAGGGCTGATGTGTAGAGTCCAACAGCAAATGCAAAATTAGTCGAAGAAATTGAAAAACCTGCATTTGGGTGTGTCAAAGTTTAAT
>CALUGU010000071.1 GCA_944320255.1 uncultured Prevotella sp. | reverse complement strand
GACAATTGGATTTCCATGATGCAAAGATAGTACTTTTGAATGGATTATTCGCAATTTACTTACTTTTGACTATAAAAAGCCGTCTTTTGCAATGCAAAAGACGGCTTTTTAACCATGCAAAACGACAAAATTACAATTTTCATTACATGAATGAATCAAGTTGTATCTCTGTCATCTGTCAGTTCCATACATAAGCAACCTGACAGAATATAAGTTTTATCTGTCAGCCGTACCAGTTCTACCGATATACCGCTACGCTTTTGCCTTAACAAAACTGACAGGCACTGACACTTCAATGCCGCAACTGTCAGTCTGTATATTATTGATTATCAGTTGGAAATAGCTAAAACTGACAGATGACAGTTGTTTTCCGTTTTTCTTACTTGATACAATAATTATTTCTCCACCGCAACACATCGCACCACCCTCAGCATATGAGAAAGCAACAATGTCTAATCGGCAAGTAATCCTTATAGTTAGATTTTGACAAAGAAATATCCATGACTTATTTATATGCATCCAATATGTTAAAATCCATCATTTTCAGTCAAATACTTGTTGTATTTACCTCTCCGATAAACAACCAGTATTATCATAGGGAAACAAATGATGCAAACTATTATGTCAACTATCCAACTTGAAGTGGACTTGTTATAGTCAACTTCCATATTATGCTTTTGTATTTTTTCTTTATTCATGAAAAACTATCTATTTATAAATCTGTCAAGATTCAAGAACAACGAGCCAACAAGTCCTATTGAAAAACCACCATAAGGAAATCTCGCCTTACTAATTTCTAAAATGCAGGATATATACTCTAATGCATAAAAGACATAGCCAAGGGTTTTATACGTACTCATAATCTGTATTTTAGCACTTATCCTCCCATTCTTTTTTCTTTCTCTCTTCGTCTTTCTTTTGATTGGCCCGATGCAATAAATATGCACCAAGGGCAGCAAAAAACATTCCTCCCATAGGTGAGGCGTTACCTCCGACCAGTGCGCCCAAGAAAGACAAACTGCCAAAAATGAGAAGAATCCATCCCCATGTTTTCATTTTATTTTCCCCTTTCTATTTATCTACATCAACAAAATCAGCCGTATCTTTTTTCTTTGAACAAAGCACGACAATCAACCCTAATATAACATTAATTAGTGCCAAGAAAAACGCCCAACCGAAACCGATTTTACGCTTCCGTCCCATACATCCAACGCCATATGCCAATGCAACGGCAATACATAAGAAAAATAACCGTTCCATATATCATTTTTTTAATTGTGTGATGATAAATCATTATTCCATTGAGACTTGTCATTTTCTTCAATAACTCTTTGCTTCGCGCGGTGAATCAGATACGCACCAAAAATTATAAAAAATGAAAGTATCTGTAAGAGGCTTAAATTTTCATATGATATAGGTGTAAGTACTATCAACAGTATGGTTGAAGCCGAAAATATGACCATACCCAGTACTTTAGATTTCTGCTTGTCATATTTCGGACTTTTATTTTTTGTCAAGAATTTGCCAAGCATTATCATAGCTATGGGTAACACTGTATATAAGAAAATGTCATCAATAAATGCCTTACTTATAAACGAAAAAGTGTAAACAGGTCTTCCTATCGGCCTTACAGAATGCAACAATCTTATAGTTCCATTCAAAAAATATATCCAACCAAAAACCAATATAACATATCCCCATATCAGAAAACTTGATTTCTTCTGCTTATCGTTGCCATCAACGTTAAAGAACTGATTTGGCTTTTTCGAGCACAACGTAACAATAAGACCAAAAATAATGTTGGCGGCAGACAAGGCGAATGCCCACCAAAAACCTATCTTACGCTTCCTGCCCAAGCAGCCTATGCCGTAGGCAATCGGTAGTATGACTATGCAAAAGGCCAATAATTGTTCCATAATCATAAATTTATGTTTAGTTCTTTTATTGCACGGTCTTTAAGTTTGCACAATTCATCATAATTATGCTTGTTCTTTACCAATAGAGCGAATATTTCCGTGGCAACCTTCATTTTCTCCGGCTCTGTAGCGAACTTATCCGGGTGGCATTTGCCTTTCAATTGGTCATACAAATCTTTAGCCATAAATGCACTACGCATAACGTTATCAAAATCAACGGAAGCATTTTTACCTTTCAATTTTTTCTTCATTTTATATCTATCAGAACGAAAATATGCAACTACACCAGATACAATGGCAATTACCGCAACCAAAGCAACCACACAATAAATCCATGTTGAGTCTGTAACGTTGACATTCTTTGATTGCACCACGTTTTTTACACTGTCAATAACCATGCTGTCTGTTTCCATTTTATGTCCTCCTTAAAAAAATTATGATTGAGTCAGCAAGCCACCCATCTGGGCATATTCTATCAACTTCCAACGGAGACCGTAAACACCCGTGTCATCATGTATTTCAAGCGTATCCCATCCCAATGCAATCAGCCGTCTTACCAGATTTGTATTAGCAAGTACAGTGTCGCCTATAAACATCATTTCATCTTTTGACAAAGCCCTGCCTGACAGGGCTTTAATACGGAAGCCTGTATACATCCAAGCCGAAAATTGATGCCGGTATGCACTGTTTCCACGAGACACACTTGCCTGCAATAAAGTTGGCGAAAGTCCTGCGATAAATGACTCTTTAGCCGATTTATTGAAACTGCGGATTAAACTGTTCCGCGCCGAACGGTCACTAAACCATTCAATAATATTATTCCAAACATTAACTAACATAATTGGGATTTTTAATATATGCCTAATTCGTGGTTGAAAATCGTTTTTGTCGTTGATATTGTTTCTACATCTCCAGATATTTCAGCTATCCTCATACACTTTTGATATAAGTTAGTTAGGAAAGTCTTATCTTTTATGCTTTTTAATGCTGACAACATATTTTGGAATTGCTGTTCAGGGTTACCGGATATTGTCGAGTTCATCTGCTCTTCCAAGAAAATTCCAACATCTTGTTTCGACAGTCCCATTGAAGAAAATATCCGTTCGGAAATATTGTTTGCTTCATCCCCAAACGCACTCAATGGAGACGCACCTTGTATGCAAGCAAGGAGTTGTACGACAGCATACTTTTGATTCGTGGATAAGCCCATTGAAAGATTTGTAATCATATCCGTTTTAACATTCGTACTTTTCATATTGTTTTGTTCAACCCATATATGCGGAGCATTATCTTTATTTGCACTTTTATGCAACGCTAAATAGAAAACAAAACAAACTATCGCCAAAATGATAAATACAGCGGCCATGATATAACTTTTTGTCTTTACCAACTCCAAGTAAAGAACTGTTATTATTAAGGTTGGTACATATATACAAATAAGGCGTAGGAGCTGTACCGTCGGCTCGTTCCGCATACCTTAGGCCTTCGCATTGCCCTCCATCGACAGAACGAGCAACGCAGAGCCTACGCCGATATGTATGCGCTTCATCAGGATGAAGCACGGTGATACATATCCAACATAGACATCTACTGTTGCCTTGTTCTTGGCGATGGATTGAAGTTGCGAAGTTCAGGTATGCCTCGAACAAAGCGTTTAGTAAACGCCTTTTCCATATATAGTCGCAATGTCGGTGATAGTCTTTGGAAGACGCAACCGCCAAATGCGACATGACAAATATACAGACTTTTGTCAATATCCGCAAGTTTTCCACCCGAAAACTTGCGGATGAGCCTGTTGTTTGCCATTTATGAAACAGACAACAGCAGATTTTTATCTCGAATTTTATGTGTTGACATAATTACTTATATTTTTCATGCAAAAATAATCAATCGGCCGTACCGCTCCAAAATATTTTCCATGGCAAGCCTTGTCATGGAAAATTTACTTGCTTTTTTGAAATATTATTCTTATTTTCGCCAACTAACAATTGTTGTGTCATGGCATATAAAATTATAAAAAGAAATATTAGATTTATGACATCGGATTTTTTCTGTCCCGATGAAGTGATTTTTATGGAAAGCGGTTATAACCTGACAGTTAACAAGTGTATAATAAAGAACTTTGAAGCCATCAAGAAGTTGTTTTACAAATATGAACTCAACTTTTATTATATGCCGTATCTTGATATGGATATGAACGAAGTTATTGCTTACCGTGCACCTTATTTACAACCAGATAAAGTTAACAATAAGCGATGGGCAAGCGATGCGTTTCGTTGCTACTTGGCAAATGCCGAGCGGAGTATGCAACTACCTCCATGTCTAATTGCTAAAGGTCCAGATGACGTTGTCAATGCATATTTCTTCTCTCTCGGATGTGAAAGTGACATTATACCTTGCTTTGAGGAAATTCGTAATGAAATATATGGCGATGCTTGGGAAGGAGTGGCGTTTGCAAGTCGCTTAGAGGAGCCTGACGGCAAATGGCACTCGCCCGATGAAACGTTCGAGAAAGACATAGAAAACTTGATGGAAGATGTAAAACGTAAGATAGACTATCTTCGTTACAGCGGCGTGAGCCAGTGGGCATTGGAACAGCTTGTAAAGCCGGAACTACGCTTAAGCAGACTTGTGGTAACGGATGATTGCAAGATTATCCTGCCTGACTATAACAATATGAATATTCAGATGCAGCCGCTTGTAAAATCGGTCTATTTGCTGTTCCTGCGCCATGGTGGAATTTTGTTTAAGTATCTGTCAGATTATCGCAATGAACTATACCAAATATATGATAAGGTGAGGAGGTGTTCAGCACCACCAGTGGGCATGACCGATGAACAAATACTCAACAGTATAAGGCTTGTAACTGACCCTCTGTCAAATTCAATCAACGAAAAGTGCACACGCATCCGCGAAGCATTTATCTCGCGCTTCGATGACGATATGGCCAAATATTACTATATAACGGGACGACGCGGTGAGCCGAAGTGCATTAAACTCCCGAGGAATATGATTGAATTTAAGTGGTAGTTACATTTTATCGAATACAAAAATACTCAGTTTTTTAGTACGATAAGGACTCCTTTTCGATTTTTTTGTGCAATGTCACACTTTTATCGAATGAAAGGGGCTTGAAATTAGGAGTTAAGAATTAAGAAAATATGCTGGAGGCAATAACAGCAACACATATTTTCTTAATTCTTAGCTCTTAATTTATTCCATCGTCCAGCTTGTGTCTTGCTTGAATACGTTAGCGAGAGTTACTTGGGCGGCTTCTTTCTTTGTCAGCTGTTTGCTCCACGGGGCTCGTTCCGGTGTCTTTGCGCCTTCGCCTGTGTTGTTGTATTCAAGGTAACGCGCAGTTTTTTCGTTGTCGGTGTTGTTCCAGTTGTGCCAACCTACGGGGACGATGTGGCTGCCGAGTTCGCAGTTCATGAACAGGGTGTAGGCATACGGACGCCAAGGGCGACCGAGATATACCTTCGTTACGCCTGGAGCTGCCGTCAGGCGGCAATGGTTGAACACATAGCCGTAAGGCACGCCCTGCGGTGTTGAGGCCGCCGTGACGTAAGAGTTTGCCTTGCTGTGGATTGTGCAACCTTCGAACCAAGCGGTTGACGGACCGAAAATGAAGTCTGTCGTTCCCTCGATATAGCAGTCCTTGAAGTAGACGCGCGTGTTGCCTACGCCGGTGTAAATCGTGTCTTGGTTGCCGAGAAAGCGGCAGCCGATGAAGACAAGGCGGTCGCCCTCGGTGTGCAGGGCTACGGCTTGGCCGAGCTTTGCGGCGTTGTTCTCGATGGTGATGTTCTTAAACGTGATGTCGCTGCCTTCCACCTTGACTGTGTACGTGCGGAATGTGCCCATCGGCTTGTTGGTTTCCGGCAGGCGGATGTTGGCGTGGTCGTCGTAAGTTATGATAGTGTTCTCCTTGCTTTCGCCGCAAATCTCTATGTTGGTAAGCCACGAAGGAATGATTAGTTTCTCTTTATAAATGCCGTTTTTTACGTAGATTACTTTATGGTATTCCATAAAGGCGCGGCACACTTCTACGGCTTCGCCGATTGTGCGGAACTCCGCCGTGCCGTCACGCGCAACGAACAGCGTGTCCGGGTTGTCGTAAGGATTTGCAGCGTTTGCTGTCACGGCGCAAATGATGGCTAATAACGTGATGATTATTTTTTTCATTGTCTTGGTTGTTTTGATTTTCAGGGACAAATGGGAGGACTGGGAAGGGCTGGGAGGTTGGGGCTTATGCTTGCTACTTCTCTCCTTTACTCCTTTACTCCTTTACTCCTTTACTCCTTTACTCCTTCTCTTCTTAAACTACTTGTATGATTTCTTGCAGCCCTTCTATTTTCTTCAGTTTGCTGATGATGTTCTTCACGTCGTCACGGTCGTGGATGCGCAGCTCCAATGAGCCGTCGAAGATGCCTTCTTCACATGAAAGAGTGACTTTGTGGATGTTTACGTTCAGCTCTTCAGAGATTACCTGCGTCACTTCATTGAGCATTCCGATACGGTCGATGCCTTTCAGTTCTATCGTGGCATCGAAGAACAGCTGCTTGTGCATATCCCATTTAGCGTCGAGGATGCGGTTGCCGAAACCGGCCTTGAGCTTTGCTGCCACCGGACACGAACGCTTGTGTATCTCAATGTGGTTCATTCCGTCGATGAAGCCGAGGGCGTCGTCGCCTGGTATAGGGTGGCAGCAGGATGGGAAGATGAACTGGCTGATGTTCTCGTCGGTTATGTAGATGGGTTTCTTGCGGTTGAAGCCCTCTTTGACAATGAAATAGTTTTTCTTCTTTTCGTCGCCGCCTTTCTTTTTGTCACGCCCTACGAACGGCACGAACTTACGCCAGCTTGGGCCTTGTTTTTTCTTTTTTCCGGTGATTTCGTCGATGTCCTTGTCGCCGAGGATTATCGTCTTGTCGCCAAGTGCCTTGAACAGCATATCAGGTTTTTGCACCTCGTGGAAGTCACACAGTTTGTCAATAATCGAAGAACCGGGTTCAAGTGAATGTTTTTGTAAGAAGTTGTTGAGTATTTCTTCGCCTTTCTTTTGGGTCTCTTTTGCGTCCCGACGCAGGATTGCTTGTATCTTACTCTTCGCCTTGGCTGTGGATACGAAGTTGATCCACGATTTCTGTACGTGTTGCGAGTTAGAAGTAAGAATTTCCACTTGGTCGCCACTCTGCAACTTGTGGCTTAGCGGAACGAGCTTGTGGTTTACTTTCGCCCCGATGCAATGGCTGCCGAGGAACGTGTGGATTTGGAAAGCAAAGTCCAACGCCGTGCATCCGGCCGGCATCGTCTTGATTTCGCCTTTCGGGGTGAATACGAATATTTCCGAAGCAAACAGGTTCAGCTTGATGGCGTCGAGGAAGTCCATGGCGTCCGGTTGAGGGTCGTCAAGTATTTCCTTGATGGTGCGCAGCCAGTTGTTCAGTTCGCCGTCGTCTTCGGCTATCTCGTCTTCGCCTTCCTTATATTTCCAATGGGCGGCAAAGCCTTGCTCGGCTATTTCGTCCATACGGTCTGAACGTATCTGCACTTCTATCCAACGTCCCTGTTTGCTCATCAGCGTTACGTGCAAAGCCTGGTATCCGTTGGCTTTCGGGTGGTTCACCCAGTCGCGCAAGCGGTCGGGGTGCGACTTGTAAATCTGGCTGATGGCTACGTAAATGTTAAAGCATTCGTTAACCTCCTCCTCACGTTTCTTGGGCTTGAAGATAATCCTGACAGCGAGAATGTCGTAGATCTGATCGAAGGTGACGTGTTTGTTTTGCATCTTGTTCCAAATGGAATAAGGGCTTTTCACGCGGGCTTTGATTTCGTATTCAAGCCCCATCTTGTCGAGGGCGGCGCGTATCGGCGCGGTGAACTCGGCGAACAGTGTTTCACGCGACGCCTGCGTGTCGGCAAGCTGGTCTTCAATGGCTTTGTAAGCGTCAGGGTGCTCGAACTTGAAACTAAGGTTCTCAAGCTCCGTCTTTATCTTGTTTAGTCCCAGTCGGTTTGCGAGCGGAGCGTAAATGTACAACGTTTCCCCGGCGATCTTGTATTGTTTGTTTGCCGGCTGGCTGTCAAGCGTGCGCATATTGTGCAGACGGTCGCATATCTTTATGAGGATTACGCGGATGTCATCGCTCATCGTCAGCAGCAACTTCTTGAAGTTTTCGGCTTGCGCCGATGCTTGTTCTCCGAATATTCCGCCGGAAATCTTTGTAAGTCCGTCAACAATTTGCGCAATCTTATGGCCGAAGATGTTTTCAATGTCTTCAACCGTATAATCGGTGTCTTCAACAACGTCGTGCAGCAGGGCTGCGCTGATGCTTGTAGAGCCGAGTCCCATTTCCGAGCACGCTATCTGCGCCACGGCTATCGGGTGCATGATGTACGGTTCGCCGGAAAGGCGCCTTACGCCCTTGTGGGCCTGCTTGGCGAAGTTGAACGCCTTTGTTATCAGGTCTACTTTCTTGCGGTGGCGCGTGTTCAAGTAACAGTCCAACAAGTGTTGGAATGCGTCGTTTACCAATTTCTCCTCAGCAGCTTCTCTTATGCTGTCCGTATTGTTTTGTTCCTCCATGTTCGTGTGCTTTTTGATATTAATAATAAGGTGGGGCAGATGCTTTCGTTTGTCATCTCACCCTGATTTTCTTTCCTGCGCGTATGTTGTTGCCCTTGATGCCGTTAAGTTGACGCAACTTTTTCACCGTGGTGTGGTTGCGCTCTGCTATTTCAGACAAAGTGTCGCCTTTCCTGATTGTAACCCTCTTGGCTCTTGAGCGTCTTGAACGTTTCTTGCGCGAATAATTCTTCTTTTTTACCGAACTTTTGCGTGTGTAGCTTGAATTGGACGAACTCTCCACTTCAACAAGCGACCTTCTTGTCAGCAAAGTTTCTGTCTTGTAGTTGAAGATGGAGTCTTCGTTGGCTATGAACGTGTTGGTGGCCGTAGCCGGCAACCTGACAATCGACGGCTTGTTGCTGCCGTTTACGATGTCGCGGCGGTATTGCGGGTTGAGCGTCCTCAGTTCGTCTATGTCGATGCCGCACACTTCGGCGATTTGTTTCAGGTGCACGTCCTTGCTTACCATTATCGTGTCTGTTTTTGCCGGCAGCTTGGTGCGCATCGGGCAGATGTTGTGCTCGCAATAATAATTCATCACGTAGTTGGCGGCGATGAATGCCGGCACGTATCCTCTCGTTTCACGCGGCAGGTATGGGTAAATCTTCCAATAGTCGGCCTCGCCTCCTGAGCGGTGGATTGCCTTGTTGATGTTTTCAGGACCGCAGTTATATGCTGCAATGACAAGGTTCCAGTCGCCGAAAATCTTGTACAGGTCTCTTAAGTATTGGGCGGCGGCGAATGATGATTTTACCGGGTCGCGGCGTTCGTCTATGAGCGAGTTTACTTCAAGTCCGTATTGTTTTCCCGTAGCCACCATGAACTGCCACAGGCCGGCGGCTCCGGCATGCGATGTGGCCTTAGGATTGAGCGCCGACTCTATGACGGGCAGGTATTTCAGCTCCAGCGGCAGTCCGTAGGCCTCAAGAGCTTCTTCAAAGATTGGTGTGTAGAAGTTCGACGCGCCGAGCATGTAGCTTACCGAGTGGCGCAGGCGTCCGGTGTACCTGTCGATGAATTTCTGCACGATGTCGTTGTATGGCATTTCCATGACATTGGGCAGGCGGCTGAGCCTTTCGATGTACACCTCTTTCGGGTAAGACACGTTCTCGTCTTTATAGTTGCAGTCGTTGTCCGGCTGAAGGTAAGTTTTTGAATAATACAGGTTCAGGAGGCTGTCCACTTCGTAGTTCATTGCCTCCGGCACATCTATTACCTCCTCTTTCCCGTCGTTGTCAGTCACGGTGATTTCCTCTCTCTCGTTTTGTGCCTGCGTCACGCAGTTACCGCAGAGGATTGTTGAGGCAATAACGATAAATAATCTTTTTCTCATAACAATGTGTGCGAAATCTTTATTGATAGTTTGATTTTAGAATGTGATAAAGCATTGCAGCCCCAAAGACGACGATTTCAATGGGTTGGCCGACGTCCCGTTGTTGATGACGGCCGGCTGCACCCTAAGGCTCAAGTCTTTTGATATGTCGAATTCTGACAGTGAGGCGTCAACGTAAGCGTCGATCACCGACAAGGCGTAGACGCCGATAAGGATGAACACGCTCAGGTCGCGGTACTTTCGGTAATAGTCCTTGCGCCTTCTGAAAAGGTCTTGGTAACGTTGCGTGTTCTCCGGCGTTATGGTGTTGCCGAGATGCAGGAACTCGTTGTAACTCTGCGTGTTAGGGTCGTTGTCCATGATGTCCATGTACGCCTGCGAATAGTCGTTGTACATCTGGTTGTTCCACCTTATGGCGTAGAGGCAGCCTAAAAATCCGCCGTAGACAATCGGCAGCTTCCAGTATTTGCGGTTGTATATTTGTCCGGCGCCGGGTATCACTATTGCGAGCCACATAGCTCGTTTCGCGTCAGGACGCCATGTCGCCCAGTCGCGTTTTTCTTTTTTCCGTTTCCCAGGCTTTTTCTCAACGATGCTGAGACTGTCCGCATTGGCGGAATCTATCGCGGCGACAATCTTTTTCAGCGAATCGTTGACGTTTGCGTATGCTTCGCCTTCTACAGCCGCGCTGTCTGCTTGCGCCGTTATTTTCAGGCTGTCAATGCTCGCGCCGCGACAAGGCATGAACACCGCCGCCACGACGCACACAACCAAGGCTGCTGCCATTCTGGATATGGAATGTATGTTTTTTTTATCCACAGCCTTTACTGTTGTTCTTTCAGTTTGTCTAATATGCCCGCTATCCGTTCCAAGTCTTTTTCGTCGTTGAACGGTATGTTTATCTTGCCTTTGCCTGTGGCTGACACGGATATTTGAACGGGTGCGCTGAACACTTCGGCCAATCGTTGCTTCATGTTTGCCATGCTTTCAGGCATTTGCTGCTTTGAGGCTATTTTCTTTTTGCCGCTTACAATGTCCTCGCCGTTTTTCAGCTTCTGCACCATCTCCTCAACCTTGCGCACGGAGTAGCCGTTCTTTTGTATTTCCTTGAACAGCTTTACTTGCAGCGACGGGCTGTCCACCGCCAGCAGCGCGCGGGCGTGCCCCATGTCGATTTCCTTGTTTTGCAAGGCCATCTGCACTTGTGCCGGCAGTTTCAGCAGTCGCAGGTAATTGGCTATCGCCGTGCGGCTCTTGCCGACACGCTCTGACACCTTTTCTTGCGTCATACCCGTGCTCGACATCAGGTGCTCGTAAGCCAAGGCTATTTCTATGGCGTTAAGGTCTTCCCTTTGTATGTTCTCAACGAGAGCCATCTCCATGACGTTCTCGTCTTTTATAGTCCTGATGTAAGCGGGTATGGCAGTGAGGCCCGCCATTTGCGACGCCCTCCAGCGGCGTTCGCCGGCGATTATCTGGTAGCGTTCCTCGTCAACCTGTCTCAGCGTGATAGGCTGGATTATGCCTATTTCGCGGATGCTGTTCGCCAATTCTTGCAAGGCCGTAGGGTCAAACTCCCTTCGCGGTTGGTTGGGGTTGGCTTCTATTTGGCTTATTGGTATCTCGTTAATCGTCGAACTTCCCTGGGGGCGCACCTCGTCTGTTGAAATCAATGCGTCCAAGCCGCGGCCCAAGGCGTTGCCGTATCTTTTCTTTACTGCCATCGTTCTTTTGTTATGTTAGTTTACAAGCCGCGGGCGACAGCCCGGCAGGCTTGTTTGCTTGTCTGTTCGTTCCTGTCTAATTGTTCTTGTTTATTATCTCTTTTGCCAATGCCAGGTGGTTCTTGCTGCCGGTGGAGTCGGCGTCGTACAATATTACGGGCAGTCCGTGGCTTGGCGACTCGCTCAGCTTCACGTTGCGCTGTATCACCGTCTTGAACACCAGTTCCTGGAAGTGGCGTTTCACCTCGTCGTATATCTGGTTGGCCAGTTTCAGGCGGCTGTCATACATCGTAAGCAGGAATCCCTCGATTTCCAGCTTCGGGTTGAGCTTGCTTTTTATTATCTTGATTGTGTTGAGCAGCTTGCTGATGCCTTCAAGGGCGAAATACTCGCATTGCACAGGTATTATCACCGAGTTGGCAGCCGTCAGCGCGTTCACGGTGATGAGTCCGAGCGACGGCGAGCAGTCGATGAGTATGAAGTCGTAGTCGTTTTTTATCGGCGCAAGCAAGTTCTTGATTACCTGCTCCCTGTGCTCTATGTTCAGCATCTCAATCTCGGCTCCCACCAGGTCGATGTGGCTCGGTATTATGTCAAGCCCGTCGATGTCGGTGGTGTAAACGGCGCCGCGCACGTCGGCGTTGTCTATGATACATTCATATAAGGAGCAGTCAATGTCTTTCGTGTTGACTCCAAGGCCGCTCGACGCGTTCGCCTGTGGGTCGGCATCGATTACCAGAACCTTTTTCTCCAATGTGGCGAGCGAAGCCGCCAAGTTGATTGTCGTGGTGGTTTTGCCCACGCCGCCTTTTTGGTTTGCTAATGCGATAATTTTTCCCATTTTCACTGTAAGTTAGTTGACAAGTTACAAGCGCGAAATGAAAAAGACCGCCGCCTGCCTTGGCTTGTAAGGGCAAATCTGTTTGTCCGCTTGTCTCTTGTCTACTTGTCCACTTAAAAATTATTTTGCAAAAATACATATTTTATGTGAGAAATAGCGGGTTTAAACCTTTTTTCGTACTTTTGCGGTCGAAAGAAAATTATTTTTAATGAAAAAGATGAAACCGTTAATACTTATTTCCAATGACGATGGCTATCATGCCAAGGGCATCAATTCGTTGATTGACATGGTTTCCGACTTCGGCGACATCCTTGTTTGCGCTCCTGAGTCAGCCCGCTCAGGCTTTTCCACCGCTTTTTCCGCAACCACCCCTTTACGGCTCAAGTTGCGCCGTGAGCGTGAAGGCATGCAGATGTGGTCGTGCAACGGCACGCCGGTTGACTGTGTGAAACTCGCCCTTAGCGAACTTTGCAACGGGCGTAAGCCCGACTTGGTGATAGGCGGCATCAACCACGGCGACAACGCTTCGGTTAACTCTCATTACTCCGGCACTATGGGCGTTGTGCGCGAAGGATGTATGAAATATATCCCTTCGGTGGCATTCTCACTGTGCGACCACGATGACAACGCCGATTTTGAGCCGTTGGCAAAATACGTAAAAAGCATTGTGTCAGGCGTTTTGCGTGACGGGCTGTCTAAAGGCGTCTGCCTGAATGTCAACTTTCCTTTGGTTAAGGAGTTCAGCGGCGTAAAAGTTTGTCGAATGGCGAGTGGGACGTGGGGCAACGAGGTCGTTCGCGCACACCATCCGAGAGGTTATGACTACTTCTGGCTTGTAGGTGAATACACCAACGACGAGCCTGACGCAGAGGACACCGACAACTGGGCTTTGCGCCACGGCTATGTGGCGATAACGCCTACCACGATTGACGTTACGGCTTACGGGATGCTTGAAAAGATAGAAAAGTTAATCCAAAATTCATAAATTAAAATGCACAATTCATAATTCATAAATCATTGATTGATGTCCAACGGCTAATTTGTCATATTATAACACATGGACGTGCAAGCGGTTAATGTCTGCCTGCCAATTATGAATTATGAATTATGAATTATGAATTAAAATAATGAAGTATTACATTATAGTGGGCGAGGCGAGCGGCGACCTTCACGCTTCGCGTCTTATGCGCTCGTTGCGTTCGGTTGACGAGGGCGCAGAGTTCCGCTTTTTCGGCGGCGACCTGATGTCCGCCGTGGGCGGAACGCGCGTCAAGCATTACCGTGAACTGGCTTATATGGGCTTTGTGCCCGTGTTGTTGCACTTGCGGACGATATTCCGCAACATGGCGCTTTGCAAGCGCGACATCGTAGAGTGGCATCCCGACGTCGTGATACTTGTGGACTATCCGGGCTTCAACCTCGGCATAGCCAAGTTTGTAAAGGCAAACACGCAAATCCCCGTATATTATTATATCTCGCCGAAGATTTGGGCTTGGAAGGAGTACAGGATAAATAACATCAAGCGCGACGTTAGCGAGATGTTCTCAATCCTGCCGTTCGAGGTGCAGTTTTATGAGAAGAAGCACCATTTCCCGATACATTACGTGGGCAACCCGACAGCCGACGAAGTTAATGATTTTTTGCGTTCTTACGATGAGCCGTTCGACGCTTTTTGCCGTAAGAACGGGCTTTCTGCTGGCAAGCCGGTGATAGCCTTGCTTGCTGGCAGCCGCCGCCAGGAAATCAAGGACAACCTGCCCGCCATGCTTGAAGCCGCCTCACGCCATGCCGGAGATTACCAGCTGGTTGTCGCCGGCGCGCCTTCCATTCCGCACGAGTATTACGCCAAGTTCGTCGCAGGGCACGGCGTGAAAGTGGTTTACGACCAGACATACCCCCTGCTTGCCCACTCGTGCGCCGCGCTCGTCACAAGCGGCACGGCGACGCTTGAGACCGCGCTGTTCGGCGTGCCGCAGGTGGTGTGCTACGAGACCCCTATACCGAAGGTCATCGCCTTCCTGCGCAAGCACCTGATAAAGGTTCGCTACATCTCGCTCGTCAACCTCATAGCCGACAGCGAGGTGGTGACGGAGCTTGTGGCCGACACGTTCACCGTTGACAATATCGCCAATGAACTTGGCCGTCTGCTGCCCGGCTCGACGGAACGCACGACCATGCTCGACGGCTACGCCGAAGTGAAACGCCGCCTCGGGAAGAAAAACGCGCCCGACAATGCGGCGGAAATAATGCTAAGATTATTGAAGAAGGAAAACGCAAGATAGTGTTTTTCTCGTTTTCATGCCGTTTGAAAAATATAGGAAAGGCCGTCTGAACGCATTGTTCGGGCGGCCTGACTTATAAAAATAGGTGGTACTG
>CALUGU010000070.1 GCA_944320255.1 uncultured Prevotella sp. | reverse complement strand
ATTAAACTTTGACACACCCAAATGCAGGTTTTTCAATTTCTTCGACTAATTTTGCATTTGCTGTTGGACTCTACACACGCTAAAAAGCCGTCTCTTGCAGCGCAAAAGACGGCTTCTTGTAAATCGTTGTGTGCCAAGGCGTTATGCACCTGATGCCTGCCGCGCCTTATTTAGACCTCCACTGCCCGTGCAGGTTGCAGTATTCGCGGGCGTAAACGTCCTCGGCGTCGGTCATAAACACGGCCACGGGCTTGTCGCCGGGCTTGAGGTGGCGGCGTTGCGTCTTGTCGCCCTCCACCAGCTCAATCCATTCGATGTAGTGGTTGTCGAGCATCGGGTGCTCCACTTCGCCCACGGTGACGCGGTAGCCTCCGTCGATTTTCTCGATTACGGGCACGTGCTTCTCTGTTGCTGCGTCAACGCTGTTCTCGGCGAGGAGCTTCATCGGCTTGCCGCAGCATACCAGCTCGCCCGCTCCGGCGTGGAGCACTTCTACGATGTTGCCGCACACCGTGCAGCGGTAAACTTCTTTTTGCTTCGTCATAATCTTGTCCCTTTCTTTATTTTTGCCCCCTCGACTCCCCGTGAGGGGGAGCCTTGGGGCTGGTTGTAGGTGTTTGTCTTGTTTCCGAATGTCATTGAAGGATGAATGTCTGCAATCCTCCGCGTTGTAGAGACGCAAAATCTTGCGTCTCCGCAAGTGCGATGCTTTTTGCTTGGTTTATATGTTCGGAGGGTGTGTCAAAACGGAGTTGACAGGAGTTGGATGCTTCGCATCGGAGTTAGCGGGAGTTAACGGACACGTGCCAAGTTGTTGAAATTTATGGTATTGTCAGTTAACTTCGGCGAGTGAAACGAGCCTGACTCCTGTTAACTCCTGATAACTTCCTAATTTTGATGCACTCTCTATATTATATATGCTTGGCAAGTCGCGGACTAACCGTCATTCTCCTCTCCTTGGGAAGGTAGGGTGGGGGCTGCTCCTGGTTCGAGCACGGCCTTGTACCTGGCCCGGTCTTTTATCAAGTCGTAAGCCTCCTGCACCTGCTTGTCGTGCTTCAGGCTGTTCTCCACCGCGCCGGCCTGGAAGTGGTAGGCCGCCACGATGTCGTTGGAGATGATGTCCTTGAGCACGTCGCGGTGCATGTCGAGGTCGCGCGCGATGTCGTGCTTCAGCTTCTTCTCCAGAGCCTCGAACTCCGCCTTGGCGTCGTCGTAATAGCCCTCGAACTCCACTATCTTCTTCAGCTGCTTCAGGGCGCGCTCGCTTTCGGGGTCGTAGGTGAAGCCGCTCTCGATGACGCGCCGCTTGAACTCCTCGTAGTCGGCGTCTGAAATCTCAAACTCGCCTGGCGCGCCAATCGTGGGGTGCGACGCGATGTAGTCAACCTCGTAGTTGAGCAGCACCTCCGTGGAGTCAAGCCCGCTGACCGTCAGGTAGTAAGCGATGTTCGGCAGCGAGTCGGGCTTCACCTCTATGTCGGGCTTTATCCCCCCGCCGTCGCGCACCTCGCGGCCCCCGGCGGTGTGGAACACGCGCGTCAGGCTGTCAGGTATGTGCTCGGTGTACCCGCCGCGGGCGTGGCGGTAGTTGATGGCCTGTATGCACCGGCCGCTGGGAATGTAGTATTTGCCCGTGGTGAGCTTCAGCTGCCCGTTGTAAGAGATGTCCACCGGCACCTGCACCAAGCCCTTGCCGTAAGTGCGCGTGCCGATGACTACGGCGCGGTCGAGGTCTTGCAGGCTGCCGCAGGTTATCTCGCTCGCGCTCGCGCTCTCGCCGTTGACGATGACTACCACGGGCATCACCGAGTCGATCGGGTCCACCGTCGTCACGTAGTCGTTGTTGGCCCGCTTGAGCTTCCCGCGCGTCTTGACGAGCGTCAGCCCCTTCGGCACGAACATGTTGACGATGTTCACCGCCTCGGAGAGCGACCCGCCGCCGTTGTTGCGCAGGTCGAGCACGAAGCCCTTCATGCCCTTCTGCTTCATCTCCACGAACGCCCGGCGCACCTCCTTGGAGCAGTCCTCGGTGAAGCTCGTCAGGCTCAGGTAGCCTATCTTGTCCTTGTTAAGCCCGTAATAGGGCACCGCCGGCATGTCAACCGAGCGGCGCGTTATGCGGAACTCCATCTCCTTGCCCGTCGAGGGGCGCTTCACCTTCAGCACGAACGTGGTGCCAGCGTCGCCGCGCAGCCGCGAGCTGACCTCGCTCACGGTCTTGCCGGTCATCGTGGAGTCGTCTATGCTCAATATGATGTCGCCCTTCTTCAGCCCCACCTCGGCGGCCGGGTTGCCGGCGTAAGGCTCGTCGATGACCACGCGCTCAAGCTGCTGGTTGTAGCGTATCACCGCCCCGATGCCCACGTAGCGGCCCGTTATCATCGTGCGCAGGTTCTTCACCTCCTCCTCAGGGTAATAAACCGTGTAGGGGTCGAGCGAGCGCAGCATCGAGTTTATCGCCGTGCCGACCACCTCGTCGGCGTCGAGCGTGTCAACGTACATCAAGTCCAAGTATCCGTAAATCTCGTTGAACACCTGCATGTTCTTGCCTACGGTGAACGTGTGATCCTTGCCGCCCTGTGCCGCGGCGGGCGCGGAGCACAGCGCGAGCACGGCTGTGAGCAGCAAAATCCTTGTCCTCATCTTAGCGAAAGGTTTTCCCATGTAATGTGATATATATAGTGATATGTTATGCAAAGATACGGTTTTATGCACGTAAAACACCGCCTTTCGCCGTTTTTTTATCTTATTTTAGCCGAAAAACTAAAATTTTGGCCGAAAAGTTTGGAAGTTTCAGAAAAACGTCTTACCTTTGCATCGCATTTGAGACATAATGCTTCACTGCTTCAATAGCTCAGTTGGTTAGAGCACCTGACTGTTAATCAGGGGGTCGTTGGTTCAAGCCCATCTTGAAGCGCTGTATGAACGGAGTGCTAATTACTTAGGGAACAAGTAGTTGGCACTTTTCTTTTGTATGCGTTTTTAAGTCAAAAAACGGTGTGTGTCGCTTGGTCTTGTCGCAAATCCGATATTTGTTGATGCGCTGTTTATCTAAATAAAACAGCGTAACCTTGGCGTAGTTACGCTGTTCATGGAATTTACTTTATGTATCCTTGGCGGCGCAGTTCGGCGGCGGTGGCGGCCAGTTCGTCGTACCATACTTGTCCGAAGCGGCGCACGAGCGGCTCTTTCAGGAACTCGTAGACGTGCAGGCCGATGGCGGCGCCTTTCTTGCGGGCGGCTTCGCAGACGCTCCACTCATGGTAGTTCAGTGCGGTGAGGCCGTTGCCGAGGCGTCTTTCGCGTATCGGGTAGAGTGCGCAGCTGACGGGTTTGCAGAACTTTGACTTGCCGTTGCGGTAGGCTTTTTCGAGCAGGCAGAGGCAGACGCCGCCCTCGTGGCAGGTGAACACGCAGTCTTTCGTGCCTACGATGCTTGTCACGAGTTCGCCGTCGCGGTCGTTGTAGGCTACGCCCTGGCGGTCAACCACGGCCTGCGCGGCGGCGGACATTTCGCCCCAAACGGTGTCGAGCGAGTCTTCTATTTCGCCGATTTCATCGAGCGTGACAGGCGCTCCTGCGTCGCCTTCCACGCAACATGCGCCTTTGCAGGCGTCGAGGTCGCAGCAGAAAGTCTTTGTTATGATGTCGGGCGACACGAGGACGTCGCCTATTTGTATGATGCTGAAATTCATAATACTCTTTTTTTAATTCATAATTCATAATGCACAATTCATAATTTGGGCTGACGCCGTTTTGCCGTAGACGTCATGGCGTATGCTTAATTATGAATTATGAATTGTGCGTTATGAATTATTTTTACCATTTTATCGGGCTGATGCCGTATTTTTGGAGGTACTGGTTGGTGAGGCTGAAGTGATGGTTGCCGAAGAAGCCGCGGTGTGCCGACAGCGGTGAGGGGTGGGCGGAGCGCAGTATCAGGTGGCGCGAGGCGTCGATGAGCTGCGCCTTGCTTTGCGCGTAGCTGCCCCAAAGGATGAACACGAGGTGGTCGCGTCCGGCTGACAGCTCCTTGATTGCCGCGTCGGTGAATTCCTCCCAGCCGTGTTTCTGGTGGCTGCCGGCGGCGTGGGCGCGCACCGTGAGCGTGGCGTTGAGCAGCAGCACGCCTTGTTCGGCCCATCTTACGAGGCTTCCGCTTTGCGGCGCGGGCGTGCCGGTGTCGGCCTGTATCTCCTTGAATATGTTGACGAGCGACGGCGGAAACGGCACGCCGTCGTTCACCGAGAAGCACAACCCTTGGGCTTGCCCAGGCTCATGGTAGGGGTCTTGCCCGATGATTACCACCTTCACCTTGTCGAACGGGCACAGGTTGAAGGCGTTGAAAATGAGCTTTCCCGGCGGATAACACGTGCCGCGGCGGTATTCGTCGCGCACGAACGCCGTCAAGGCGGCGAAGTAGGGTTTGTCAAACTCCGCCTTCAGGTGCTGTTTCCAGCTTTCTTCAATCTTTACGTCCATGTTTTTCCTTATGTGATGTCGGCACGTCCGGCGCAGCTTACGCCGCCACGGCTGGCTCCGTTACGGGTTCTGCCTTGTCTTTTTTCTTTGCCGAATGGCTTACGCTTAGGATTACTCCGATGTACACGCAGTTGATGATTGTTGACGTTCCGCCCTTGCTTATCAGCGGCAACGGCTGTCCCGTGACGGGCACGAGGCCTACGGCAACGGCCATATTGAACAACGCCTGCACCACGAGAAGCATTGCGAAGCCCATTATCAGCAGGGCGGGGAAGGTGTTGGCGCAGCGGTTGGCTATCGTCGCCGTGCGGAACAGCAGCACGATGTAGAGCATGCAGACGATTACGGCGCCGATGATGCCGAGTTCCTCAACGATGATTGCGTAGATGAAGTCGGAGAAGGCTTGCGACAGGAAGTCGCGCTCGACCGAGTTGCCTGGGCCTTTGCCTATGATGTTCGACGACGCGATGGCTATGTTGGCGTGGGCTGTCTGCGCGTCTTTGCCGAGGATGTCAACCTCCGACGGCGGCACGTAGTCGTTGCTGAGGAAGTTGTCTATGCGCGCTTTCCAAGTGTCGAAGCGGTGGAAAACCTTTTCGATGACGTGCTCGTCTTCTTCTTTTTCCTGCTGTTGCACCATCATTTGCTTGGGCGACCCGGCCTCCTCGCGCTCCTTGTCGTGGCCGAACACCATCACCATGGTCACCACCAGCGCCACGGCGAGCATCACGAGGCCGAGCAGCTTGCCGAGTTGCGCCTTGGGTACCTTGCCTATGAACATCATCAGGAACACCACGGTGCACAGCAGCACGGCCGTGGAGAGGTTCTCAACCATGATGAGCGGCACTATGCAGCCGCAGACTATCATAATGTATTTGAACGCCCGCTTGTCGGCCCCCGTCGGCGTCTGCATTGCGCTTAGTATCTGCGCCGTGGCGAGGATGAGCGCACCTTTGGCTATCTCTGACGGCTGGAACTGTATTCCGAGGAAGTCGAGCCACCGCTGCGAGCCGTTCGTGCTCTCGCCGACGCACAGCACGATGATGAGCATCAGCAGCGAGAGGAGCAGGGCGAAGGGCGTCACTATCTTGAAGTAACGGCACTTGATGTTCATCGTGCAGACCATCACCACCGTGCCGACGGCGAGCAGCGCGCCGTGTTTTATCACCGGGCTGAGGAAGTTGCCGCTCTTGAACGACAGGTTGCTCGACGCGCTGAACACCTCGATGATGCTTATCAGGCACAGGAAGAGGAACACCGTCCAGATTACGGCGTCGCCCTTGAACTTACCTTCTGATGTCTTGTCTTTTAGCATATTTTTCTACGGAATTTATTGAATTTAAAGAAGTTATGGAAGTTAAAGCCAAATGTCAAGCGGCAGGAAACCGTTCTTTCGCCATCAAGGGATATGGCTTTAACTTCTCATGCTTCTTTAACTTCTCTAACTTCTATTTATTCTCACAACGCCCTTACCAGCTCTTTGAACTGTTCGCCGCGGTCTTCCATGTTCTTGAACAGGTCGAAGCTGGCGCAGCAGGGGCTTAGGAGTACCGTGTCGCCGGGGCGCGCCATCTCGTAGCAGGCTTGCACGCAGTCGCGCATCGAGTGGGTGTCGCGCACGGGGATGCCTATCCCGTCGAAGAAGTCGTGCAGCTTGGCGTTGTCCGCGCCGAGGTAGACGAGGCCTACGCACTTCTCTTTCACCAAGTCCTTTATGGCGTTGTAGTCGTTGCCCTTGTCCTTGCCGCCGATGATGAGGACTACGGGCGTCTTCATGCTTTCCAGCGCGTACCAGCAGGCGTCCACGTTGGTGGCCTTCGAGTCGTTGACGTATTGCACGCCGCCCACCTTCGTCACTTTCTCCAACCGGTGCTCAACGCCGGGGAAGTCGCTAAGGCTCTTGCGGATGAACTCCTTTTTTATGCCGGCCACGTTCGAGGCTATCCCCGCCGCCAGCGAGTTGTAGATGTTGTGCTTGCCGGTGAGGCTAAGCTCCTCTTGCTCCATGTTGAAGGGCGTGGGCTTTTCTATCTTGTACTGTCCTTCTTCGATGTAGCCTATCGAGCCGACCTCTTTCAGCTCGGAGAATGGCAGCTGTATGGCGCGGATGTCATACTTTTTCAGCTCGCGCTTTATCACCGGGTCGTCGTTCCAGTAGATGAAAGAGTCGTCCTCGGTCTGGTTTTGCAGTATGCGCATCTTGGCGTCAACGTAGTTTTGCATGCAGTTCCCGTAGCGGTCGAGGTGGTCGGGCGTGATGTTGAGGAGTATCGCTATGTTGGCGCGGAAGTCGTACATGTTGTCGAGCTGGAACGAGCTGAGTTCGATGATGTAGTATTCGTGCGGGTCCTCGGCCACCTGCAAGGCCAGCGAGTTGCCGATGTTGCCGGCCAGCCCGGCGTCGTAGCCCGCGCTCTTGAAGATGTGGTAGATGAGCGAAGTGGTCGTGGTCTTGCCGTTGCTGCCCGTGATGCAGATCATCTTCGAGTCGGTGTAGCGGCCGGCGAACTCTATTTCGCTGATTATGTGGATGCCTTTCTCCTCGCATTTCCTCACCATCGGCGCGTCGCAGGGTATGCCGGGGCTTTTTATTATCTCGTCGGCGCAGAGGATTTTCTCCTCCGTGTGCCGGCCTTCCTCCCATGCGATGCCGTGCTCGTCGAGCATTTTCTTGTATTTGTCCTTGATGGCCGACGTGTCGGAGACGAACACGTCGAAGCCCTGTTTCTTTGCCAGTACGGCGGCTCCCGCGCCGCTCTCGCCGGCTCCAAGTATCACTATGCGTTTCATGTCTTTAATGTTAAGCCCCCTCCCGGCCTCCCCGTGGGGAGGGGCAAAGTTTCTTTTGTTGATGTTCTTCTTTCATTCTGTCGGTCTCCTCCCCACCGGGGAGGCGGGGAGGGGGCTTTTATATCATCTTATCTTCAGCGTTATTATCGTCAGGGCGGCGAGGATTATCGTTACAATCCAGAAGCGGATGGTGATTTTCGACTCGTGTATCGCGCCCTTGGGTTTCTTGAACAGGTACTTGATTTCGGGGTCGAGCTGCTCCTGCTGCGTGCGGAACGTGTCGTGCAGCGGCGCCCGCTTGAACACGCGCTGCTTCACCCCGCGGCGCGTGCCGAGCTTGGCGTACCACACCTGGATGATGACGCTCAGGCTCTCGACGAAGAATATGCCGCACAGTATGGGCAGCATCAGCTCCTTGTGGATGATTATCGCGCAGACGGCTATTATGCCGCCGATGGTCAGCGAGCCGGTGTCGCCCATGAAGATTTGCGCCGGGTAGGCGTTGTACCAGAGGAAACCGATGAGCGCGCCGATGAACGCGCAGAGGAACACCACAAGCTCCTGGCTCCCCGGTATGTACATTATGTTCAGGTAGGCGGCGTATTCAATGTGGCTCGACACGTAGGCGAAGATGCCCAAGGCCACGCCTATTATGGCCGAGTTGCCCGCGCACATGCCGTCCATGCCGTCGTTGAGGTTGGCGCCGTTCGACACCGCCGTCACCACGAGTATCGTCATCACGACGAACAGCACCCAGCCCGCCGCCGTCTTGTACTTGCCGCAGAAGCTCATAAGGTCGGCGTAGTCGAGGTTGTGCCCCTTGACGAACGGGATGGTGGTCTTCAGCGACTTCTGCGCCTCAGGCCTGTGCTTCACCACCATCTCCTGGCCGTCCTGCCTCTCGATGGCGAGGTTTTCGTTGATTTTGGCGTCGGGGCTGTACCACAGCACGAGGCCCACGATGAGGCCTATCGTGACCTGTCCCACTATCTTGAAGCGTCCGGGCAGGCCCTCCTTGTTGTGGCGGAATATCTTGATATAGTCGTCCAGGCCGCCGAGGAAGCCCAGCCACAGCGTGGTGATGATCATCAGCATCAGGTAGATGTTGCGCATTCGGCCCAGCAGCAGCACGGGCACGAGGATGGCCACGATGATGATGACGCCGCCCATCGACGGCACCCCGATTTTGTTTACGCCGAAGGGGTCTATCTTGGCGTCGCGCTGCGTTTCGGTGATTTGCTTGCCCTTGAGGTACTTGATGAACTTTTCGCCGAACCACGCCGATATTACCAACGCCAGTATCAACGCCAGCAGCGAGCGGAACGAGATGTAACCCCAGACGTGGGCGCCGGGAATGCCGAACTGCTCTAAGAAACGGAATAGGTAGTATAACATTTTCTATATGGAGTTAGAGGAGTTATATTTAGATGTTAAAGACGTTATAGAGATTATCGCTCGCTGCGCTCGATAAGGAGTTAAAGGACTGATGCCTCGCCGCCGGCGTAGTATTTAATTTTTACTTGTTAATTTTTAATTTTCCAACTTGCGGCCTTTCGCCTTGTAAAAGACGGCCTTTTGCATCGCCATTTACGGCTTTTCGCAGCCTCGTTTGCGGCCTTTTGCAAAGCCTCTGACTGTCAGGCAGTTATCAAGCGGCCTGCATCGCCTTTTTTATTTGGCGTATTTGGCTCATTTGTCTTATTCGTCTTATTGGCCCAATGGGCCTGATAGGCCTTGTAAGCCTTATGCGCCCTTGCCGCGAAAGCATTTCAAGCCCCCTCCCTTCGGGAGGGTAGGGGTGGGTGTCAGGAGAGCTGTAGTCGGGTGCCAGGATGCCTGTAGTCGGGTGTTTACTTTTCCGCAAAGATTTCTTTGAGCACCTCCTTGTCGTCGAAGTGGTGCTTCACGCCCTTGATTTCCTGGTAGTTCTCGTGCCCTTTGCCGGTCACGAGTATCACGTCGCCTTTCTTAGCCATCATGCAGGCGGCGCGTATGGCCTCCTTGCGGTCTACGATGCTTACCACCTTTTTCATCTGTTTCGCGTCCAGTCCGGCCAGCATGTCGTCGATGATAGCCTGCGGCTCTTCGAAGCGCGGGTTGTCGCTCGTTATGATTACGCGGTCGCTCTGCCTTACGGCCTCTTGCGCCATCAGCGGACGCTTGCCCTTGTCGCGGTTGCCGCCCGCGCCGCACACGGTTATCACCTTGCCCTTGCCGCCCAGCACCTCGTGGATGGCCTTCAGCACGTTCTCCAGCGCGTCGGGCGTGTGGGCGTAGTCCACTATCGCCGTGTAGCCTTCGGGCGAGTGCACGGGGTCGAGCCTTCCGCTCACGCTGTGGAGCGTGCTCATGGCCACGAGCACGTCTTCGGCCTTCTTGCCCAGCATCAACGCCGCGCCGTAGACGGCCAGCAGGTTGCTCACGTTGAACTTGCCGATGAACTGCACGCCCACCTCGCGTCCGTCGATTTCCAAGTACATCCCGCCGAAGTGGCACTCAAGTATCTTGGCGCGGAAGTCGGCCATGCGCTGCGTCGAGTACGTCTTCACCGTTGCCTTGGTGTTCTGCACCATCACCATGCCGTTCTTGTCGTCGGCGTTGGTTATGGCGAAGGCTCCCTTGGGCAGGCCGTCGAAGAAGGCTTTCTTGGCGTCGCGGTAGTTCTCGAACGTCTTGTGGTAGTCCAGGTGGTCGCGAGTCAGGTTGGTGAATATGCCCCCGGCGAACTTCAGTCCGGCTATCCTCTTTTGCGCTATGGCGTGCGAGCTGCACTCCATGAAGGCGTATTGGCATCCGGCTTCCACCATCCTTGCCAGCAGTCGGTTAAGTTCCACGGGGTCGGGCGTCGTGTGGTCGGCCGGTATCCGCTCGTCTTCGATGTAGTTGCAGACGGTCGAGAGTAGCCCGCACCGGTAGCCCAACTTGCGGAACATATTATATAATAAGGTGGCGATGGTGGTCTTTCCGTTCGTGCCCGTCACCCCTACGAGTTTCAGCTTGCGCGAGGGGTCGCCGTAAAACTGCGTCGCCACTTCGCCCGCCGCGTCCTCGGTTGACTTCACCTGCACGTAGGTGACGCCCTCTTTCATTTCCTCCGGCAGGTCTTCGCACAGCACGGCGGCCGCCCCTTGCTCCACGGCCTTGCCTATGAAGGAGTGCCCGTCCACCTGCGTTCCCTTCATCGCTACGAACAGGTGGCCGCCGGCCACGCGGCGCGAGTCGATGTCAACGCCCTTGATTTCTATCTCGGTGCCGCCCGTCACGCTGACGGGGCGGATGTTCCTTATAATCTCCTTGAGTGTCATATATGTCGTTTTTTTATATTTCCAGTTTCAGTGTGCAGGCGTCTCCCTTCTTAATCTTGCGGCCCGGAGCCAGGCTTTGCGCCGTCACCTTGCCCCGCCCGTGGAGCCTTACCTTCACTCCGCGGCTCTCAAGGGCGTACACGGCGTCCCTCGCTCCCATGCCCTTCACGTCGGGAACGATGTCTTTCGCGCACTGCCTGACCTTGCTCAGCGACACGCCCGACTTGCTCCTTTGCGCCGTTCCCCACACGGGTGCGCCCTTCGCGGCCGCCGCGTTCCAGTCGAGATACGTGTTTATGCCCAGTCCGGCGAGCACTTGCTTCGCGGCGTTCATGTCGCCGCCCTTCACGTCGGGCACGAGTATGGAGAGCGAGTCGCGCGCGTCAGACACGTCGAGCTTTAGGTTCTGCGCCATTATTCCTTCCGCGATGTTGTGGAACACCAGCGCGCTGAAGCCGCTCGAAGCCGGCTGCCCCGGTTTCTGTATGCACACGATGCAGCTGTAGCGCGGCGCGTCGGCGGGGAAGAAGCCTACGAAGCTGAGCAGATAATTCATCGTGCCCGTCTTGTATCCGCCCGCGCCTTTCGATATTTGGGCCGTTCCCGTCTTGCCGGCCACCTTGAACGACTGCGAGCCGGCCTTCTTTCCGAGGCCTTGGCTGACGACGTGCTCCAGTATGGTGGTTATCTCGCGCAGCGTCTTTTCCTTGCAGATGCTCTGCTTTATCACCTCCGGCGCGTATTCCCTTATCACCTGTCCGTCTTTCATCACGGCCTTAACGAAGCGCGGGCGCATCATCTTGCCGCCGTTGGCGATGGCGTTGTAGAACGTCAGCGTCGAGATCGGGGGCACCTGGGTCTCGTATCCTATGCTCATCCAGGGCAGCGCCGTCTTGCTCCAGTTTACGTACTGGCCGCGCTTGTTCTTCTTCGGCATGCGTATGCGGGGCGGCGCATAGCCCACTATGGGCAGCTTCAGGTCCTCGCGGATGCCGATGCGGTCGAGGCCTTGCACGAACTTTTCAGGGTTCTTGCCGTAATATTTGTCGATTATCCGGCTTACGCCGATGTTCGAGCTGTACTCCAATGTCTGCGGCAGCGTCAGCACCTGGTAGCCTCCGCGGTGCCAGTTGTGGTCGCGCATCTTCGCTCCGTACATGTCCCAGATGCCGCACCCGGTGTCAACTTTGTAAGTGGTGTCAACCACGCCGTCGTCGAGCGCGACCATGAGCGACGCCGTCTTGAACACCGAGCCAGGCTCAAGCAGGTCGGACACGGCACTGTTCTTAATCTCGTAAAACTCCCCGTCGGCGCACTTCGCCATGTTTACTATCGCCTTGATGTCGCCCGTCTTCACCTCCATCACCATCGCCACGCCTACGTTGGCGTTGACTTTCTTCAGCTCGTCGAGGAGCGAACGCTCGGCCAGGTCTTGCATGTTGACGTCTATCGTGGTTACTATGTCGGCTCCGTCAACGGGGTCTATCTGTGTGATGTTGAGGTTCTCGCCCCTTATCCTCTGGCGGCGTATCTTGCCGTTCTTGCCTCGGAGGATGGAGTCATACGACAGTTCGAGGCCGAACTGGGCCGTGTCTTTCGCCCCGAAAAGGTCGCCTATCGTGCGCTTTGCAAGCGAGCCGAACGGGCGTTGGCGGGCGTTGAACTTCTCGTAGTGGAACCCTCCCTTGTTGCTCGACAGGCAGAATACGGGCAGCTTCTTTACTTCAGAGAACACGTCGTAGCTCACGCGCCACTTCCACACCGGCCAGTGGCGGCTGCCCTTGGCGCGTCCTTCCTCAAGATGTTTCTTGAATTCGGCTGCGGTTTTCTCCGGGAATATCTCGTGCAGGCCCATGCAGATGCTGTCAACCTTGGCTTCCCACAGCGAGTCGCGCGTCTCGTTCTCGTCGCCGCCGGCCTTGAAGTCCATGAAAATCCTGAACTCCGGCAGCGAGCTGGCCATCAGCCGCCCATCGCAGCTCAGTATGTTGCCGCGTATGGGCTTCACGTCAACGCTGTCCTTGGTCAGCGTCGAGGCCACGGCCATCCAGTAGCTGCGCTCCACGGTGGCGATGTAGATAATCTTGACGAGTATGGCCAGGCTCACGGCAAGCATGGCGTAAGCCACGACCTTGTAACGCTTGATGATTTTCTTCCTGTCGAATATGCTACTCATTGTCGGGTACGTTGATTATGTATGGTGGTTGGTTGGGTATTTTCAGCACGCTGTCCTTGTTGTTCTTGAGCATTTCGAGCACGTTGCTCTCGCGGCACATCTCGGTCAGTTCGCTTGAGCTGGCGAGGGCCTTGTACTTCGCGTCGGTCAGTTCCTTTTCCAGTTTGACTATTTCGAGCAGGTCTTGCTGGCAGCTGTACCTGTTCGAGACGTAAATCATAGTCATAAAGGCGATGAGGATTATCACGCCTATCTGGCGCCTCATCACCTCCGCCGTGAGGAAGTCTCCGCCCAAAATCTTGCGCAGGGTGTAGCCGGCCGACTGCGGCGAGTCCTCCTCTGTGGCCTGTTCGCGTATGGCTTCGGTCAGCTGCGCCGCCGTCTTGTCCTCCTGTCCGCGGGCTTCGTCCTCCACGTTTTGTATGTCTTTCGTCTCCTCGGTGTCGTTCATCTGTCGTCGTCTTTCTTTTCTGCTATTCTCAGTTTCGCGCTGCGGCTCCTCGGATTGGCTTCCAGCTCCGCCGCGCCTGGCGTTATCACCTTGTTGTTCACCGCCGCGAAGGGCGTAGCCACGCGCCCGTAGAAGTCTTGCCGGGCCGCGCCTTCGGGGTTGCCCGTGCGTATGACGTTCTTCACTATGCGGTCTTCCAGGCTGTGGTAGGTTATCACCACGAGCCTGCCTCCCGGCTTCAGCAGCCCGGCGGCGGCCTTTAGCATCTCGCGGAGGGCGTCCATCTCGTGGTTCACCTCAATCCTCAACGCCTGGAACATCTTTGCCACGTCCTTCTTTTCGCGCTCGCGCTTGAACAGGGGCGCCGTAGCCTCCACCAAGTCTTGCGTGGTCTCAATGGGCTTCACGGCCCTCGCCTTGGCCACGGCGGCGGCCAGCCGGCGCGAGTTGCGCAGTTCGCCGTAGAGGTAGAACACGTCGGCGAGGCGGCTTTCGTCGTACTTGTTGAGCACGTCGGCGGCAGTCATGCCGTCGCGCTTGTTCATCCGCATGTCGAGCGGGGCGTCGAAGCGGAACGAGAAGCCGCGCGCGGCGTCGTCGAAGTGGTGGCTCGACACGCCGAGGTCGGCTATCAGTCCGTCGATGGCTTCCACGCCGTAGTATCTCATCCAGTTGTTCAGGTACCTGAAGTTGCTCCTCACGAAGGTGAACCTCTCGTCGCCGATGATGTTCGCCTCGGCGTCGGCGTCCTGGTCGAAGCCGAACAGGCGTCCGTCGGCGTCCATCCTTGAGAGTATCTTGCGGCTGTGTCCGCCGCCGCCGAAGGTTACGTCTACGTAGACGCCTGCGGGGCGGATGGCCAGCCCGTCAACGCTCTCGCGGAGCATCACGGGCACGTGGTATGTGTCAGCGGTGGTTGTCATTCTCTGTCATAGGTTGTCGCCCTGCGCGCCGCGGCTGTCTGCCGTGCCGGCCGCAGGGCCTGTTTTCATAAGGCTCTCGAACGTCTTGGCGAAGTCTTCCTGCTCCATGAACGCCCCGTCGGCTCCCTTGTCGCTCCATATCTCCACGGTGTCGTCCATGCCGATGAACCTTACCGACTGGCCGATGCCTGCCGCCTTGATGTGCCGTTTGGGGATGAGGAAACGCCCGTTGGCGTCTAACGTCACGGTTTCGGCGTCGGCTATGAATTGGCGGAAGATGGCTTGCTGGGTGCTGTCCCACCGGTTGAGGCGCGAGCGCAGGGTGTCGGTGAGGCTGTTCCAGACGCTTGCGGGGTAGAGCACGAGGCAAGGCTGGTAGATGTCCTTGCGCATGACGAGGTAGTCCTCGCCTGACGTTTGCAGTTCCTTGCGGAACGAAGCAGGCAGGAAGGCGCGACCTTTCGAGTCGATTTTAGCTTCTATGTTGCCAAGAAAACGCATCGGCGGCTTACCTCTATGTTTGCTTGGCAAAGATAAGTAAAATTCCCCACACCGCACCACTTTTCCCCACAAAATTGATGATTTTTTATTAAATAAGGAGAAAACGGCGTTTTTCCGGGGTGGAGGAGGGCAGTCCCGATGGTGAAGTCTGCGGCCTGCAGCGTGGTGAGGGTGTATCATGATTCTGAAGTTATCAGGAGTTAACAGGAGTTAGGCTCGTTTCACTCGCCGGAGTTAACGGACAATACTCTATGTTAC
>CALUGU010000069.1 GCA_944320255.1 uncultured Prevotella sp. | reverse complement strand
GCAGGACTGTGAACAAGCTGGTTGACTACTTCATTTGGGTGTGCCTCGGTATGTTGGTAGGCTGGGCTATACTGCGTCCGCTCGGCGTTGACT
Organism: uncultured Prevotella sp.; assembly: GCA_944320255.1. Classification (GTDB taxonomy): domain Bacteria; phylum Bacteroidota; class Bacteroidia; order Bacteroidales; family Bacteroidaceae; genus Prevotella. The sequence goes on along the minus strand of CALUGU010000069.1, from coordinate 14,960 downwards.
ACATGCTCGGCGGCGTCGCCGCCACGGCGGTGGCCATAGGCTGCGAGGCCAAGTCGTTCATCGGCCACTTCTTCTGGCTGCACGGCGTGCGCATCGAGCGGAAAAGCGTCAAGGGCTTTATCAAGGCGTTCGTCGTCGCCTTCGCAAAGAAGAAGGACGCCGACGTGGGCGAGGCCCTTGAGGAGGCGATGGAGGAAGGCAAGCCCACCCCCGGCCCCTCCGAGGAGGGGTGAAGGGCGGCGCATAGGGCGTATAGGGCCAATTCGGCTTATTCGGCTTATAATAATAAAAAAGAAAAAGAAAATGAAGGCAAGCGATTTGGTTATAGCGAAGATTAAGGAGTTCGAGGGCTTCAGGGCGTCGGCCTACAAGTGCCCCGGCGGCGTGCCCACGATAGGCTACGGCCACACCAAGGGCGTGAGGATGGGCGACCGCTGCACACGCGGCGAGGCGGAGCAGTGGCTGCGCGAAGACCTCGCCCCGGCGGAGGCGTACCTCAACACCATCCCCGAAATAGACACGCAGGGAAAATACGACGCCCTGTGCTCGTTCATCTACAATCTCGGCCTCGGTGCGTTCAAAGGCTCAACCCTGCTGAAGAAAATCAAGGCCGGCGCGCCGGTGGAGGACGTCCAGGCGCAGTTCCGCCGCTGGGTGTACGCCGGCGGCAAGCGGCTCAAGGGCCTGGTGAAGCGCAGGGAGTGGGAGGCGCAAAGGTGGGCGCAGTGAAAGCCCGCCCGACCCCTCCAGGGAGGGGGATTGGCAGCGGAGCGCACGTCAAGGGTTCGCCGCTTTTTTGTTTGATTAAAATTGAATGGTTATGGACGAGAAATTGAAAGACGAGCTTACGGGCGCATTGTGGGGGCTGGCCGTGCTGATAGTCATATCGCTGCTCTGCGGCTGCAAGACGGTGAGGTACGTGCCGGTGGAGACTGTGCGGACTGACAGCGTGTACGTAGACCGTTGGCAAATGGACAGCGTTTACGTGATGGACAGCGTGTGGGTGAACCGCCGGACGGTGGGCGACACGGTGTACCAGGACAAGGTGGTGTACAAGTGGCGTTACCGCGACCGCCGGCTTAGGGACACGCTGCGCATACTGCGCTACGACACGGTGGAGACGCCCGTGCCCGTGGAGCGCGAGCTTGGCTGGTTGGAGCGGGCGAGGCTGAAAATGTTCTGGCCGCTGGTGGTGGTCGTCGTCGTGCTGGTAATCGCCGTGTGGTGGCTTGTCAAGAGAAAAGTTTAGTTGGTTATTTCCCTAACACATAGTCGATGACACGCCTGTTAGCGTCATCGACTTTTTTCATATTATAGTCTATGTACACTTGGGTCACGCTTGCTCCAGTAGAGAACGAATGCCCAAGAGCGTGGCTTATCACGTCTTCAGGAATGTTTATCTCGCTCGCCATTGTGGCCCATGAATGGCGAGCCGAATATGAAGTTAAACCAGGAATGAATTGTTTTAAGTCCTTGTCAAATTGGCGCGTGAAAGAGCGTTCGTTTGAATACGCATCAAGTATGTCTAAAAGATATTTCTCGCCTTTGTGTTTGTTTATAAGTTCAACGGCTTCCGGTTCCACTTTTATACTGTATTGTTTTTTTGTTTTCTGTCTTTTATATCTTATACGTCCGTCCGCGTCCACTCCCCTTATATGGCATAAGTCAACAATGTTTATACCTATTAAATAGAACATCAGTTTGAAATAGTCCAAGAAACGTTGTTGCCTTTGCCCTAAACCTGACATCTTCAACAATCCGCGAAGTTGCTCCAATGTCAGTGCGCGCTTTGCAGTCTGTTCAGTCTTTATCTTGAATTTACGGAATGGATATGCCGTCGTAATGTCATTGTCAAGCGCATCATTGAATACGGCACGGATATTCCTGAAATGTATGCTGCGACTGTTTTGTGAATTGCCGCATCCTATCAGGAACTTGTCAAACCCCGTAAGCCAGTCCTTTGTTATCTCCTCGAATGAACGTGTACGCAACTTCTTGTCATACTCCAACATCCGTTTAACAGTTACAGAATAAATGTCCCTTGTCCGTTTTGCTTCTTTTGAGTTGGAGAATGCTATGAACCTATTGTAAAAACTGTTTGCTGTGCTTGCCTTTGGCTCCAATGCCTCCAATACCCTATTCTTGATTTGCGTCGCAGTCAGTCCGGCCAGCTCACCGTCCGCAGTCATTTTCATAACCATATTTGACACTTTCGCCTTCTGGCTGTCAATGAAACTTTGTATGAACGCTTTGTTAGGATGCTCCTTCACACGTTCCCTCTTAGCATCCCACTGCGTCGGATATATTTTAACCCCGATCTTTATATAAGCTGAGGTTCCGTGCTTGTTGATGCCTATTTTCAAAGGGGCTTCTTCGCCACGCTTAACAGCCCTTTTGTCAAGATACATTCGTATTGTTGCCATTTCATCGTTTCTTTTATTAATAATTCATTGCTCAATGTTGTTGCAGTTAATTTGCGGTTTTTGCGGTTTTTGCGGTTTATTTGCGGTTTATAATTCCGCTCTTTACCTAAACTTACCCAAACTTTCCTATGCTGCAATTTATGTAAAACCGCTGTTTACAGTATCTTTTGCGGAAAGAGGGGGATTCGAACCCCCGTGGCACTTTTGGCGCCTACACGCTTTCCAGGCGTGCCTCTTAAGCCACTCGAGCATCTTTCCAGTGCGCCGCGCCTTGCGGCGGCTTACGGTCTGCAAAATTATCTTTTTTCCGATTATTTCAAGCATAAAATCACATCTTTTTTGCTTTCGGGCGTCTTTTTTTCGTATTTTCACACCTCCGGAAAGCGGCTGTTCTGGGCGGCGTTGCGCACCATTCTCGTAACAGCCTGATATTCAACACATTGCAATTTGCCGTATTTTAGCGTGCGATTTACGGCTTTTCAGCGTGCGATTTACGGCAAATCGCAACGCCGTTTGCCGTGAACAGGCAAGAGCCTCGTGCGGGCCGCGCTGCCGGGAGGTTTTTACACGGCGCGCAAAATAAACGCCACCGCACGGCGTTATTTTACAGGGAAATGCCTAACTTTGCTCGGAAATATTCGCCGATAATGCGGTTTACTATTACCATACGCAACAAATAATGATAAAATCGTTACAGTCTTTACGCCTTGTCTTCGTGTTAATGGTGTTCTTTTCCCATTTTTCGTGGGGCGGCTCACCATACTTCAGCTTTGGCGGAGAATGCGGAGTGTCGTTCTTTTTCATGTTGAGCGGCTTTGTGTTGTCAATAGGTTACGGCGAAAAAATAGACAACCACAGTTTCTCGCTGAAGCATTTTCTCTTAAAGCAGCTTTCTAAATTTTATCCTTTACACATCCTTCTATTATCCGCATTCATAGTGCTCGACGTGGCCCGCGGCTACGGTGTCGATGTCGTCAAGTTGCTTTTGAGCATTTTTTTACTTCAAAGCTGGGTGCCCGACAACGGGTATAACTACGCATATAACGGCGTTGCATGGTTCTTATCCGACGTGATGTTCTTTTACATTTGCTTCCCCTTGCTTTATAAGACCATTATGCGCGCCTCCACAAAGATGTTGGCCGCAATGTCTGCCGTTGGCGCCGCGCTGTATGCCGGGGTGATATATATTGTGCCGTCAAACCTTATTAACACTTTGGTTTATGTTTTTCCGCCGGTGCGCATGGTTGATTTCATAATCGGGATTATCGTTTACAGACTGTATGTATCACAAGCTACAAAGACATTCTTGCGTTGGACGAATGGCAGGCGCAGCCTTGCCAAAGCAACGCTTGTCGAGTTGTTCGCCGTCATTATTGTCGTATTGGCTTACATCGTGCACGGAAACACGCCGGCACAGATAAACACAACGGTGGTGTTCATCCCCGTACTGCCAACCGTAATATACCTATTCGCCGTAACAGATTCGTCAAACGGCCTCGTCACCCACCTGCTCCATAGCAAAAAACTGATAGGGGGGGGGGTAAATTGAGCCTTGAATTTTACCTGACGCACACGCTTGTAATAAGTCTTGGAACGTGGTTGTTATATAAAGGAAACATAGATTTAGGGTATGCCTTGACTGCCGGATTGTGCATAATCACAACGTTAGCCGTATCCGTTTTGATAAAAAAATATTTTGCAGACAAATTATACTTCGCACTAAGAAAAAACGTTATTAAGATATGAATAAAATCATCGACCTGCCTAAAATCATAGACCCGCGCGGCAACCTGACCGTGGCCGAAGGGCTGCGCAACATTCCTTTCGACGTGAAACGGGTCTATTGGGTGTACGACGTGCCGGGAGGCGAGAGCCGCGGAGGACACTCGCACAAGGAGTGCAAGGAGTTCATCATAGCCGTGAGCGGCAGCTTCCACGTGACGCTCGACGACGGGACAAGCAGGAAAACTTACTTACTGAACCACCCTTACCAGGGACTTTTCGTTGACACGGACACGTGGCGCACGCTCGACGACTTCTCGTCTGGCGCGGTGTGCCTGGTTCTCGCCTCGGAGTTTTACGAGGAGAGCGACTACATCCGCGAATATGACGAGTTCTTAAGATACGTCGGCGGCAAGCGTGGAAGTCAGGGCTTATAGCCCCGCATGAACCCGTCGTAGTCTATCTTGCCCATCACCATGCGCTTTCGCCGGGCGTCATAGGCGGGGCTTAGGATGTTGTCCCGGTCGCTGTAGAAGGGCGTCCGCACCCCGGCGAGGTACAAAATGAGCTGGTCTACGCAGTCCGTCATGAAGGGTTTGTCCTTCGCCGCCTCTATCTGCGCGCAGATGTCGGGATGGCTCTCGCGGTATTTCTGCGTCACGTATATCCAGAAAGGTATGTCGAACTGCTGGTAAACCTCGTTTTGGGTGTTCACGGCCAGGGTGCGTCCGTAAGTGGAACTGCCCACGAACGCCATCTCGCCATGGTCAGGCATGTACACGATGATGGCGTCTTCGTCCTCAAACCGCCTTATTATTTCAGTCACCACATAGTCGTTGTAGAGCACGGCGTTGTCGTAAGCCGCGATGTTCTTCATCCCGTCGGCGTCAAGGTCGGGGCGGTCGTAGTCGGCTTTCTTGAACACGTCGAAGGCCTCCGGGTAGCGGTCTTCATACGCCGTATGGCATCCCAAGAGGTGGAATATCACGAGGTTGTGCTCCGTGTTGTAGGCCTTCAGCGAGTCATAGTCGGCCAGCAGGCCTTCGTCGTAGCGGTGGAGGCGCGTGTTGCGGTGTGAGAATTGCGCCCGGCTAAGCCCTTCGTTGTTGACGAACGTGTCGCCGCTGAAGTTGAATATGTCGTCGTTGATGGTTTTCACGAACTGGTTTGTTATGAACGTGACGTTGTAACCGGCGTTTTTCATCAGCTCGGTGAACAGCGGATACTCGTTCCACGAGCCTTCCTTGCCGTAAGCGTAGGTTGACAACGCCGTCTTGAACACCTCCGACGTCTGGTTGTGCGGCGACACGACGTCGGTGAAAGGCACGAGCGCGCCGGCCCCGGCGAGCGAGTCCTGCCGCGGAGTGTTGGCCTTCGGGTAGCCGTAGAGGTGCAGGCGGTGGCGCGTGGTGGCCTCGCCTATTATGAGTATGATGTTGTCAGAACGGAACGTGCAGCCCTGCGGCTTGGTTTTCCCGGCGCGTTTCTCCATGTCGCGTATCTCCTTGTTCACCACGGCGAGGCACTTGGCGGCGTGCGCCAGGCGGTAAACCGCGATGTAGAAGCCCGCCTCGTGGGGCTTGTCGATGTTGTATTGGAGGTCGAGGGAGTCGTCGGCGGCTATGAAATTGTGGTAATAATAGGCCTTGTCCGTTATCTCGGCCTTCAGGCTAAGGGCTATTACGGCAAGGCAGGCGAGGCCCAAGTGCCAGTCTTTCAGGCGCGTGGCGAAGCGCAGACGGGGCTTGAGCCTCGCGCAGACGATGTTCGCCGCCATTATCACCGGCACCAAGACAAGGGGCGAGGCGAACGCGTCGAGGGTGACATACGTGGCCAACGCCTCGGCGGCCTCGCGCTGGTTGGTCTGCACGCAGGCCTGGAGCAGGTTGAAACTGACAGGCGAGCCGAACTCGCAATAGCAAAACATATCGACAAGCGCAAGCAGGTATGACAGCACGTAAACAATCCCCCTGCCCCACGCCGCGGCCCCTGCCGGGAGCAGGCTGAGCAACAGGCAGACGGCGTAAAGGTCGGTGAAAAGCTCGAACACGGCCACGTGGCGGCCGTAACCGTTGATTACCATTATGCAGGCGAAGCCCAAAAGATACATGAAAAAGAAAAAAGTGAAGTTGCGCTTCACAGGCAGCCAAGCGGCGGCAAGCCATTTCCTGGCTTTATTCGATAACGCTTCCATCTGTCGTTTGCGGTTAATTGTTGTTTGACTGGTTGCCTTTTACGGCGTTGTTCAGGCTGCAAAGGTTGTCAAAGTTTTCGGTTTATGCAAATAAATAATGACATTTTGCCACCCAGGAGGCCGTTATCTATGAGAAAATGCTTAACTTTGCTTGCCTGAAAACATATTTCAACATACGTTAAGACGCCATTATGTTTGACATAATAAGATATTCGCCTGAGAGGAAAAGCGAGTGGGACGGGTTCGTGGCGCAGTCGAAAAACGGCACGTTCCTTTTCTTCCGGGACTATATGGACTACCACAGCGACAGGTTCGCAGACCATTCCCTGATGTTCTACGCCGGCGGACGGCTCTACGCCCTGTTGCCGGCCAACATCAAGGACGGCGTGCTCCATTCGCACCAAGGCCTCACTTACGGCGGCCTCGTGATGCGCGAAGACGCGGCGGCGGCGGCTGTCGTCACCCTTTTCAGCGAGCTTAACGCCTACCTCAAGGCCGAAGGCGTAAGTCGTGTGGCATATAAGTCGATACCCTGGATTTACCATCTGCAACCGTCGGGCGAGGACTTATACGCCCTGTTCAAGGTCTGCCGGGCGCGCATCTCGGCGCGAGACATATCCTCGACAATAATCCTCGGCGACAGGATTAAGTGGCACCGCGACCGCCGCTACGGCGTCAACAAGGCGCGGCGGAGCGGCGTAAGCGTGCACAGGAGCGACGACCTGCGGGCCTTCTGGCGCGTGCTCGACCTGAACCTCGGCAACAAATACGGCGTGAAACCTGTTCACACGGTGGAAGAGATGGAGCTGCTCAAGTCGCGCTTCCCCGACAACATCATACTGTATGTTGCCGAAAAAGACGGCGAAGTGCTTGGCGGCACGGTGCTGTACGTCACCGGACAGGTGGTGCACGCGCAGTACATATCGGCAAGTCCCGAAGGGAAACGCCTCCGTGTGATTGACGCCATCTATGACGTGATACTTAACAACGACTACGCCGGCTTCCGCCATTACTTCGATTTCGGCAAATCGACCGAGGACTGCGGCGCCATCCTCAACGAGAACCTTATCTACCAGAAAGAAGGTTTCGGCGGGCGCGGCGTGTGTTACGACACGTATGAATGGGAGGTGTGATTTTGTTTTGAATTTAAAGAATTTAGAGAAGTTATAGAAGTTAAAGCCATTACCTTATAATACTGCTACAACTGACTAACAGCTCCAAATACTTTAATATGCCAAAACCACCCAACAAAGCATTCGGCTCTAACTTCTATAACTTCTCTAAATTCTTTAAATTCAAAACGAAAGATGATAAAATACCTTGAACTTTCAAAGGTTACGGCCATGCACTCGGATGAAATCAACGAGGCTGTGAGGCGCGTCGTCGAGGGCGGATGGTATCTGCAAGGCGAAGAGAACAGGCTTTTCGAGGCTGAATATGCGCGATACACCGGCACGAAACACTGCATAGGCTGCGGCAACGGGCTTGACTCGCTGTGGCTGATACTGCGCGCTTACATGGAAATGGGCGTGATGAAGCGGGGCGACGAGGTGATAGTGCCGGCAAATACGTACATCGCAAGCATACTCGCCATTACCGAAAACGGACTTACGCCGGTGCTCGTGGAGCCAAGGGAGGACACGTTCCAGATAGACGACAGCCTCATAGAACAGGCTGTCACGCCGCGCACAAGGGCGGTGATGATAGTCCACTTATACGGCCGATGCGCATATACCGAGAGGATAGGCGGCATCTGCAAGCGGCACGGACTGAAGCTGATAGAGGACAACGCGCAAGCCCACGGATGCACGTTCGGCGCGAAACGCACGGGCAGCCTCGGCGACGCGGCGGGCCACAGCTTCTATCCCGGAAAGAACCTCGGCGCGCTCGGCGACGCCGGAGCCGTGACAACCGACGACGACGAGCTGGCCGCCACGGTGCGCGCCCTCGGCAATTACGGGTCGGCACGCAAGTACGTGTTCGACCTGCGCGGACGCAACAGCCGTCTGGACGAGCTGCAAGCCGCCGTGCTGCGCGTCAAGCTGAAGTATCTCGACGCCGACAACGCCGCGCGCCGCACCATCGCCATGCGTTACGCCGGCGAGGTGAAGAACCCCCTGCTGCGGCTGCCGGACCTTGACTACTGCCGCCTGAGCGTGCACCACATATTCCCCGTGATGTGTGAACGGCGCGACGAGCTACAACGTCACTTGTCCGAAGGCGGCGTCGCGACGATGATACACTACCCCATCCCGCCCCACCGGCAGCGTTGCTACGCCGGATGGAGCGCGCTAAGCCTGCCCATAACAGAGAAGATACACCGCGAGGAGCTGAGCGTTCCGCTCAACCAGACGATGACCCGCGGCGACGTTGACACGGTGATAAGCCTGCTAAACGACTTCAAATAACCATACGTCTCGCAACGCGACGAAACGCGTTGCATAACGTCAGAATGCCAAGAGGCTAAGCATCTGCTTATGTACGAGTAGAAATTCATGGGTTTTGACTTGTCGGTGGTTAAATAATGTAAATAAGAACCGTTGCGTTTTGATTTGCCGCTGGAAATCATTATCTTTGCACTTTGTAACATAAAATGCTGAAAAGCGTGAAAATAAGAGAAGTGGTTGACGCCCTTGAACGTTTCGCGCCCCTGCCCCTGCAAGAGAGCTTTGACAATGCTGGCTTGCAGGTAGGACTGACAGAGGCGGAAGTATCAGGGGCTTTATTGTGTCTTGACGTTACAGAGGCCGTCGTTGACGAGGCCGTGGCCTTGGGCTGCAACCTCATCGTGAGCCACCATCCGCTGATATTCCACGCGCTCAGGCACGTCACTTACGAGAACGACGTGCAGCGCGCCGTGGCCAAGGCGTTGAAGGCCGACGTGGCGGTGGTGTCGATGCACACCAACATCGACAACGCGCCGGGCGGCGTGAACTTCAAGATAGCGGAGAAGATGGGGCTTGGCGGATGCCGTTTCTTCGCCCCTAAGACAGTCGCAGGCATCGACTGCGGCAGCGGGGTGATAGGTGAGTTGCCCAGCGCGGTGGCCGCCGACGATTTCGTAATCATGCTCAAGCGCACTTTCGACGTGGAATGCGTGCAGTGCAACCAGCTGATGCGCCGTCCGATAAAGACCGTCGCCGTGTGCGGAGGTGCCGGCTCGTTCCTTCTCGGCGACGCCATAGCCGAGGGCGCAGACGCTTTCGTCACTGGCGAAATGCACTATCACGAGTACTTCGGACACGAACAGGAGATACAGATAGCCGTCATCGGCCATTACCAGAGCGAACAGTTCACCAACGAGATATTCAAGGAAATAATCGAAAGGGAGTGCAAGGGCGTGAAAACATATCTCACGAAGACCAACACCAACCCGATAATTTACTTGTAACAGACGAGTAAACGAGTGACAAGCAGACGAGCTGTCAGTGATAAGTTACGAGAATACGGATTGCTGGCGGACGGGGAATATTGCTTGTGGCCGTGCAACTTGTTGAGGCGTTATAATATATAATAAAGTAAGATAATCATTAATAAATGACGCGCAGACTGAAAATAAGACTATTTGGCTTGTTTGCTTGTCTGCTCGTCACTTGTCAACTAAAAAATAAGATATGGCAAAGAAAGACCCTACAGACTTGTCAGTAGAAGAGAGATTGAAGACTCTCTACCAGTTGCAAACCACGCTGTCGGCCATCGACGAGGAGCGTGCGCTGCGCGGCGAACTGCCGCTTGAGGTGCAAGACCTTGAGGACGAGATAGCCGGACTTACCACACGTGTGGAGAAAATCAAGAACGACATCAAGGAATTCGAGGACGCCGTGAAGCAGAAAAAGGCCGAGATAGCCGAGGCGCAGCAAAGCGTTGAGCGTTACAAGGCGCAGCTTAACGACGTGAAGAACAACCGTGAGTATGACACGTTGAGCAAGGAAATAGAGTTCCAGACGCTCGAAATAGAACTGTGCAACAAGAAAATACGCGAGGCTAACACCAAGGTTGAGGAGAAGAACGCCGACCTCAAGGCCACCGAGGAGCAGATAACCGACCGCCGCCAGGCTCTTGAGGAGAAGCGCAACGAGCTTGACGAAATCATGGACGAGACCCGCGCCGAGGAAGAACGACTGAAAGCCAAGGCCAAGGAGCTTGAGGGAAAGATAGAGCCGCGCCTGCTCGCCAGCTTCAAACGCATACGAAAGAACGCGCGCAACGGCCTCGGCATCGTCTACGTTCAGCGTGACGCATGCGGCGGATGCTTTAATAAAATACCGCCACAGCGCCAGCTTGACATCAAGATGCACAAGAAAATCATAGTCTGCGAATACTGCGGCCGCATCCTGATAGACCCCGAACTCGCCGGCGTAAAGGCTGACAAACCCGTTGAGGAGAAGCCTAAGAAGAAGCGCGCCATACGCAAGCGCGTGGTGAAAAAGGACGAGGCTGACGACTTCGTGCCGGAGGAGAAATTGTCATAAGATAACAATTAGTGTGCGAACCATAAGGGAAACGGTCTTAAACGTTCAAGTGTGAAGCGTTTTTCCTTATGGTTTGCGTTTTTTAGGAAAGACGATAATCATATAAACAAATACCATCATGAACCAGAAACCTAAACAAAATTACACGTTTGCGCTGATTGTCGTGTTCATCGTTCTTTTCCTGATAGGGTTTATAACGACGATGAACAACTCGATGATCGACTTCTGCAAGCAGGCGTTCGGCCTCACCGAACAGCAAGGACAGTATGTCAACACCGCCTTTTACGGGGCTTACCTGCTGTCGATACCTCTCGCGTTCCTTATGAATAAAATAGGATACAAGGGCACGCTCATCCTCGGATTGGCCGTGGCCGGCATCGGCTTTGTCATCAACTCGTTCGGGATTGACTCCGCGATAGCCGCGGGGAGCGACGTTTACACGGTGTTCCTCAGCTGCATGTGCTTTGTTGCAATAGGCGTGGTGATGCTGCAAAACGTGGCCAACCCTTACGTGATGGTGCTCGGTTCGCCAGAAGGCGGCGCGTTCCGAATGACGCTCAGCATGGCCATCAACTCCGTAGCCACCACCGTGGCGCCGATATTCATCACGACAATGATACTCGGCGGCGAGAAGCCCGCGCCCGAATTGGTGCCCGGCCCGTTCCTCGGCTTGGGCGTTTTCACCATACTCGTAGGCGTCGTCATCGCCATGCTGAAGCTGCCTAAGATTGACGAAGGCAAGCAGGCGGAGGAGGCCGGCATACAGCGTGAGTACAAGAGCAGCGTGTTCAAGTACCCCCACGTATGGTTCGGCGCGCTCGGCATATTCATGTACATGGGTCTTGAGATAGGCGTTCCATCGATGCTTTCGGCGCGCTTTGCGCTCCTCGGCGAGACGGATTCGCAGACGATAACGTCGTTCTTGGCGTTTTACTGGGGCGGAATGATGGTTGGCCGTTTTATCGGAGCAGGCATCCTTACCAAGTTCAAGCCGCGCGTGCTCCTTACGTCGTGCCTCTGCCTCGGTGCGTTGTGCATAGCACTTTCGTTGGTTTTCGCCGACAGCATGGTCGGCATCTGGTGCATGATAGCAGCCGGATTGTTCCATTCTGTCATGTGGCCGCTCATCTTCAACCTCGGCCTTCAGGCCCTTGGCCCGCACACCAAGGCCGCCACGGGCATAATAAACACCGGCGTCATCGGCGCAGCCGTGCTCATGCCGGTGATGGGTTACGTGGTTGACGCCACGGGCGTGGTTGTGGCCATGTGCATAATGTTTGTCTATTATGCTTATATAATATGGTTCTGCAACTTCGGCAGCAAGATTGGCATTGACGTGAAATAGCCGCTTTGATGTGATATGCGGCGGATTAAGGGTGGAGGATTAACCACGTGAGAGGGATTAATCCTCCACCCTTTGTTTTTTTCTTAATCTTATAATATTCCGTTTGTAACGCTTTTGTAACACATAATGCCTAATTTTGCACAAAAATAGGACATTGATTATGGATGTGAAGAGTTTGCTCCTGATGGCGTTCGCTATGTTGGCAGCCATGCCGATTTCGGCGGAAGACGACAGCGACAAGGTTGACCGTACCCCGAAAGTGCACGGGACGATACGTGGAAAGTATGAGTACCAGACGGAAGAGGGCGAAGGCCGCTTCCAGGTGCGCAACGCCCGTGTGAGCCTTGACGGCGACCTGACGAAGGTTGTGTCGTACAAGGTGGAGATAGACCTCTCCGACGAAGGGCAGATAAAGATGCTCGACACGTACACCAGGCTGAAGCCGGTGCGCGGATTGGACTTCACGATAGGCCAGATGCGCGCGCCGTTCACCATCGACGCCCACCGCTCGCCGCATTTGCAGTATTTCGCCAACCGCTCGTTCATAGCCAAGCAGGTGGGCAACGTGCGCGACGTCGGAGCCACTGTGGGCTACTCGTTCAACGTAGGCTTCCCGATAATATTGCAGGCGGGTATGTTCAACGGTTCGGGACTGACCGACCAGAAAGACTTTTGGACGAATAACGTGAACTTCTCCGCCAAGGCGCAGTTCTTCTTTCCGCGCGGTTTCAACCTCACGTTGAGCACGCAGAAGATAAAACCCGACAACGTGTCGGTGATGATGTACGACGCCGGAGCCTATTACCACGCCCACGGATGGCACGCCGAGGTTGAGTATCTTTACAAACATTACGGCCATAACGCCTTCGACGCAGTGCATGCGCTCGACGCTTTCGTAAGTTACGACATCCCTTTGCGTAAGTGCTTTTTCACTAAAATATCCCCGGTGTTGCGTTACGACTATATGAGCGACCACAGCGACGGCAAGCGTTACGTTGACGGCGAGGAAGACACGGCCGGCTCGCTTGTCATCAACGACTACCAGCGTTCGCGCATTACGGGCGGACTGACGTTCAGCCTCGACCTTCCGTTCGTGTCGGACATACGTCTCAACTACGAAAAGTATTTCTACCGCGACGGCGCGATGCCCAAGCCGTCGGAAAGGGACAAGATTGTGGTTGAGTTCATGACGAGGTTCTGATGTTGTGTGAAAACTGAAAATAAAATACGGAAGACATAAACGTTCCCATTTCGTTATTCCGCCTGTTAACTGCTTAGTTGACAGGCGGTTACTGTATATGGTGGAGGCTAAAAGATGGAACCGTCCGACCTCACGTATTGCGTCAGTTTGTAAAAGGTGGCGAAACGCAACGCAAGAGACGGTCTTTTATCGTGCGTTTTGCCGTGAATTACAAGGTGAAAAACGGCAAATCATATTCTGGTAATTCTTTTGTGGAAGTCTTGTCAGTAAAACAATCATCCGCAAACGGCATTTGTTCGTTTGCGGATGGTTGTTTGTTTTAAAGTCCGAGTTCCGCTTTCAGGAACTTCGGAGTGAAGCCCTTGTCGCTCAAGGCCACTTCTTCAGGCGTGCCCGTGGTGAGCACTTGCCCTCCCCCGCGTCCTCCTTCAGGCCCTATGTCGATTATGTGGTCGGCCAGTTTGATGACGTCGAGGTTGTGTTCTATTATTATTACAGTGTTGCCGCGGTCTACAAGTTTCTGCAAGACGTTCATCAATATGCGGATGTCCTCGAAATGCAACCCCGTCGTAGGCTCGTCGAGGATGTAGACAGTCTTGCCCGTGTCGCGCTTGCTTAGTTCTGTTGCGAGCTTCACGCGCTGGCTTTCGCCGCCAGAGAGCGTTGTTGACGGCTGGCCGAGCTTGATGTATCCAAGGCCCACATCCTGTATTGTCTTGATTTTCCGGAGTATGTCGGGCACGTTCTCAAAGAACTCCACGGCCTGGTTAATCGTCATATCAAGCACGTCGGCGATGCTCTTGCCCTTGTATCTCACCTCCAGCGTCTCGCGGTTATAGCGTTTGCCGTGGCACACTTCACACGGCACCATAATGTCAGGAAGGAAGCGCATCTCTATCGTCTTGTATCCGTTGCCCCCGCAGGCCTCGCAACGGCCGCCCTTGACGTTGAACGAGAAGCGGCCCGGCTTGTATCCGCGCATCTTCGCTTCGGGCAGGTTGACGAACAGAGAGCGTATGTCGCTGAACACTCCCGTGTATGTCGCGGGGTTTGAGCGCGGCGTTCGTCCCAGCGGACTTTGGTCTACGTTGACAACCTTGTCAACATTCTCAAGCCCGTCTATCGAGTCGTAAGGCATCGGTTTCTTCAACGAACGGTAGAAATGTTGGCTCAATATTGGTTGTAGTGTCTCGTTAATCAGCGTTGACTTGCCCGAACCGCTGACGCCGGTGACGACAATCAGCTTGCCCAAAGGAAACTCCACGTCAACGTGTTTCAGGTTGTTGCCCGACGCTCCGCGCAGCGTTATGCTCTTTCCGCCGCCCTTGCGCCTTTCCTTCGGCACTTCTATCTTCATCTCCCCGTTGAGGTATTGGCTCGTGATGGTGTGATGCTTGAGCATTTCCTGCGGCGTGCCTTGGAACACCACCTCGCCTCCCTTGCGGCCGGCTTTCGGCCCTATGTCAACGATGTAGTCGGCGTTGAGCATCATGTCCTTGTCGTGTTCCACCACGATTACAGTGTTTCCGAGGTCGCGCAGCTCCTTTAGCGACTTTATCAGGCGGTCGTTGTCGCGCTGGTGCAGGCCTATGCTCGGCTCGTC